>NZ_QRGP01000001.1:0-307874 GCF_003367235.1 Sphingorhabdus pulchriflava
CAGTCGAAGATCATCGAGACAACCCCGCCGCGCAGCGGCCGAACAGGAAACGGCACCCTTGCACGGCGCGACGCCGACGGACGCCCTGCGCCCGGACCTGTGGGCCAGCGGGCGTCCGGCCAGGAGAGAGGCAAGAGTGCCTGCGGGTCAGCCTAAAAACGCCGCACCCTCAGGAGCGCGCAGCGCGGGACAGAGTGCGTCCTTTGAAAATTCCGCTCAATTTCCTACGCTCCCGATCGTCACCCGAAGGGCCAAGACTACAGGCTTGGTTCGCGTGAGCGAATAGAGCGGGTTGCCCGAAGGGCAGCGCGATGAAACCGTAACTCGGTCTATCTATGCCGCTTTGAAGCGTTTCGACAGAAAGGCCGGAATTTCGCTCAAGGGCATCTCGGGCGACGAATTGCCGCTGCGAACATACAGCCGCTCATAGCCGACGCCGTTCTTGTCCTTACCGGACACGATGATTGCAGCATCTGACGGACGGACCTCGATCTTGCAGATTTCGACGCCAGCCACCTCGGGAAAGCTGATCTTCAGTTTCCCCGCCGTGAAATTCTGGCCGAAGGCTTGTGCGAACAAATTTCGCAAATGGATCTCGAAACGATCCCGGTCGGCGTCGCCAAGGCAAGCGAAATCCTGCTCCAGCCCCACCGCGTCGCCGCTGTCGGCCACGCCAATCAGCAAGGTGCCCCCATCGAAGCTGTTGCCGAAGGCCGCAATGGTCTTGACGACCACTGCCTCAAGTTCCTTGTTCACCCGGCCTTCGTTCACGTCCCAGCGCAGGGTTTGCTTAAACTCCAGCTCTTCGCTTTCACCCTCGCTGATCATTTCCTCAAGTGTGATGGGCACGTCGCCGACGGCTAGATCGGTAATCGAACTCAGGAATCCATTGAGTTCGGAAGCCAGCATTTCGCGCCGCCTCTCAAGGAAGCGTTCGTAGTTTTCTAGTTTCCACAGTTCGGGATCATCTGGAATGCACTGACGCGCCAGCGAGTCCGGATTCTTGGCAGCGATTTCTGCGAGGTAGTCCTCCGCATTGGTCGCGCTTTTCGTCCGGTTGGCGATCTGCGTCAGAATCGCCCGGTTGGTGATTTCTTGCGCGAGCGCGTATTTGATCCGATTATCGGTTCCGTATCCGGCGGCCTTGAGCTTCGAGAACGGGAAAATATGATCGTTCTCCAGCGCGTATTTCTTGCCCATCGACTGCGAGAGCTTGATGCCGGTCGTGAAGCAGGTCGCGCCTTTGCTTTTGAAATACCAGCGCATCATTGGGTAGAGCGGATGCGAAATCGCTCTTCCGACAAACTCGTCCGGGCTGATTTCCAGCGTCCTCTCGTCCTTGATGATTTGCAACAGATCATCGAACGGCTGGGTTGAATCCTTGACGACCTTGAGATCGCGGTCGAGCTTCTGCGGTAGCTGGCTGACGTAGCGTGTCCGGATTTGCGCGTAATAGAACCACTTGACCAGTTTCTTGATCTGCAAGCCGGTCAGATGCCCGTCCTGCTGGAAGCAGTAGGTAATGATCGGAATCAGCGCGTAGATCGAGTTCACCTCATCGGTGTGGTCGATGAAGGCGTGCGACTGCATGATGTTGGCGACATAATCGAGCGTCTGCGATTCCAGCTTTTTCCAGGCCTCCTGAATCGGCCCGTCATTCTTCTGGTCATGCAGGAAGTGCATGTTCGAGCCGGAGTGATAGAGACAGGCGAGCAGGGCATAGACGATGAAATCGAGCTTGAAGGTGTATCCGCGCTTTTCCAGTTCGGTCAGCTTCGCCTTGAAAATGTCGCGGGCCTGCGGCCAGTATCCGGAAATCTGCGCCAGGGCCAACTCCGCCTCGGTCAAGGAAACGCCGCTGGCGTTCACCTTGTAGAAGATGTCGATGGCCTCGCGTATGCTGGCCTTCACAGGAATGGTCTGTTCGGGGAACTCCCGGTCGAGGATGTTCTCGATCGACTTCACATTGTCGTCGATCAGGTCGTCGCGCTCGCGCGGAACCTCCTCGCCCCTGTCCTCCAGCGAGCGGACAACATCCTTGGCGCGAACCTTGCGTTGAAAAATATCGGTCAGATTTTGCCAGCGCGGGTCATTCTCCATCTTGAGCTTCTTGTAATACTCCAGCTCTCGCGTTTCGACGTTCACATAGAGACCGCGCGTGTCATTGAGGATTTCGGGAGCGGTATAATAGGGCGGCAGGTCTCCGCGAATGAGCATATAGAGCGTCGTCAACCGCTGCTGTCCGTCCAGCAGTATCCTGACCGCCCCCTGCTTCTCGTTGTATTTGTGCGGTCCCTTCAATTCCGGTGGCGTGTTGGTTTCCCAGGTCAGCATGGTGCCGGTCGGATATTCCTTGATCAGCGAATCCACGAGCTGCTTGGCATCGTCGCGCTTCCAGACGTATTCGCGCTGGAACGCCGGGACGAAGAGCTGCTTTTCGTCGATCTTGTCGAGGGCCTGAGATATCTTCACCGGTTAATCCTTTAGTTCCTGTTCCTGCCTCACGCCGCCAATCCGGCGATGCAGCCCTACCCCGACATTTTCGACGAGGCCGCGGGCGTAAAGCGAATTGCTGCGGCCAATTCGGGTCAGCGCATTATTGACGAGCTCTTCCCATTTTTCTTCGCGGGGACGCGACGGAGACCGCTTCCGATCGCCCGGTGTCAGCGCAATCAATTCCGGTATCCGCGCCTTCAACTGCGCATTGGTCCAAATTTGGCCATCACTCATAAGTTGGAGAATAGCGTCCTGAACCTGTGCCTCCGTTGTTCGCAACTGGTCGGTTGCTGGCCCAATCTGGGGACTCAGCGGGAGGTTGCCTTCTTCGACCGGAACGTCGGTGATCGTCAGTGTGCGAGTGGCCGATTCTGAAGCTGGCTCATCGGCCAACGTAATTGGCGTATCTTGCCCATCACCGCCGGCTTCGATCAGGTCTTCCCCAAAGCCGACCGAGCTCCATTCCTTGTATTCGGTGTAGACCGTAGATCGCCGACCTGCCGCTCTGGGCTTGATGTCCATCGAGTCAAGGAGCGTGCACAGTTCGTCGAGGACAGCTTGGCTTTCGCGCACAAAGCGCGAGGCAAAACAGCGCCAGAAGCGCCACCCGGCGCGTTCGAGTGTTCGCTGGCGCTGCATATCCGCAGGCCATTGTTCCGGTCCGTGGTAGCGGTCACCGTCACATTCGATGGCGAGCCGACGATCATCATCGCCTTCGACCACTATGTCGATGCGATGCTGACCGACCCGTACCTGAGTATCAAGAGTATATCCCCGGTCATGCAAGGCATCGAAAATCTCGCGCTCGAAGTCAGATTCACAGCGCAGCCGGGCATCTGCCGCTTCGTCGGTGTCGTTCGGGAAAGGCGAGCGGAAATGCTCGAGCAAGGCACGGCGAAGTTTATCGGCGGGACTAAGCTGCTCAAGCTCGATCGATCGAACAAGAATCATCCTTTCGCGCGCACGGGACGCTGCCACGTTGAAGCGTTGCTCGAAGGCCAGCCCACTCAACGCCGATGCATTGCCGGGCGTTGCGACCATCGAAAGGAACATGATGTCCCGTTCGTCGCCCTGGAAGGTCGCAGGGTCGCCGACCCGCACCCGATATTTTTCGATGAAGGGTATGCCGAGATCGTTCTCGATCCGGCTATAGATCAACGCTGCTTGGTCGGTTCCCAACAGCGTCGTCACACCAATGCTCCGCCCGTCAAATGATGGATCGTCGGCGATACACCGCAATTCCTCAATGACGTAATCGGCTTCAGGCGGGTTGGTCTTGCTGCGTCCCTTGCGATAGCCATCAACCACGAGAACATCGGACAGAACAGGATCGAGGCGCTCCGAAGCTTTGGAAAGACGCAACGGGCAAAGCTCGTTGCGGTAGAATTGGCGCTTCGAAAATTCAATGATCGGCGCAGCGCATCGGAAATGCTCGCGCAACATGAAACGATCAGCCCCAAAGATGACGCTCGCCAGGTCATACAGCGAGCTTTCCTGACGCATCGGTTCGATGAACAGCGGCACCTGCATTGAAAGGAAGCGCGTCGCCAGCGCATTCGACTGTTCCATGTTCAGGCCGACATTGTCCGGGCTGACCTGCTTGTCGTCTCCAACAACGAGTATCTGCTTTGCCCGGAACAATGCAGGAAGCGCTGACAGCGTCGATTGCGACGCCTCATCAACAATCACCAGATCGAAGATGCCGAGTTCGGCCGGAAGGGACTCCGAGACGCGGCTATGGGGCATGATCCAGCAAGGCAATGCGCTCTTGACGGCATCTGCCGCGTTGCGCGCCGTTTTACGATGACGATTTGCGCTCTTGCCGGTTCCGCGCCCGATCTTGCCCACCGCAACTGCATAAGCGGCCAACGCTTGCATGACGCTGGGCGAAGCTTTTTCCTTCAGCGCCCGCCATGTCCGCTGTTCAATCGTGCGAATGTAAGTCTTTGAAAGGTCGGCCTCGGCCTGCTCTCGCTGCTTGTGGAGTTGCCGCAATCGTGCCGATTGGTTCGATTCCTCAAGCCAGCGGTCAAGTCGGCGCAACCGCCAGCGTTGCCGCCAATCGCCGGGACACAATAGGTCGACAGCGCCCGCCGGCGTCGACAAAAGCTGCGCTGCCCATAGTGGAGCGCCGCTATCCTTGATCTGGCCCGATATGGTGCGAATCGTCTCCCAATGCTGTTGCAACCCATGCAAATGGGCGATCCTTGCGGAACTGCGCGAGACTTCCGCCGCCAACACCTGCCGGGTCAAAACCTGTTCGCCTATACGTGCGGCCAAGGTGCGGACATCTTCATGAATGGCTGTATCGCCTCGACCAACGGATTGAAGCAGCGATTTACGCATCGACCGAGCTGTCTGGAGCCCGGCCAGTTCGAGGTGAACGTGAAGGCAGTCGAGGACGTCAGCGGGATCTGAGTGTTGATCGATCGGTCCACGCCAACGCGGCATCAAAGTCCGAACCTCGTGGGTCAGGCGCTCGGCATCGGTGATGAGCACCGAGAGCGCATCTAGGCGGTCTAGCAGCTTCAAGGCATCGCGCCCCGCCGCCGTGCCAGTCGCCGTGATCGCAGGCAAACCCGTCCCGGAGCAAGCGTGGTTCCAACTCTGCACAAAGCTGTGCGCTCGATCAGTCGCATCAATGAAGCGGGCGATGGCTTGCCAATCGCTGGCCAGCGATGGAGCCTTACCTTTGAGCCTGACTGCCGCGATATGGATTTTTGTCGTGCGGGCGAACAGACCGGCAAGCGCACCCAAACCTGTCCCGCCTTCAGCCAGATCGGTCACGCTTGTCCTGAAACGCGGATCATCAAGACAATTGTCAGACAGCACGACAGGTCGGGTCAGAAAGAAGCGCTGATCCTCCTCCAACGCACTGGCTTCATCGCGGAGCTGAAGCAAGGCTTCGCGTATGGGAGCACCTGCCGGGTCCATGAGGTCCACAAGGGCCGAGTCGAGCGGACTTGAAGACCTGTCGAGGTCGAGACGACGCTGATTCCACGCAGAAAGCTGCTTTTCGGTGGACTCCGCTAAAGCGATTGTTTGTGACTGTGTGTCCCGCAGCCGCCAAACCCCGCCATCGGCAATCGTCTGCTCAATGCTCGCCGCCTTTTGCAAGCTGTCATGTGCTGCAAGAATGGCATCGACATCGGCCAACAAGTCGAGCGGGGGAAGCGTCTTGCCAAGATAGCAGAGGTCATCGCCAACGGCTTGGCGCGCAGCGCGCAATGAGGCGACATCTTCATCGTTGAAACGGGGTTCAAAATCGCTCGCCGGGCCTATGGCATCCGGCAACCATGTCGCATTCTCCCCCGCAGCCAAAACTTCGCGCGCGGCTTCGAGCGGTTCAATCCTTTGCCCGTCCATTTCCAGTTTGGAGAGCGCCGCACGACCGATTTGTTCGGTTTCGCGATCATTCGCGGCGAGCTGGCGATGCAGACCGTCGATCTTGGCCTCAAGGCTCGCGATCTCCGCGTCGAGCTCTGATTTACGCAGATGCTGAAGCCGCTCGGAGATGAGATCAACCGATCCGCGAAACTGGCGAAGGCCCTCGCGGTCGCTATCCAGCAGGCTCACGGCCAGCGGGCGGATTTGCGCAGGAAGCTGGTCCTGTAGCACCCGAAGCGCGGGCGACTTCTGTGATGTCACCAGCACCCGCCGCCCGGTTGCCAGATAGTGGCTGATGATATTGGCAATGGTGTGGGTCTTGCCGGTTCCCGGCGGCCCTTGCACGACAACGCCATCTCGCACTGCGAGGCGCTGCGCGATCTGGACCTGTTCGGCATTGAAAGGCTTCGGGAAGAACAGCTCTTCGCCTGACCCGTCAGAAGAAGTGGCGCCGGGGATGCTATTGATCCCCCGAAATGTCGGGAAATCCTCATTCTGCAACTCGCGGGACGGGTTAGTGAACAGCGCGGCGATGGCGGGCGGGATATCAATCTTGCCTTCGCTGCTTTCCAGCAAATCGCGAAACGCGAGCAAGTCGGCCATCAACTGAGTGGCGCGCCGCTCTCGCTGAAGGAAAGCGAAACCGTCGGTGATGCGCAGTTCCCCGCCGGGCACCGGAAGCGGAAGCGAACTCCCATCTTCGCCACGGGCATATTGCGCACCGGGGTCGAGCAAGGCAGCTGCATTTTGCAGAATCGGCTCGAAGGTTGAACGAACGAATGGAGAGAGAGAATCGTCGTCGAGTTCCTCGATGTGGCGCATCGCCTGCCTGCGCCACACATCCACCTGAACGAGCCCAAGGGCATCGAGAGGGTCCGCTTCCACACCGGGGCGGGCCTCGGCCCTCGGAATGAGCGAAATAACGTGGCTGACTGATTCGAGTTCTATGTCCAGCGGGATTGTCAGAAGCGGATAAAGCAGCCGCTTGCCCGAGCGGAACAAACCCGCATAGCCAAGACCACAGACCAGTTCCTGCGGAATGCCATCGGGCGCGGCAAGCGCCTGACGCAATGCGAACAGCGCGCTATAAAAACCTATCGTCTTGCGGCGCGGAACTTCAATCTCGGCCCATTCGGCCCAAGGTCCTGCGATGTATGCCGCAAGGCCGTCGCGCAGCGCATCGGCTTCGGCATAGTCGTCGAGATCAAGTCCGGCAGCTTCATCGTCCAAGACGATTTCTGCGGCCTTGCATTCGGCAGCCGACAGCCGTTCGCGCAGTCGAGGTTCACGGGCGGGGTCGTCGGACAGTACCAACCACGCCTTCAAAAGCTGGCCCGCCGGTTCTGGCGGCGGTTTTCGGTTGAGGCGTTCAACCGTCAGGAATGCAACGTCCTCACCCGATGCCCGGTTGAACGCAATGCCGGGCAATGCCGCCAATTCATCATGCGTGCGGTGGAGCGCGCGGTGATCGGCAACATCGGTGACGAGCTTAAGTTTGTCCTTCTCGACCGCAATGACATAGTCGATCAGATCGAGCATCCGTGAAAGGACAAGTGGATCGGCCGCATCGACCGTTTGGGAAGGTGCAGCGGACATCGAACTCCGATCAATCTTTGCAGCCGGTTCTGCCTCTTCGGGCGTCGGCGCGACCTCTTCAGCAATCGGGATCACCTGGGCGCGATCTTCAGGTTCCGGCTCTGGCTCGATTTCCAGCTTGGCTCTGAGCGCATCAAGTCTGTTGCGGCGAGGATTGCGGGTCGGCGAATGGTCAGCGCCCAGCGCCGATGTTTCAGGCAATGCAGAAGGCGCAACCGGTTGGAGCGAAAGCTGAAGCTCAAGGCCGTCGAGAATGGATGTGATCTTTGCACGGAGGCGATGGGCACGATCGGTATCGCGATGGTGCAGCTCGGCGGCAATGATTTCCAGCCGCTGCCGGTCAAGACGATGCTGCTCGACCAGCTGTTCAAGCTGGGCAATCGAATCCTGAAAATGCGGCCGCCCACCACTCATGCCGCAAACCGCCCGTCGGCGAGTTTGCGGGCCTGCCCGATGGCTGCCAGAGCATCCAGCACCGGGGTAACGCCCTTGGCGTTGGTGCCTTTGATGGCGCGGGCGATTTCGTTGGGGTGTTGCGGGGTCTGCGAAGCGGCGAGGATTGCGGCGACGGTGCTGACTTGCTCCGCCAGAGTTTTTGGCCAGGGGATGATTGTCGCGGGCGCGGCGGCGGGGGTGTCGCCAAGGTCGAGGGTAGCGTTGACTTGGGGGGCCGCGGCACCGGGCGACTGGAACTCGGGGCGGAGCCAGCGGATTTGGCCTTTGGCCTCCTCGGCGGCGCGAACCTTGTTCAGCGCCACGAGGCGGGTGAGAATGTCTTCGTCAGAGAGATCGGCAGGCCAGCCATAGGCTTCGGCGACGGCGCTATCTATGGCGTCGTGATGCTGGCGGATCAGCGTCACCAGCCCGCGATCATGCACGTCGCGCTCCTTGTCAGTCAGCGCACGGCCTGCTTTTAGCGCCTCCAGCACATTGTAGAGGCCGGTCAGGGTCAGATCGTCATGCGCGGTCAGCACCTGCTTACGCAGCGCGTCGAGCGCCTCGGCCTCGGCGCGGATGCGGGCTTTGAGCGGTTCGGGGACATCTGCCGGGAAGGGAAATGGATCAAAGCAGCGGCTTTTCACATAGACCGGATCGTCGCCCATCCCGAGCCGCCCACCGCTTTCAATGGCCCAAGGGACGTGGAAGCGACTGGACAGAACACCAAGAAAATAGGCGTCGTCCAAGGCGATGCAGGCCAACTTGTTATCCGGCAAGATCGACATGGGCAGGAACTGGAAGACACGATGCTTGGCGGTTTCGATGGTGGCGATGTATCGCGTTACACCTGCCAGTGCGCGGCGCAGTTCGGAGCGGGGTTCGCCGAACAGCCACCAATTGTCACGATAGCTGGCGCGGTTGTTCTGCTCGCGGTGCGGCTTAACCGTAGTCGCAACATGCTGATAGACCGCCGGATAGCGATCCCGCATTTGCGCTTCGCTCAAGCCGTAAAGGTCAATCACCTTCACCCCACGCGGATGCGAGGCAAGATCGCGACCGTTGCGATAATCGAAGATCACCGCTTCATTCCCGTCTGTGCCGGTGCGAATGTAGGCTGGTTGCGGGCCAGTGATTTGAACCTGCGAAAGCGCGTCCGCCTGCTCGGGCGTGACGATGAAGCCGTCGCCATGAAGTTTGACACCCGGCGAGCAAAGGCCCTCGTTCGCATTCAACGCCATTGTCGATGTCACGTCCGCGCCAATGCGAAGATCGGGGCCGATCAGGCCGATGTTGATACCGAACGTGACAGTCTGCGGTGCATCGCTTTCATCCAAAACAGTTTGCATCATGCCGGACTCGCGGCCTGACCTTGCTTGCGGTTCCGCCACAGTCATGGCGATACGCACCGCTGCACCGTCCTTCTCGTCCACCCAAGGGTGATTGGGGATGGCGAAGCGCAGGCTGACACCAGCTTTTGCGTCAAGATGCCTGGCGATCACCCGGCGACTGAATACTTGCGTGATGCTGTTAGTGGTGACGAAGCCGAAACGGCGGGTCTTTTCCTTGCGCGTGGCAAGCGCCGCCTTGTCCCACCAGTGCATGACAAAATCGGCGGATTCGGGAACATCGGTGGTCTTGAACAGGGCATCGAAATATCCGTCGCCCAAGCGTTCGCGCACATCCTTGCCGCCTATGAAGGGCGGATTGCCGACGATAAAGGTGGCCTTGGGCCATTTCGCCGCCTTGGGCGCGACATACCGCTCGACCTCCACCCGCGCATCCTCATCGGGAACCTTCTTGCCGGTGACAGGATGCAGCTTCATCGTCTCGCCGTCCCAGCGGGTGAGCGGCTTGCCATGCTCGTCCCGCTCCAGCACCTTCTTGTCCCAAGTGATCAAGGCATCACGGTTCTCGATGGTCTTCACGTCGCGCAGCACAGGTTCGGGCGGCACTTTGCCTTCGCCGTTCACCCTGAAATGCCATTGCAGATAGCCGATCCACAGCACGAGTTGGGCAATCGCCGCCGCGCGCGGGTTAATCTCTATACCGAGGAAGTTTTCGGGCGTGATGGTGTGACCGCTCAGCTCCGCAACGGTCTGCTTTTCGCCTTCAGGCGCGAGTTCGGCGAGCCGCCCGATCACTTCGCCCTCCAGCTCCTTCATCCGCGCGAGCGCAACATAGAGGAAGTTGCCGGTGCCGCAGGCGGGATCGAGCACTTTGGTCTGCGCGAGTTGCGCGTGGAACTTCTCGATGACAGCGTGCGCCTCATCCGCCTTGCCCGCCTCGATTAACTGGCCAGCGGCGGCCTGCACCCCCGCCCAGTCGGCGCGCAGGGGCTCCATGATCGTGGGCATGACCAGCCGTTCCACATAGGCGCGCGGCGTATAATGCGCGCCGAGCTTGGCGCGTTCCTTGCCGTCAAGCGCGCGTTCAAGCAGGGTGCCGAAGATCGCGGGTTCGACATGGTTCCACTTGTGCGTCGCCGCCTCGATCAACAGGCCGATCTCGTCGGCATTGAGTGCAATCGCAGTGGTATCCTTGAACAGATAGCCGTTGAAACGCAGCACGGTTTCACCAGCCTCGCCAAGAACGCCTGCCAGTCCGCCCTTGTCCATCGCGTGCCACAGCGATGACAGGTTCGGCGCGAAATTCTCCGGGCGCTTCTGCATCCGGGTGAGGAAGTTCGTGAAGCTGCCTTCGGGGATGAGCTGCACATCCTCGGCAAACATCGTGAACAGGCAGCGCATCAGAAAATCGGCAACGCGGGTGGGGTTCTGCTCGCGCTTTTCGAGCCGCTTGGACAGTTCGGCGAGATGCCCCGCAATCTCGCGGGTGACGCGCGCGGCTTCCTTCGATGGATCGAGGCTGAGCGGGTCGGTCCAGATTGTGGAAAGACGGGCGCGGACATCTTCGCTCCGCAGATCGTCCAGCGCGATGCGGAAGCGGGCGGCATCGGGGAACTGGGTGTATTGCTTCCCCGTCCCGCTGAAATCGGCATAGACGTCGATGCAGTGGCCAACGTCGGTGACAAGCAGAAAGGGAGGCCAGCCGTGGTCGATCGGCAGCGCCTTGGCATAGCGTTCAGCTTGGCCGCGTGCTTCGACCATCGCTTTCGACCAGGTGGGTGTGCCGCGTTTCGCCGTGCCGCGCTTGAAGCGGGCGGCGGCGGTCTGGCCGAAAATATCAAGGTCTGCTTCGCCCTGTTCGGCGGCCTTGCGGTCTGCATCGCTACCCTGTTTGGCTTCGAGCACGAAGCAATGGCGCTTGTAGGCGTCTATTCGCCCAAAGCTCTCAGTGCCATCGGCTTCCTTCTGGAACACCCGACGCTCAAACACATAGTCATTGTGGGTATCGTCGGTGCGGCTGCCCTTTGGCGGATCAACACCGATCAGCGCGCACAGGCCGTTGACGAAACTCTGCGTGTTCGCCAGCTCGGAGCCGCCGGTCAGCGCCCATTCGGCAATGAAGGATTCGAGTTTGTTGTTATCTGACACGGAATGTCTTTAGCCGTCGAAGGCCAATACTCGCAATCGACAAACGCGGTGGCAGTTTCATTTGGAATCAACATCCTCGTCAACTGCTAGCCGATACCGCGCATAGCGTCGCTCGCCAGTGCGGATCAGCGCGCCTTTCTCGACAAGATCGCCCAAATCGCGGGTCGCCGTGGCAAGCGCAGCCCCTGTGATCGTCCGGTAATTCCCAGCGCTCAACCCGCCCTCAAACCCGTCCGGCCCTTCGCGGAACAAGCGCAACAACGCCTTTTCCTGCCGTTCGTTGATTTGTCCGCGCAAGCGATCGAGCAGACGGGTCTTGTCGATCAGGAAGCGGATGCGGGCGATCGTCCGCGCCTGCGCCTCGATCACAATATCGGCAAACCATGTCAGCCAGGCATCAATATCGTTGCTCTGGCTGCCAAGCTGGAGCGCGGCGTAATAGGCTTTGCGGTGGCGATTGATCGTCTCCGCAAGCGCCGTCAGGGTTGGGGCTGCAAGGTTCTGCGCCAATGCCTTTTCCGCAATCGCCCGCCCGATCCGGCCATTACCATCCTCAAAAGGATGGATGCTCTCGAACCACAAGTGCGAGATTGCGGCACGGGTGATCGCCGGAAGCGGGTTCGCTGACGCCGGTGCGCTATCATTGAACCACGCGATGAAGCGGGTCATTTCCATCGTAACGGTCTCGGACGGCGGTGCCTCGAAATGGACGCGCGGCGCATGGAGCGCGCCCGAAACGATCTGCATGGCGTCCTCATGCGTCCGGTAGCGCCCGACATCGGCAATGTCGCGGCGTCCGTTCATCAACATCGCGTGCCACGCAAACAGAGTCTGGTCGTCGAGAGGTGCTGCATGGTTGCGATAAACATCTGCCATGAGTTCCGCAGCCCCGGCCTCTGCCGCACTGGCGCGGCGCGAATCCGTGGCAAAGCCCAGATGCCGTGCGAGCGACGACTGGACGCTAGCACGGTCGAGGATTTCGCCCTCGATGGCAGAGCTATCGACCACTTCTTGCGATATGAGTTCGATGGTCAGGCCGCCGCGCTCGTCGGCGTCAAGATGGTGCAGTGCGCCAATGACGACGCCTGAACCTTTCAGGAATTGCTCTTCGGACGCACGGATGCGGTCCGCGTCGAAGCGGAAATCAGGCCAGTCGGGAAGTTGCCAATTCCAGCGCATGATGGATAAGGCGCCTTTCTATCAATCACGATATAGCATGAAAATGATTGATAAAGCGATAGCCAATCAATCATCAGGGAGATGACGCTGCGCGGTGCTGTTTGCGGCGATGGCCGAATCCCGTCCGGGATTCCTGCGGCCACCATGACAATGCCGTTCGATTGTCATTTCGCGGAAGCGGGGCGCGGCCTGCACGGGCCGCCATACCCCGCTCGGGCATGACCCCGCCACCGTTCGGCGGCGTAAAGGGATCATGCCGAAGGGGCTGGTGCGGACGGGGGGACTTGAACCCCCAAGGGCAATGCCCGACGGATTTTCTTACCCGCTACGGTTTTCACCGCCGCCCGCCACCCTTGATCGGGCTGGGGCGTTTGGAGTCTGGACTATCCCTTCACCGTGCCACGGCAAGCCGTGGGTTAGGTGCTGCCCGTCTAGTCTCTACACCTTCCGTAGCGCTTTCGCGCTGCGGCTTGGCTCGGGATTGCCAGTTGAGAGGTTTCCCCGAATTTGAGCAGTTCTGCATCGCAGGTTTCCCCGCGAGCACTCAAGTTTGGTCTAAGTCCGTTGCGTCTACCGATTTCGCCACGTCCGCATTTCCGAGGCCACCTATAGAGGGGCGATGAATCTTAGCCAAGTGAGATAATGGTCAGCCATCGTCGCCCGATGTTGATTTTCTCGATGGCTTTGGCCGCGCCTTGCGAACATTGACTGCCGAAGCGTCAATAGTGTTTGTTAAATGGCGGGCGTAATGTTTCTCGATCATCTCGACGCTAGTGCGGCAATTCTTGGCAACCTGATAGATGTCGGCTCCTTCGAGCAAACGAAGACAGATGTAAGTATGCCGCAGACTGTAGCAGGTGCGGACATGACCATCGCGGTCGAACTTCAGGTTCAGTTCGTCGAGCAGCGTATTCATCAGATCGCGGGGCGTCTTCCCGAAAATCCGATCGGTTGGCTTGAGTCCCTTCCGCTTGGAAATGCGCTCGAAAGGCAGGATCGCACCGGGCATCGACTTGCAAAAGCCGACGCCGCGCTTGCCGCGCACCTCGATTTCCAGGATGCGCTCGCCGGTCGATTCGTCCTTCACAATCTTGACATCGCGCAGCTCAAGTCGCGCGGACTCATCGGGGCGAAGCCCGGTGTTGCCCATGAACAGAACATAGTCGTGAAAATTCTCGCAGACCTCGCGCCAGCGCGGTTTGGGAGGGTTCTTCGTCCGCTCGCGCGTCGCCTCGTAGAGCATCTTGTATTCTTCGGGCGAAAACCAGGCGCGATGTTCGAGCTTGCCGGACGTCTTGTAGGGTGCAGACATATCCGGGAGCGCAGCGATCCAGCCTTTGCGATTGGCGGTTTTCAAGACCTGTCGCAGCGTTACGATTTCGTGATGCAAGGTGGAGCGAGCGGGCTTCTTCGGTTTGCCGGTCTTGGGATCGATTCGCGACGTCTGGCGATGAACCCGATACTCCTGGACCTTGCCGGCCGTAATGTCTTGAACCGGGGTGTCGCCAAAGAACGGATTCAGGTGAAGGCGGATGATCTCGGACTTCGACTCGACATAGTCTGCATTGCGCTCGCCGAGCGTGATAACCTCGAACTCGTCCGTGAACGCTTTGGCAGCGTCAGCAAAACTTGGACCGCTCGCCGCTTGGCGACGGCGGCCATCGAAGGGCGGGCCGGGTTCGGCAGGGAGAGGCTGAACGGGGTCGTTTAGCAATGACACGCCACCGCGACGGCGCTGGCGATCTTCGACGCACCGCTCCATATACCAGTCGCGCGCGAAATCCTTGGCGGCGGCGAGGCTCTCTTCCTTCGTCGTCTGCCTGTAGTTGCGACTGCCAAGGTAGGTCGCGCACTGCCAGAATCGGCTGTTCTCACGCTTGTAAACGTGAAGCGCGCCATCCATCAAAACATGGCTCTCGATTGGCACTGTGAAAACTCCAAAATGTGTAAGACATGTGTAAGTCTTTTTTGGAGTCTCGACCTTACTTAAACCGTTGGTTTTACTTGGTTTTTGGCTTAGAAAAATAGGCTAAAGGCGATTTTAAGTCTGTTGCGTCTACCGGTTTCGCCACGTCCGCACGCACATGCGCATGGCACAGCCCGCCGCGCGATGCCAGACTTCTGTTGAAATTTTGCTGTTTGAAACAGCGAGAGCCTATTTGTTCAGGCGCTCGCGGATTTCCTTGCCCGGCTTGAAATAGGGAACGCGTTTTGCCGGAACATCGACTGCGGAACCAGTACGCGGATTGCGCCCCTTGCGCGGTTGACGCTCACGGGTTGAAAACGCCCCAAAACCGCGAATTTCAACACGGCCACCGTCGGCGAGCCGCTGAATGATCTGGTTGAAAAACAGATCGACGATGCGTTCAACCTCTTCGCCCGTCATGCCGGGATTTTCGGCTTCCAGCTTTTTAACCAGTTCAGATCGGATCATGGCCCATGCCTCCACCGTTGACCGGCCCCAAACGGACTCGGTTTTGCCCCTCGACATCGCAGATGGTGACAGAAAAGCCTCACGCTTACAATGGCATTATGTCGATTTGTAAAATCGAACCGCCACAAAAAAGGGGCCGTTCCATAACGGAACAGCCCCTTTCTATAACCTTTGTTAGGATTACTTCTTGGCGCCCTTCAAGGCTTCGCCAAGAATGTCGCCGAGCGAAGCGCCCGAGTCTGAAGAACCATATTGTTCGACGGCCTGCTTTTCTTCGGCAAGCTGCAGCGCCTTGATCGAGAAGTTCGGCTTCTTCGAACGGTCGAAACCGGTGATCATGGCGTCGAACTTCTGGCCAACCTGGAAGCGGTCGGGGCGCTGCTCGTCACGGTCACGGCCAAGGTCGGCACGCTTGATGAAGCCAGTTGCACCATCTTCGCCGGCCTGGACTTCAAGGCCGCCATCGCGGACTTCAAGAACGGTGACGGTGACAGTTGCACCCTTTTTCAGGCCGCTCGACGAAACGGCACCACCAGCGGTCGGGGCACCCTTTTCAAGCTGCTTGATACCGAGGCTGATGCGTTCCTTTTCATGGTCAACGTCGAGAACGATGGCCTTGACCATCTCACCCTTGCGGTGGAGGTGCAGCGCATCTTCGCCCGAAATGCCCCAGGCGATATCCGACATGTGGACCATGCCATCGACGTCGCCATCCAGACCGATGAACAGACCGAATTCGGTCGCATTCTTGACTTCGCCTTCGACGGTCGAACCAACCGGGTGCTTTTCTGCAAACGCTTCCCAAGGGTTGGACTGGGCCTGCTTGAGACCGAGGCTGATGCGGCGCTTTTCGAGATCGACATCAAGAACGATAACATCGACTTCCTGGCTGGTCGAAACGATCTTGCCGGGATGGACGTTCTTCTTCGTCCAGGACATTTCCGAAACATGGACCAGGCCTTCGATGCCGGGCTCGAGTTCGATGAATGCACCATATTCGGTGATGTTGGTGACAGCACCATGCAGGCGCGCACCGACCGGATATTTCGCAACGGCACCTTCCCAGGGATCCGATTCCAGCTGCTTCATGCCAAGGCTGATGCGCTGGGTGTCGCGGTTGATGCGGACGATCTGCACCTTCACCGTGTCGCCGATGTTGATCATTTCCGACGGGTGGTTGATGCGCTTGTAGCTGATGTCGGTGACGTGCAGCAGGCCATCGATGCCGCCCAGGTCGACGAACGCACCATAATCGGTGATGTTCTTGACGACGCCTTCGATGATCTGGCCTTCAGCGAGATTCAAGATCAGGCCCGAACGCTGTTCAGCACGGGTTTCTTCAAGGATGGCGCGACGTGAAACAACAATGTTGCCGCGGCGACGGTCCATCTTCAGGATCTGGAACGGTTGTGCGATATCCATCAGCGGGCCAACATCGCGTACAGGGCGAACGTCAACCTGCGAACCGGGAAGGAATGCAACGGCACCACCAAGGTCAACAGTGAAGCCACCCTTGACGCGGCCAAATATGACGCCATCGACGCGGTTGCCAGCGGCGAATTCGCCTTCGAGCTTGTCCCAAGCGGCTTCGCGGCGCGCGCGGTCGCGCGACAGCACGGCTTCACCGTTCAGGTTTTCGACGCGGTCGACATAGACTTCGACTTCGTCGCCGACATTGAGGTCGGCTTTCTGGCCGGGCATCGAAAATTCGCGCAGGGCCACACGGCCTTCGCTCTTCAGGCCAACGTCGATCATCGCGAAGTCGTTTTCGATTGCGGTGACAGTGCCTTTTACGACGCGGCCTTCAAAGCCACCTTCTGCACCACCAAGTGATTCGTTGAGCAACGCTTCGAAATCGTTGCGGGTAGGGTTTGGCGAACTTGCCATGGTTAGAGTTCCTTGTTCACATTTTATCCGGCCAATCGGTTGGTTCCGATGGTCTTTGACCAGACTGCCCTTGAAGCCCCATGCTGCAAAGGCATTCTCCAGATTTTTGCTTTGATTTCAGCGACCTGATAGATTGCAGTACAAACAGAACGATGCGGTACAAGCTATGCCCGAAGGCGTCTTGCCGCATGCCCGATTAATAGTGCTAGCTTGGCCGACCTCTATTTGGGTCGATTCTCTATCTTCGCGTCCACCAGCGCAATCGCCCTTTGAACGGCCGCGCCTATAGTCAAATTGCCGGTATCTAGCAAGTGCGCGTCTTCTGCAGGTTTCAGCGGGGCATTAGCGCGTTCGGTATCGCGTTTGTCGCGGGCACGGATGTCTGCAAGGATGGTTTCGTAATCGACAGTAGCGCCGCGGGCCTGCATTTCCTTGAACCGGCGTTCGGCACGAATTTCGGCGGAAGCAGTCACGAACAGTTTTACATCAGCTTGGGGTGCGATAACGGTACCGATATCACGCCCGTCAAGTACCGCCCCAGCAGGCTGATTGGCAAAATCAACCTGACGTTTGTTGAGTGCTGCGCGCACCTCCGGATGGACCGATACGCGGCTGGCAAGACCGCCGGTCGCTTCGTCGCGCAGCGCAGGGTCGTCGAGAAGACTGTCAGGGAAAGTGCAAGCTGCCACAGCCTCGACGGAGTTGTCCGCATTGGCACCATTCAGCGCGACCTGTCGTCCAACCGCGCGATAGAGCAAACCCGTATCGAGCCAGGGCAGGCCATAATGCTTGGCGAGCGCCTTGGAAATTGTACCCTTGCCCGATGCTGTCGGGCCATCGACTGCGATAATCATCGCGGCGCTTTAACGCCGCTGCTAGAAATCGGCCATTAATTTATCTGATAAGCGTCGATCCGCGCGTCGAGCAATTGGTTGTTCGTATCGAACAGCAATTTGATCCAGCCGCCACTGTCGAATGCCCCGCCACAAGAAGCGATTCCCTCACCTTCTCCGGCTTCGCCGGGTTCGAGGCAATCGATTTCAATTTCGGGTAGAAAGGCGCGGACGCGCGCCAGCACTGCATCGCGCGAACGCTCAGTCCCAATGTTGAGGGCGGTCAGCGATGTCGCGCCTGCCCGCTTCGCAGAAATACTCTTGATTGCGATCTTGTTGCCCACCAGCACATGCTCAACCCCGGCAGAATCCTCCCAGGTGCAAAGAATCATGTCATCGTCGCATTCGCCGCTATTGGTAGGGCGACCGATGGATTTTGCTTTGGTGGGGACGTTCATTGCAAAGCGCGAAAAGCTGGCATCGGCGCGCTTGAAAGGATCGGCGATATTTTTGCTCTGGGCCGCGACTGGGCAAAGAACAACCATTAGGCTGACAAAGCCGACAAAAGATCGAGTCCGGAGCATTTAGACTACCCTTAAAAGACAATGTTGCGCGACTCTCACATTGAGCCGTCATCGGGGTCAATCAAAACGATGGCCTAGTACGTAGCGCCAGCCAGCGCTAAACGTCACCTGCGCAGGCTTTGCAGCATCACCTCAAAGGTTGGAAAACTCGTCGCTATCGGCGATACATCGTCGACCATAATGCCCGCACGGGCGTTTTGACCCGCTACGGCGAAGCTCATTGCGATACGGTGGTCGAGTGCGCTGGCAATGGTCGCGCCCCCCGCAAATGGTTCGCCGCCGCTGCCGTCGAGGATGAGCCCGTCTTCGCGTTCTTCCAGCTTTACGCCGATCATGGTCAATCCAGTCGCCATCAGCGCCAGGCGATCGCTTTCCTTGACACGCAGTTCGTCGAGGCCGCTGGTCGTGGTGCGGCCCTCGGCCATGCTGGCGGCAACAAAGAAGACCGGGAATTCGTCGATCATGCTTGGCGCGACCTCAGGTGGCACTTCAATGCCTTTGAGCGCTGAATGCCGCGCGGTGATATCCGCCACCGGCTCTCCACCGACGACGCGTTCGTTCGAATAGTGGATGTCAGCACCCATCGCCTCGAGCATTTTGAAGATGCCAGTGCGTGTGGGGTTCATGCCAACATGGGTGACGGTGACTTCGCTGCCCGGGGTGATCAGCGCTGCGACAATCGGAAAGGCTGCGGATGAAGGGTCGCCCGGTACTTCAATGTTCTGCGGCTTCAATTCGGCCTCGCCGTGCAGGCGGATATGGCGCACACCTTGCACGTCGGTCTCGACGGTCAGTTCGGCACCAAAGCCTGCCAGCATCCGTTCGCTATGGTCGCGTGTTGGCACTGGCTCGATAACTTCGGTGATCCCCGGCGTGTTCAACCCGGCGAGGAGTATAGCCGATTTCACCTGCGCCGAAGCCACCGGTAGGCGATAGCTGATCGGAACAGCGGGGCAGATGCCGCGCACCATCAACGGTAGGCATCCGCCGGGGGAGGCATTGAATTCCGCTCCGGTCAGCGACATCGGGTCGATCACTCGCTCCATCGGTCGCTTGGAAAGGCTGGCATCACCGATGAAGGTTGCGCTGATCGCGTGGCTAGCGACCAGCCCCATCAACAGCCTCGTCGAGGTGCCGCTATTACCCATATCGAGTGCAGTCTGCGGCTGAAGCAGCCCGCCGACACCAACGCCGCTTATGCGCCATTCGCCTTCGCCAGTGCGTTCGATGGCCGCGCCCATCGCGCGCATGGCGGCGGCGGTCGCCAGCACATCCTCACCCTCCAGCAACCCGGATACCCGGCTTTCGCCGACAGCAAGGGCGGAAAGCATCAACGAGCGATGGCTGATGGATTTGTCGCCGGGCACCTTCACTGTGCCGCGAAGTGGGCCGCTTGCGGTAAAGGTGGCAGGACGGGGTTGTGCGCTGTGCATAGGCTGGGTGCTTTGCTTTCAGCCCGCAGACAAGTCAACGCTTACACTAATTTTTGACAGGCGCGCTGCACTGTGGCAAGGGCGGCGCCTGTTTGCAGCGAGTCTCCTTTGCGAGCCCGCATTTCACGCAATTTTGAAAGGATTTGAGGCCCACCATGGTGAAGGCTGAATGGGGAACCAAGCGCACTTGCCCGAAATGCGGCACGCGATTCTACGATCTGACCAAGGACGAACCGGTTGAGTGCATCGAATGCGGCAACCAGTGGACGCCCGAACCTGTATTGAAATCGAAACAGCCGCTTCCTTTCGAAGAAATTGAAAAGAAAAAGGACGATGCCGACTTGGCCGATGACGATCTCGACATCGATGTCGATGCTGTCGACGGCGATGTTTCGCCCGACAATGATGTAGACCTTGGCGGTGACGAAGACCTTGGTGTTGCTGGCACCGAAGGCGACGGCGACGACCAATAAACGAAATTGAAAGCGGGAAGCTGGCTCTGCCATTTTCCCGCTTGCAAATGCAGGGGCAGTGCGGCTAAAGGCCCGCCTCTGAAATGCATAGCCGCCTTGTTGCGCGGCATTTGGGGCCTTAGCTCAGCTGGTAGAGCGCTACACTGGCAGTGTAGAGGTCAGGGGTTCGACTCCCCTAGGCTCCACCATTTCACTCCACACCAATCACCTGCTTAATCCATTCTGGCGTTCAGCCACGAACGGAGCTTTTCGATTTCCACGTCGGACCAGCCCTGTGGGTCGGTTATTGCCATCCAGGCTGTCAAATAATCATCAGCGGCGTACACATGTCCTGTGCCATCAGGTGTTGTCGTGGCTGTCATGGCGTCATAGGCGGTCTGAATAAACGTGATAACTGGAATCCAACGTAGTTCTGGCGCGACATCGGGGCCTTTCGGGCTGTTAAGCCATTTCGGTTTTCGCCACATGCTTTTGGTGTCCAGAAAGACGATCGGGTCAGAAGCATATTGTAGATAAACAAAACGCATAGGGCCCCAACCGGCTTCCGCTGGCTGCTGCGAACCGTTCTGGTTCTGGAACCGAAACAATGAACTGTCGCGGAAAATAGGTAGCCATGCCGGACTGTCGTTGTTGCGCGTGCGGGTAATTTCTTGCCATATCGGGCTGGCAAATGGTGGACCGACCCAAAGCGCGCCGCCGAAGGGATCACCCACAATGTCGTGAAAATCGAACGACTGCTCCGAATTCAGCGCGCCAAGGCTGAGGCCGAACAGGATGAGCTTCGGCCGCTTTTCGGCTGGCATCGCATGCCAATGGCCATAGACAGCGTCAAACACGGCACGTGCCGTTTTGTGGCCACTCTCAGGTTGGGTAAATAGACTGAGCCAACTGGGCAGATAGGAATATTGCACCGAAACAGAGGCTGTGTCGCCGCGCTGCAGCATTTCGATAGGGGCCATCGCTGCAGGATCGATCCAGCCGGTTCCGGTAGGTGTTGCGATGACCAGCAGTGTTCGTTCAAATGCACCGATCCGGAGCAGTTCGGCCAAAGCTAACGCGGCCCTCTCTTCTGGCGTTTCAGCCGAATTGACGCCTACATAGACGCGAAGTGGCTCGAAAGCTGGCTTGCCTGTCAATTCCTCAATCTCGGCCTGCGTCGGGGAAGACAAGATGTGATTCCGGCCTGCAGCGCCAATGCTTTCCCAGGCGATCAACGAATCCGGTCCACCGGTCTTCAATGGTGCGGCGGGTGGTGGGGCATCGGGTGGGATGAACTGATCGACTTCACGGTATGAATTGTCGAGGACCCGAACAACATTGCGGATCAATATGCCGTTGCCGATAGACCAAGCAATGAAGAGCGAAATCGCAAAACCTGCCAGTATCGCAGCGCGTTGCGGCACGAAGCGCCCTAGCCAACCTGCTAAAAAATGCGCAAATTTTCTGAACGCGCGGGCTGCAATCAGAATACCCACTATGGTCGGCAGTGATACCAACAAAATTATCAAGGCTCGCGGCGAATCTTCTGCTTTGATTCCCAATGCCCGATTGGTTGCGTTCTGCCAGTCTGCGGCAAAAGCCAGTCCGAGAACAATGAGAATTAGCGCTACCGCGATTAAGACACGATCTGTAACTAGGCGTGTGTTCGCGCTGAAACGGGTGAAACCCAGCCAGCGATAAATGGCCAAAATGCCAGTTCCGATGCCATAAGCGAGCATGAAGGCGATAGCAGCAATTACGCCCTGCAATAGCGCCGGGCGGGGAATAAGACTGGGCGTAAGGCTGGCAAGGAAAGCAAGCCCGCCAAGGGCGCAGCCAAAGGGAGATTGTGGAGCGATGTAAGAACGAAGACTGTGAAAATCGAACTTCATAATCTGCTCCCCGATTATGTGGCTGATTGGTCCGGCCTAATGACGATCGGCAGGTGACCGTGAAGATTGGAATCACAGCTATAAATTGCTGTCTTTGCGTTAGCACACACCGCTATTTTTGTTGGCTCGGCGAAGCAAGAAAGTCGAACATTCACTTGTCAGTTTCCCGCTCTTCTTCATGCAAATCCTGGTCGATATTATTAGCGTCCTTTTTGACCTCGGTCTCGATGTCGGAATAGCGCTTATCGAAGCTTTTCCCGCACCCGGATAGCAGCAAAACAAGCAACAGAGCGATGCCACGCATCAGTAATCCTTCCGATATCGCACGCTGACATTGGATGTGCCAAAACTACTTAACTGGCTGAGCACCGACAATGCCGGGGTAAGACTGATTTCGATCTGACTGGCCGTATAGCCCCGCGCGTCGGTGATGATTTCCACATAAACATCGTTGGTAATATATTGACCCAGCGCAATTGCTGTGCCGCGCCCAGCCTGTTCGTCTGGGTTCAATATCCTTAGCCGGTCAAGGCCGGTGGCTGATTGCAGAACGCCCAAGGGATTAAGGCCACCCGGCGCCGCTCGCAGGCTATTGAGCGATGCCGCCAACTGGACGGCCTGCACCGCCGACAGTTCAGCAACCGAATTGCCGAACAGGATTCGAGCCATGATTTCATCCTGAGGCAGGGCTGGGGTCGATGTGAAGAATATCTCGGGCTTGTTTCCAGTCCCGCGAACTTCGACCCGGACCGTAGTTCCGTCGACTTCGCTGGCTGCGATAACCCGCAGCGACGGGTTGCTATATTCTCCGCCATTGAATGTCAGGCGTCCGGTTTCGATGCCAAAGGATCGACCAGCAAAGCCCAATGTTCCGCGAACCAGTTGCAGGTCACCTGTGATGAAAGGTGCGTCTGACGTGCCGGTGACCCGCAAATCCGCTTTCCATTCGGATTCGAGTCCCATGCCTGAGATATAGAGTTCGTCCGACGCCACCAACCGGATGTTCAATTTCCAGTTGGAGGGGAGCGAACTGACGGGATTGGCATCCCCGGTGATACGCGTCGGGCCCGAAGCCGACTTTCTCCTTACGCCGGTCAAGGTCGTCACGCTCGCTGCATTCTGGCGAACGATCCTGAAACGGGTTTCGGGAAGCGCAAGTGTACCGCTGACGAGGGCACCATTGCCGGGTGTGTTGGTGACTTCGATTTTTCCGGTGGCGGCTGTGGTGACAAGCTCGCTTCGGGCAAGCCGTGCACGGTCCAGATCCAGGTCGATTTTTGCCGGGAAACCCTTTTCGAAACTCAGGTTGATGATGCCTTGACCACTGACGGTGCCGTCGCCCGCTTTGGCGGAAATCTCGGTCAGGTCGAGGACGTCACTGTTAAACACACCGCGCACCCGTAAATTGGTCAGCCGTGTGCCATAGGTCTCATTTTCATAGATGAGATTATCAGATCGAACCGATCCGGTAAGCAATGGAACGCGCAAATTGCCCGAGAAATCAGCGGCAACAGCGACGGGGCCGACAAGGCTTTGATTGGCCAGCGTTGCAAGCGAGAACAGCAGATCCGACGGGCCATTATATCGGATTCCGCCAGATAAGGGTGCTTCGAGCAGCTTGTCGATCCATTCTCCAGGGCCGGTTGGAAGAGCGCCCAGCTTGACCTGTAGCCTTCCGACTTTTGCGTTTTGGCGTAAAATCAGCGCCGAAAATCCGCCGCCATCGGTATCGAGATTGCCCTTAAGGCTGATATTGACTGGCTGCGATGGGGCGCCAACGCTGTTGCGTGTGAAGCGTTTGATCTCCAGCCGGCCTTGTGCTTGAGGCACAGCATCGAAAGAGGCTTGGTACCAGTCGATAACCCCGCTTGCACGCCCGCCCATTTCAAAGCCGGGCAGCATGGGGTTGAGGATAGCGAGGTTCACATTGTCGATGTTCGAACGTATTTGCAGTGCATCCGCATATCGACCTTCGAGTCTGATCGTTCCGTTCCCCACCATAATTGCCGACGGAAGCAGGGCGTAGCCACTTTTCTCCGGAGCAATCCGCACCGGCTTCGCTGAGGAAAAGGAAATGCCATTTGCCCTGCCGCGCAACGCCACAGTCCAGAGATCAGGAGTCAACTGGCCATTCGCAGCTATGCGGAACGGAAAAGTGCTGCGGCCCTCTGCCAGAAATTGTGCGTTGCCCTGGCCATTCCGGTAATCGATTTTCCCGCGAGCTGCCCCGATAAACAACGAATCGATCGTTGCATCGGCCAATTGCACATCTGCGCGCACCTGCGGCTGTTCGAAAAACACAATGTCGGCATCGACTATCCCGCGACCGATACGCAGGGTTTTCTGCCCCTGAAGCACGGCATTGGCGGCCGTCGCCTTGACGACGGCACGCTGATAACGGCCCTGCGCCGACAGTTCGGCAGTACCATCAAAGCCTGAACCACTGCCGATCAACTGGCCCGCAAAGGGCCCTGCAGGCAATTGCTGAAGCCGACCGCCAAATCTAATGCCCGAGAAATCAACCCGTTTGACATCAAGGACAAGGCTTTGGGTGTTAGACAGGATGTCGACATCGCCATCAAGCGGTCCATAATCGGTGGTCGCAGTGAACAGCACAGAGAAGCCTTGTGCGGTTCGTTTGACCAATGCGCTGACATCGGCCAGACCGATGCCCATTCCGGGGCGTTGTGCCGTCACTCTTGCAACTGGCTCGGTCAGGGTCCCGCTGACCGCTATGCCGACTGGTCCATATTCGGTCGAATAGCCGCTGCCAGTAAAGCGAACGACGCCTGATGCCATGACATAACTTCCGTTTCCCTTGTTCAGGCGAAGTTTGGGCGCTGTCATTCGTGCCGATGTAATCTGCACGATTCCATTTTCAGAAAGACCGATACCTGCGCGGACCAGCATTTGCCCGCCGAGGAAATCGCGCACCCCGTCGCTGTCTAACTGCGTTGATCGCGCTCTAACCGTGCCTGAAATCGCATAATCGTTTCGCATACGGCTTTTGAGGCCGAGATCGGCGTCGATATCAAACAAACCGACGGATTCGATCCGGTAGCGATCAATCTTGCCCTTGATGCTTGCCGCCAGCTGACCCTTGGGAAAATCAGCGGCCCCTTTCAGCACTGCCGACACGCGATTGGATCGCAGGTTGAGCCTTTCGCTTAAAAGACGTCCGTTGGAATAAGCGAGGTCCCCGTAGAGACGGATATTCTCCAATATCCGTTTATCAGTGACTTCAAAGCCGGTCATCCGCCGCGCGCGTGCCGAAACCGGTATGCGGACAAAATCCTTTTCCGACCGAGTCACGCCTGTCGCACTTAGTCCAAAAAAGGCAAACTCGCCCCACTGCAATCGATCGGCTGTCACCGAATAGTCGATTTGTGGTGCGGCGATCGGGCCATCGAGAAGGAATTTGCCATTTGCCCCTTGGGTCGCGATGCCACCGGAAAGGGCAACTTTGCGCGGTATGCGCGCATTGACGGCCATTTTCTGGAAAAGGCTATCGGCCAAATCGACTGTGCCAGCGGCATCTACCCGCACTTTGTCCGAAACCAGATTGCCGGTGATTTGCGCTACGCGTTTTTCATAGTCGGCCATCAAGTCGACTTTGAACTTGGGGGCGAGCAAAGCGCCGAAGACATTGTCGCCCTCAAACTTGCCCAGCAAAATGTCTCCCGCTGCCGAAAATTTTCCGTCTCTTGCCGAGAGCACCAAATCGGCGCTGCGGTCTTTGCCTGCCTCCGCGTTTAGTTTGCCGTCCCATTTGCTCCAGCTGCCTTTGCCCTCAAGGCGAAGTTTCAACGGCGCTTCCAATCCTAGCAGCCCTGCGGCCAGCCCGTCTGCGGGACCATCAAGACGCATTGCCAGATCGAGGTGATCCTTGTCGGGAATCGCGTCGAGACGGGCAACAAGCCTGTCGCCCTGTGCTGTCTGCCCCGTGGCGTCGATAAGGGCCCTTGCATCGACAATCCGCGCTTTGGCTTGCAGACCCAATATCTGCTCTTTGCCTGTAATCGCCTTGGCGAAGACGATGCGATCAAATTGCAGACGGTCTATTCGGATATCAAGGTCTGGGAAAAAGGGTTCGCCGCGATCCGGAATGATACGCAATTCGGGAAGGCGGCGGACGTAGGCTGTTTGCGCGGTAAGTGCGTCAATAGAAACCCTGCCATAGATATAGTCGAACGGGTGCCAGTCCAGACGCGCATTTGGAATGCTCGCAAATGTCCCCTTGTCATCCTGGATGCGGACATCGATGAGTTCGGCTTCTCCATAAATGGACCCATCAATCGTTCCGATGCGAATGTTCAGGCCATTTTCGAATTCATAGGCAGCGACCTGACGGGCAATGAACTTATGGCCAGAAGACGTATCCAACCAGAAATAGAAACCGAAAACTGCAGCTACCAGCAACACGCCGATAGCTGTGATGCCCGCAATCCATTTCCAAAGCGCCCTCAAAATGCCTGCCCTAGCGACACATAAAAGGAAAAGCGCGATTCACCGCGACGCCGGCTGACTGGCGTTGCGACGTCGATGCGGACGGGACCGAAATTGGTGTAGAAACGGCCACCCAGACCAATGCCGAAACGCCAATTATCAAATTGCGGTGTGCTTTCCTGATAGACCTGACCGGCATCGATAAAAGCAACCGCGCCGAAATCTCCGAACCGGTAACGAACCTCTGCCGCGGCTTCGTTCAGGCTGCGGCCGCCAATCGGATTACCCTCGAAATCGACAGGTCCAAGCTGCTGGTATCCGAAGCCGCGCACAGATCCGCCGCCGCCGCCATAATAACGGCGCGATGGGGGCAGGTCGTCGCGCGACGTTCCGATGATTGATCCCACACGACCGCGTGCTGCGACAACGACCGACTCTGCGATGGGTTGGTAATAGGTGCCTTCAATCATCCCGCGCAGGTAAAAACGCGAACCTTCCCCCAATGCCGTTTCGGGCGACATGCGCAGATTGAGCCGAAAACCGCGACTTGGATTCAGCAGATCGTCTGACCGGTCAAAACCCACCTGGGCAGGTAGAGCGGCGACATAATAGAGTTTCCGATCACGCGACAGTCGCGCAATCTCGAACAGGCTTTCATAGGTGGCAAGCAATTCGAAGCCGACAGCGTAGGTCAGTTTCTTTTGCCAGATTGGTGTCGATTGATACGAAAGCGTTCCAGCAAGGCGGCCCGTATAGGCGTCGAAAGCATCGTAATTTTTGTGCAGCGCTGACAATGACAATTCGATCGTGCGGTCGCGCCGACCGGCATTAGAGCGGTTGAAGATCACCCCCAATGCCTGTTCCTGCGTACCCAGAATTCCACTGACCCCAAGCGCCCCCTCAGGCGGAAACAGATTGCGATGGGTCCAGCTGCCCTCAGCCTTGAAACCAAGACCTGTTTCATAGCCAGCTGACGCGGCGATCGTACGTGCAGGTCCGGCCTCTTGCTTGACAAGAAGATCGGCATAAGCCGTGCCGTCAGCAGCATTGTTCTGGCTGGGGACGGCCTCGACCGAAACGGTCGATAACAGCCCGGTAGCGACCAGCGCTTCGCGTAAATCGTCGACTTTGCGGGCATCGTAC
Source organism: Sphingorhabdus pulchriflava (assembly GCF_003367235.1). Taxonomy (GTDB): domain Bacteria; phylum Pseudomonadota; class Alphaproteobacteria; order Sphingomonadales; family Sphingomonadaceae; genus Sphingorhabdus_B; species Sphingorhabdus_B pulchriflava. The sequence goes on from NZ_QRGP01000001.1 coordinate 27,695, forward strand.
AAATCTCCGGTCCTGAAGCGACGCAATATGGCGACATGTTCTGCTTCGAATACCGGATTGCCCTCGGTCAAAACCTCCCCGAAATAGCTCTTCACGCCGGTCGTAACCGGCAGGGTATAGTCTCCGGTGCCGAGGGTTTCGTCGAGCAGGATGTCGCGTTGTCCCACCTGGGCAAAGGGATAACCATTTTGCGGCAGTGCGAGCGAAATCTGCGCTTCGGCCGCTACGACATCGTCGGCAACAATCGGGTCGCCGGTTTTTAGGGGAAAGCTTGGGCGGATTAGGTTTTCGGTGACATCGGCAGGTGCATCAAAGACAATCGAACCAAAACGATAGCGTTGGTCGGGCCGAACCCGAAACTCGACCTCAATTGCCCTTCCAGTCGTTTCAGACCGTTTTGAAGAGAGGTTGACCTTGCCGTCATAAAATCCTTCGCTCGACAATATATCGAGCAGCAATTGCTGGTCTGCGCGCGCTTTGGCGTTAATAGCCGACCGGCTTTCGGCGGACCCTCCGTTGAGGCTTAAACTGGACAGCTCGCGGAAACGTCGATTTATCCGATCAAGGATCGCGGTATGTTCGCCCGCCGCTTTCAGCCCGTCGATCTGGACTGCATAGCTGACAAGATTTTCGGCATTGTCCGTTTCGGGAATGGAGTCGTCAGACAATGGTTCAGCTGCGAAATTCTCCAGCGACGGCAATGGTTCGTCGATTGCAGGATCGGCTGGATCGAGTTCCGTTTCATCAACCTCGCCAGTTTGGGCTGGCTGCTCTCCTCCTTCGTCGACATTTTCGTCAAATGCAGGGATTGCCTTCGCGAATTCCTCATCCGAGATAATCGATGGAATCGGGCTCGCAACAGGCTGCGCTACTGCGTCCTGGGCAAGCGCGAAGGCGATCCAAGTCAGGCTTGTTTGTAGAGCAATCATTGTAGAGAAAAATTCTCCAGCCTCTGGGTCGTCTGACTGCTCCATCTATCGCCACAGAATGTCAATTGCCGACTTTTCCCGTAGGCGGCGCGTGGGTGGCGGCTCTGGTCTTTACTTTGGTAAAGGTGTCCATCGGTAAACGCTACGCAGATTGCGTTTTGCGCTTCATTCTTTGCTTGTGACCAAGGATGGCTCGGCTATGCAAGTAACCGAATTAGGCGGGGGAGGCGGCGTGAAAACTGACAGCGTAGGAGCCGGTAAAATGCTTTCGGGCTGGATGCGCGAGCCGTTGGTACATTTCCTGCTCGCCGGAATTGCCGTGTTCCTGTTTTCAATGCTGCGCGGGGAAGAGGTGGATGCGTCGAGCCGGACCATCAACATTGATGAAGCCCAGGTTAGCAGACTAAGTGAAGCCTTTGCCCAGACTTGGCGTCGTCCGCCGACGCCTGATGAAATTGATGGGATAATCCGGGACTATATCAAGGAGGAGGTTTATTACCGGGAGGCCTTGCGGCTTGGTCTAGATGCCGATGATACCATCATCCGGCGCAGGTTGAGGTCGAAAATGGAAACGCTAGCGGTTTCGGAGATTGAATCCGCAGTTCCCGATGATACGATATTGCAGGCTTGGCTCGACAAATACCCGCAGCGTTATGCCCAATCGGCGACTATTTCTTTTGACCAAGTCTATATCGGGACGGATGGTAGTCGAGCCTCTTCAATCCTTTCCAGGATCAAGGCAGGGGCAGACTGGCGCGAAGCAGGCGAGCCCATCACGCTTCCGGCGACACTTGCTGAGGCAGATCGCGACAGCGTGGCACGCACGTTTGGGACAGCCTTTGCTGACGAGCTGTTCGCGTTGAAACCCGGCACGGCTTGGGCAGGTCCGTTAATGTCCGGCTTTGGCGCGCATATAGTCCGCGTGCGTTCGATTGAAGCGCGCGGAAAGCCGGGACTTGCCGACGTGCGGCGTCAGGTCGAGAATGACTGGCGCGCCACAACCGCCAAACAACGCGAGGCAAAGGCGTATCAGGCGCTACTCGACGGCTATACGATCAAGATAGAAAAACCGTGATACGGGGGCTTTTCCTGCTGTTCATAGCACTGGTCGCGATTGCTCCGGCATACGCCGACGAAATGCGCCCCGGTTATCTGGAGTTCAGTCAGAACAATGCCACAGACTGGCGTTTGGTGTGGAAAGCCCCGCTGCGTGGCGGGCTGACACCTGACACCCGACCTGTGCTGCCCGATGGTTGCGCTCTGACTGGTGCTACCGAACGTCAACGGGCCGCAGCTGCGGTGATTTTAACCAGCGCGGTCAGGTGCAAGCTTGACGTGGCGGGGCAGGGCATTGGTCTGTCGGGTTTTGGCGCAAGCCAAACCGATGTGCTGGTGCGCGTATCGCCGCTGGATCGACCGGTGCAGGTGTTGCGTCTGACACCGAAAGAACCAATGGCCGTCATCGCAGCCAAGCCAGAGCAGTGGCAGGTCGCATGGACCTATTTTGTCACCGGCATTGAGCATATCCTCTTTGGCTACGATCATTTGCTGTTTGTCGTATCGCTGGTGCTGCTGCTGTCCGGTGCGTGGACGATAGCCAAGGCTGTCACAGCCTTTACGGTCGCCCATTCGATTACCTTGATTGGTACAACGATGGGGCTGCTTGGCTTGCCGCAACGGCCGGTCGAGGCGGTGATTGCGCTCTCCATTTTGTTCCTCGCAGTTGAAATCGCAAAAAAGCGCGAGGGGGTACCCCGATTGTCCGAACGCATACCTTGGGTTGTTGCCTTCGGTTTCGGTCTGCTGCACGGATTTGGTTTCGCAGGGGCTTTGCAGGAAATCGGATTGCCTGAAAGCGATGTTCCGACGGCGTTGCTGACGTTTAATCTGGGAGTGGAAGTTGGCCAGTTGGCGATTGTGCTGGCGGCTCTTGGCCTTTTGTATCTGCTGCGCCGTTTTGCCAAGGCAATAGAAATGCCAGTTTTGAAACTTGCCACCTATGCCATCGGTATCACGGCAAGCTTTTGGTTTGTTGAGCGCACATTTGCCTGATTGCTCAGTTCAGCGTCCGACAAAGTGCAGCGCTGGCCCGTGCATTTTGAGCCATTGATCCGCGGTTTTGCGGTCACCTTCGTATAGCGCTTCAAACCAGTCATAAAAGGCAGGGCTGTGGTCCATGTGCCGCATATGTGCGACTTCGTGAGCCACCACCGAACGGCGGACAAAAGGTGGTGCCATCACCAGCCGCCAACTAAGCGATATTGTCCCGCGAGAAGAACAACTGCCCCACCGGCTGCGAGGATCGCCAACCGACAAACTCGGCGCAATCTCTCCGGCCTTGTCACAATAGTCCTGCAAGTCTTGGGCGAACAAAGTCCGCGCCTCTTCGCGCAGCCAACGGATGATGCGTTGGCCCACCATTTCTTCCGGGCCACCGAGGTGCAATTCAGCGCCTTCATCACCCATGTTCCGGTGAACACGTCTGCTGCCGTCTGGTAGCCAGACAATTTTATGCGGTTCACCGGAAAAGGCGATGGTTTCACCATGGCCGATCGACACCGATACAGGCGCCATCTCAAAGCGGGAGGCAATCCATTGCCGCTTTTGTGCGACAAAAGCGAGCGCGGTTGCAGTCGGGGCATAGACCGGCATGGTGATGCGGATTTCGCGGCGTACGGTATCGGCGCGCATCGAAATGCGCCGCGCTTGCCGTGTCCGCTTTATTCGGACAGGCACCTGCTCGCCTTCGATGTCGACCATTGGGTCCCCGCCCTTTGGGTCAGAGAGGCTGTTCGACAATATGGTTTTCAAGCGGTCCAGCATGGAGTTCGGATATTGCCCGACCTTTGACCGATATGCCAGCCTGATGCACAGCATTGCGGTCTCCGCAGATCAGATAGTGCCAATCGGGCAGTTTTTCGTCCTTTGAGCGCAGCACATAGGCGCAGGTAGAGGGCAGCCAGGGATAGTCGTCAATCGTCCAGCGGGTTAGCCGGATGCAATCGGGCACATGCATCCTCCGATGCCGGTAATCGGCGCACATGCAACTGTTCAGATCAAGCAGTTTGCACGCGACATTTGTCGGGTAGATGCGGCCGGTATCTTCATCTTCAACCTTGTGCAGGCAGCATTTTCCACAGCCGTCGCATAGCGCCTCCCACTCATTGCGGGTTAGCTGGTTGATCGGGCGTTCCCAGAAGGGGGTGTCGGCCAAGTTAGCGCACCCATTTCGAAAGTTCGGCTGCAACCAGCTTTGGATCACCTTCATTGGCGTCCGTATTGGGCGTGTCGGCGGGCAACAAAGCCAGCGGTTTTCCATCCGGTCCCATCAAATAGGGAACCTGGCTGTGCCCCATAAGATAGCTCTCGGGACTGGATCCCTCGACCCGCTCATAATGAATGGCAAAGGCTTTGGCGGTGGCCGAAATTTCGCCATCGGTGCCGGTCAGGCCAATCAAGCGTGGGTGAAAGGCGCTGACAAATTGTTTTAGCACCGCCGGCGTATCACGACCTGGGTCAACGGTGATAAACATTGGCTGCACCTTGTTCGCCAGAACGGGATGGGCTTTTTCAAACATGGTCAGCCCGGCCATCAGATGCTGCATGTCGGGCGTGCAGATGTCTGGGCAGTTGGTGTAACCGAAATAGACCAGCCGGTATTTGCCTTTGAACTCGTCATAGCTGCGCTTGCGACCATCCTGATCGGTCAGTGTGAAGGGGGCGCCGATTGCGGCCCCTGCAAGCGGCGCTTCGCTCAGCGGTGGTTGGGCAGGACCCGAATTACAGGCAGACAAAGCAAGGGCGGCGATAAGAAAAGTGACATTTTTGTTCATGGCGGTGCCAGCATTGGTCTGGTAGGGGCGCAAATTCAAGTTCGCATTTTTTGATTCAGGACAGGGGATATGATCTCAATTCGTGCGGCCCGACGTGGCTTGGTCCTTTCAGTGCTCGCTTCTGTACTGGTGTCGACACCAGTGTTCGCGCAATTTTCCGACGGATATAATTTCCTGAAGGCCGTTCGCGAACGCAAGGGCGAGGACGTCGAAAAATTCATTAATGAACCTGGGTCAGTCGCTTTGCGGACCAAGGACGACGCCACTGGTGAAACTGCACTGCACATAGTCACCCAGCGCCGCGATCTCGATTGGCTGCGGTACCTGTTGCAAAAAGGAGCGGATCCCGATCTGAAGGACAAAAAGGGCACTGCGCCCTTATTGCTCGCGACCCAACTTGGCTGGATCGAAGGTGTACAGGGATTGGTGAAGTATAAGGCGATGGTCGACATCACCAATCGCAGTGGAGAGACTGCGCTGATCCGCGCGGTGCAATTGCGCAATCCGGATATGGTGCGCGAACTGCTGAAAGCCGGCGCTAACCCCGACAAGCGAGATACGATTGCCGGGCTCAGCGCACGCGAATATGCGGCGCAGGATGGGCGTAACAGTGCGATCCTCGGCATTATCGAGCGAGGTGGAAAGACCGAGAGTCCCGCTAAAGCAGACGATCTGGATTTTTCAGGGATCAGCGACGTTAAATAGCCGACTTCAAATCGGCTCGAATCTCATCGCCGCGCCATTCATGCAGTAGCGCTTGCCCGTAGGCTTGGGGCCGTCATCAAAGACATGGCCGATATGGCCGCCGCAGCGTGAGCAGTGAACTTCGGTTCGTGGCAAATGCAGGCCGTAATCCGCCTTTGTCCCGATTGCGCCGCGAATCGGTCGCCAGAAACTGGGCCAACCTGTCCCACTTTCATATTTCGTCAGCGCATTGAACAATTTTTGCCCGCATCCGGCGCAGACGAAATTCCCCTTCCGCTTTTCATCGTTAAGCGGGCTGGAAAAGGGCGGTTCGGTATACTCCTTGCGCAACACACGATAGGCCAAGGGGGAGAGGATCTTGCGCCACTCGGCATCGGATTTGACGACCGCAAAAGCCTTACCTGCTGCAGCGGATGATGCCCAAAGCGCAGCGGTAGCCAGACTTACCACGCCACCCAAGGCGGCTTTCAGGAAAATACGCTTGCCGTAATTGTTCATGCCGAAATCCTTTCGCCTGCTTGAATGTAAGTACGTTCGAAGCAGGCAAAAGGTTTCAAGGAAGACTCAATATTTTGTAAGTTCAACGTCCATCGAGCGATAGCCGTGGACGAAGCAGCCGGCAACACGGATTGGTTCTGCCACGACATTCGGGCGGAGGCGGCGCTTGGCCATTTCTTCGAGAAGCACACGGATCTGCAACTCGGCCAGACGCGCGCCAACGCAGCGGTGGATGCCATAGCCGAAGGACAAATGGCGGCGCGCATTTTCGCGATCGACAATCAGTTTGTCGGGATTGTCGAAGACGGTTTCGTCGCGATTGGCCGAAAGATACCACATGCCGATCTTGTCACCTGCCTTGATTGGTGCACCGAACAGGTCGTGGTCCTTGAGCGCAGTGCGGCGCATATGCGCCAGTGGTGTCTGCCAGCGGATGACTTCGCTGACCGCATTCGGGATCAACTCTGGGTTCTTCTCCAGCTTCTCACGCTCGTCCTGGAAACTGTGCAGGCCATAGGCATAGCCCGACATCGAATTGCGGGTGGTATCATTGCCACCGACGATCAGCAGGATGAGATTCCCCATATATTCGAACTGGTTCATGTCCTTCATCGGCGAATGGATCATGCGGCTGATAAGGTCTGGTGCTTCACCCCGATTTTTGCGCTCGTCCCACAGACGCTGGAAATAGGCACCCATCTCAAACATCTTGGCCAGACGTGCCTTGCGTGTTTCCTCGGTGCGGAACAGTTCGACATCACCCGCCCAGTCAGACCATTCGGTTAGCAGACGGCGATCTTCCCATGGGAAGTCGAACAAGAGGGCCAGCATCTGTGTCGTTAGTTCGATCGAAACCTTGTCGACCCAGTCGAAAGCGGTGCCGACGGGAAGTGAATCGAGCAACTCACCGGTCCGGCGACGGATGTCGGTCGCCATGCGTTCCATTTCGCCTGGGGTGAAGGCGGGCGCAATAACACGGCGTTCCTCGGTGTGCTTGGGCCGGTCCATCGCGATGAACATCGGCATGACGATTCGCTCGTCTTCCGGAATGGGTTCATCAAGCGCTTCATCGTCAACCAGCGTGATGCCGCCATGTTCGAACGAGGAGGAGTAAATGTCTGGCAATGCCTCGACATGCTGGATGGCTTTCAGCGTGGTGACATTCCAAAAGCTGCCAAAACCGCTGCCCTCGACCTTGTTGATCGGGGCCTGCTCGCGCATTTCCTTGAAAATCGGATGCCAGCGATCCTCGACATAGATTTCGGGTCGGGTGACGTCCCATTCATGCGGACACTGAACTACCTTCCAAGGCAGCTTCTCGCCAGATTCGGTTGCCGATGTATCGAGCACAGGGGCAGTTGCCATTTTAGACTCCTCTTTCTTTGTCATGAAGAGTGCCATTGCTGACAATAATGTCAATCCCGTTTCGATAAGCAACTTAATTTGCGGTTAGCAAATCAACCCGGGAGTTTAACCAAGCCGAACAGCTTTTTGCCGCCTGTGTCCTTGATCCGGCCAGCGCTCCCTGATTTCATGACATTGCGGCGGAACAAGTAAACCCCGACACGCAGAATGATAAGCACAAACAATGCTTGCCAGACAACCGCGAGGAGGTGCGGCCACAATGTCGCATCCTGCGCGGCTCGGGCGACCATCGCGAAAGGCGATGTGAACGGGAAAAGGCAGGCGAACAGTTCGATGGGTTCACCCATCTTGGTGACTGTGTACATGGCAAGGAAGAAGTTGATCAACTGGGCCATAGTCACCGGCATGGACAAGGTTTGGACCTCACGTACCGTCGCCGCCATTGCGCCAATTCCAAGGAATAGTGATCCAAGGATGAGATAGGCCATTGTGAAATAGACCACGCCGAGCATCACGAATATCGGCCAGCCAACAGCGGGCGTAGGCAGGCTGGGCAAAGCGGGGCCGGACAGGCTTGCAAGCCCGAAGCCCACTGCAGACCAAACTGCAATGCCGACAAAAGCCATGGCCAGCATGGCAAATAATTTGCCTAGGAATACTGCGTCCATAGGAACGGCTGCGGCCAAAATCTCGATAATTTTGTTCGCCTTTTCCTCGACAAGATTGGAAAGCACCATGCCCGCGAGCAGCATGGTCAGCATGAACAGCAAAACTTGCGTCGCTTGTGCGGTTACCAGCCGCTGCTGCTTTTCATTGCCGGCGCTGCGTTGGACCAACCGTGTTTCGACTGGTGGAAGCGCCATTGCGTCGGCATTCTTTGCGAAAGCCGCGAGCATCGCGACTTCCCCCTTGTAGCTTTCGATGGGTCCCCGCGTGCCGGTCAGAACAGGCTTATCGAGAGTTCCACCGAGTATTGCCGCCAGACCATTTGCTTTGTCATCAAGCAGCTGTTCGGGCGCAGAGTCGCTTGCCGACTGGGCCAGTTGTTTCATTTCGGGCAACCGCCTTTCTCCAACTTGTGCGGCAAGTGATGCTCGTGCTGCCAATAACTGACGACTGTCGTCAGCCGACATTGCCACGCCGATAACCGGACGATCGATATCACGTGCAACCTGCCCGCCGAGCAAACCTGCAGCTCCCCCGACAAGCAAAGGAAACATCGGTCCCAACAGGAAGAAGAAGAAGGCCTTGGAGAAGATGATAGCCGTGAAATCACGGCGGCCGATGACGAATGCGGCGCGGATAGTCTCTATCATATCAATTCCTCCGCAGTGGGTGCATCCATCTCGGCGGCGGTATCTTCACCTGCAATGGCAACAAAAGCATCATGCAGGCCGGGGCGTTCGATCGAAAGAGACCGAATGCCCGCCTTGCCCCCAATCAATGCCGTAAGCAGCGGTTCGACTCCGCTGTCGGGTAAGGTGAAATGCCACCAATTGCCTTCATGCCTGACGTCGTCAGGCAGTGCCTTACGCCAGGGGCCGTCGGCGGTTTCGGTTTCCAGATGCACCTGCGGACGCAATCGGTCGCGCGCGGTTGATACGAGTCCATCAAAGCTCACCTTGCCCTTGGCAATAATCGCGATGCGTTCGCACAACCGTTCGGCATGGGCGATGACGTGGGTGGAGAATATAATCGTGACGCCGCGGTCCGCTTGTGCGCGTATCATGCGTTCGAGCTTCGCCTGATTGAGCGCATCAAGGCCGGAAAAGGGCTCGTCGAGTACAATCAGCTTTGGATCGTGGACGATAGTGCCGAGCAGTTGCACGGTTTGCGCCATGCCTTTCGAAAGTTGGCGTATCTGGCGGTCGGCAGCATAGCCAAGCCCTGCCTCTTCCATCAGTTCGCGCCCGCGCATTTCGGCCGCTTTCAATGGCATTCCGCGCAGGGCGCCCATGAACGCGATGGTATCTGCAGCCCGCATCGACTGGTAAAGTCCGCGTTCTTCGGGAAGATAGCCCACCAGTTTGGATTGGCTCAATGGGCGGTCAGAGCCGAGCAAGACACGTGTTCCTTCATCGGGATCGATAATCCCCAGCAACATTCGGATCGTGGTCGTCTTGCCGGCGCCGTTCGGTCCCAAAATGCCGTAGATACTCCCCTCGGGTACGTTCAGGTCGATGCCGTCGACCGCGCGAAAACCATCGAACTGCTTGACAAGCCCGCGTGCCTCGATTGCATGCATATTGGTAAATCGCCCCAAAGTTATCCGACACCCGAATAGGGACAGCGCGTGAAAAGACACAAGACAAATTTGGTTAACGCCCTGAAGGAAAAGGCGAGGGCTGAGGGTTTTGCCGATTGCCGCGTGGCTCCTGGTTATCTCGCACCTGAAGCGGGCGACCGATTGCGTCAGTGGCTTAATGAAGGTCGAAATGGCGATATGCTCTGGATGGCCGATCGCGTCGACCAGAGATCGAGCCCTGACGGCCTATGGCCAGAAGTGCAGTCAGTCATCATGCTCGGCATGAGCTATGCGCCTGAAACCGACCCTATGGCTCTTGAGGCGCAGCCGGAGCTGGGCCGCATTTCGGTCTATGCCCAGCGCAAAGATTATCATGATGTCGTTAAAGGCGCGCTCAAGCGGCTGGCGCAATGGTTCGTCCACCAAACGGGCAGCGAAGTGAAGGTATTTGTCGATACGGCACCGGTGCTGGAAAAGACCCTCGCCGAGGCAGCCGGGCTGGGTTGGCAGGGCAAGCACAGCAACCTCGTCAGCCGCGAACATGGCAGCTGGTTGTTGTTGGGTACGATATACACAACTGCAGAGTTGGAGCCTGATGTTGCAGGGCGCAACCGCTGTGGATCATGTACTGCTTGCCAGACTGCCTGTCCGACAGATGCTTTTCCTGCACCCTATCGTGTCGACGCACGCCGCTGTATTTCCTATCTGACGATCGAGCACAAAGGGCCAATCCCGCACGAATTCCGCCGTGCGATGGGGAACCATATCTATGGCTGCGATGATTGTCTGGCCGCTTGCCCCTGGAACAAATTTGCCCAAACCGCTTCGGTGCACAAAGCGTTGGCGCAGCGGACGGAATTGTCGGATCTGCCATTGGCTCGGTTGCTCGCGCTCGATGACAGTCAATTCCGGCAACTGTTTGCAGGGACCCCAATCAAGCGGACCGGGCGGGATCGCTTTGTCCGTAATGCCGCAATTGCGGCCGGCAACAGTGGCGATATCGCCCTTGTCTCGCCGCTGGTGCAGTTGCTCGACGATGCCAGTTCGCTGGTACGCGGCGCAGCCATTTGGGCGATCGCGCAATTGGATGAAGTTCAATTTTCGGCAGAAAAGTGTGCGCGACTCAAATTTGAGTCAGATGAAGCAGCGCTTTTGGAGTGGGAGGTCAGCGTGCCATCAGCGCGTTGACACATTGCGCGCGGTCCACTTCGGCCCCGTCGCTGCGCCGCGCATCGACATGGGTTACAATCTCCGCGCCATTCTTGCCGTCGGGATAGAGATAGGCATCGAGGATGCAGGCGCGACCGCTGAACTGCAGTTTGCGCCCCTGCACCTCGATAATATCAAGGCGCGGCGGACCGAACATGCGGACCAGCGTTCCCATGTCCTTGCCCATAACGGCGTCGAGCCCCTTTGAGGATGATGCCGTTCGCGCTGTCGGTGAAGTCGCGGCGGGTTTGTCCAGCGGCACGGGTGCGCTTTGCGGACGTTTGGGTTCGGCGCTGGCAGCGCCGCAAGCCGTCAGCATCATTGTAGCAATTGCGACCGAGGCAAATCTCTTCACTTGTTTGTCACCCTGAATTTTCCATGCGCCATATGCACGGCAGACGCGGTGGCGACAACTGGGACAACAAACTGCAATAGCGGAACCATCATGCCTGCGGCACCAGCCAAGCCAAGCATCAGTCGCTCACCCTTGCCGAAAGCGGCCATATGATGCCCGTGACGTGCGACCAGCATATCCTCCAGATCGCGCCCGAGCAGCAGGGCATTGACGCCAAGAAACACTAGCGGCGCACCGATGCCGGTAATCAGCAGCACCAGATAGAATGGCAGCGCCAACAGATTATATCCGAGCGCGCGCATGGCCGAGCGCATACCCATCCGTGCCGACTGCCAATTGCTCGGCCGCTTGCCGCGCGCGGCCTCGAAAGGATAATGCTTTGCTTCGATGATATCGATGATGTCGTCGGAGAAGACCCAGGTGATGGCAATCGCGATCATTCGGAACAACACCAACCCGCCGATCAGCAGCACCGCGATGGCTGCGACGGCGCTCAACCCGCCATCATCGGCATAGCCGAGGGCATGGAACAGCCAGTCTATCGAAAACCACAGGCCGATGCCCAAAAAGACGAAGGACAGCAGAGTGAGCAGCATCACCCGTGCGAGGATGCCCATGATGCCTTTGTCCGAAAGACTGGCGAAGCCGAGCGAGATGGCTCTGAACATTCCACCTAGATAGTGCGGGTGTATTACACATGCAAGCCACTTGCCCTTTTGTGCAAGCCGCATTAGGGCGCGCCAAACTCTTTGCAGGAAGTGTAAATGACGCAAACTCGCTACGACGTGCTGGCCATCGGCAATGCGATTGTCGACGTGATTTCAGACGCCGACGATGCCTTCATTACCGCGCAAAATCTCAACAAGGGCGGGATGACTCTGATCGATGCGGAGCGCGCGCAGACGCTGTATGATGCAATGGGCCCCGGTCGCGAGATCAGTGGCGGCAGTGCGGCCAATACGCTGGCGGGGCTTTCAAGGCTTGGCCACAAGACGGCGTTTATCGGGCAGGTGGCGCACGACCAGCTCGGTGACGTTTTCGCACATGACATCCGCGCAACCGGAATCGACTTTGACGTGCCAGCCCGCCCAGGCCAACCGCCGACGGCGCGCTGCCTGATCCTAGTCACTCCTGATGCGCAGCGGACGATGAACACCTTCCTTGGTGCAGCGCAGTTCCTGCCCGAAACCGCGATCGACAAATCGAAGATCGAAGCTTCCGCCTGGCTGTATCTCGAAGGCTATTTGTGGAACGCGCCTGAATCGCGTGCGGCGATGACGGGTGCGATTGCCATTGCCAAAAAGGCCGGGCGCAAGGTTGCGCTGACGCTGTCCGACGCCTTTGTTGTCGATGGCCATCGCGATGAATTCTTCGCGCTGATGGATGATGGTTCGCTTGACTTGCTATTTGCCAACGACACCGAAGTGCGCGCGATGATGCAGACCGAGGATACCGAGGCGGCCGTTGCAGCGCTGGCGGCGCGCGTTCCGATGCTTGTGTGCACACATGGTGCGGCGGGCGCAGAGGCGCATCGTGGCGACGAACATGCGCGCGTTGGCGCAGAAAAAGTCGAACGTGTGGTTGATACCACCGGCGCGGGCGATCTGTTCGCGGCGGGCGTTTTTGCCGGGCTGGCGGAGGGCCGCAGCCTTGAGGATTGCCTTACGATGGGTGCCGTTTGCGCCGCTGAAGTCATCAGCCATTATGGCGCGCGGCCTGAGGCGGATATCCGCAAGCTCGTCGCCAAGCGGCTCGGTTCCTAATAAGGCAAGACCCGCACGACATCGGGCCAGAAGCCAAGCGCCCAGATCGGATAGCGCACGAAATAGCCGAAGATCAGCGCGCCCAGCCCCCATTTGGTGGCCCAGTGCAGGCCGCCTATCGTCTTCCGGTCCCACAGGATCAGCGGGATGACGAAGGCGAAAGCGACCAGCCCGCTCACCGCATGTCCCACCATCACCGGCGGGAAGATCGGCCAGCGGCCGACGCCGGGTTCAACCATCATCAGCGTGAAGAGCAGCATGAAACGCTTGTGCGCCTGCGGGTCCATGCGGTTGCGCCAGCCCATGATAAGCATCAGGATCATCGGCGGCAGCGCCATCAGCGGCACCACCGACCAGCTTTCGGCGTCGATAATCGGCGGATGGGTGCCGCGCGCGATTGCGTGGGTCGCGGTCAGATAGGATAAAGGAATGATGATCACCGCGAGGGCAAATCCCCACACGCCCAGCTGCCGGTGGATATCGCGCCGCTTTGCTGCAACCAGCCGGATCTGCGTATAGAATATCGCCAACCATCCGGTCAGCGCGATGCCATGCGCCATGACGAGAGGCGTCAGCGACGGGTTGGGCCGCGGATAGCTGACCGTCTGGAAAAGATAGAAACTCGGCGCAAAGCCGATGAAAATGGCGATGATGATAGCAATCGCCATGCGCCCATAGAAACGACGCTCGGCATCTTGGGCCTCTGCGCCCGTTGCATTGGCTGTTGTCGCCATACCCCTTCCCCCCGGAATTATGTTCGGTGCGACCCGAAAGGCTGGGATTTTTCTGCGGTGTCCCGCCTTGAGACAGCTTGTTACATATCTGTGACGGCCTGTGAATCGCCCATTTGGCCTATAACGGTGGATAGGGGCAGGCGTGCGGCAAAGCGAATAAGGCAAATGGCCCTAAAGTGACATAGTACACCGGAAGGGTGGGGGCCGATTGTCACCTGTGTCACTTTAGCGCCACCGATAACTGGCGGTGTGAACAGAGAGGCGAGGGTAGGGGCAGCGGCCTGTTTCCATCGCGCTACCCAAGCAGAAAAGCGCCATGTAGGACAGTGCCTTGCTTGACCTTGCACCGCCAAGCTGTATTATATATATAATACAGAAAGGTCTCGACCATGTTTCTCGCATCCGCCTTGCTTCCCGCCCTGCTCCTCGCGGGCTCCACTCCGGCGACGATGCCCGACGGGGCCGAGCTGGCGGCGTCAGTCCAGTCCGCCGACAGCGAGCTGTTCGCGTTATTCTTCACCGGCTGCGATCCTGAGAAATTGCGGACGATGGTGACCGATACCCTCGAATTCTATCATGACAAGGGCGGGCTTGTCGCGACGTCGGGCGCGCAATTTGTCGCTGAATATGCCACCAATTGCGAAGCGAAAAAGGCCCCCGATGCGTGGCGCAGCCGGCGGGAGCTGGTCACGGCAAGCCTGCATGTCGATCCCGTCCCCGGCTTTGGCGCGATGGAAGCGGGGGAGCATCTGTTCTACGAACGAAAGGGCGACGGCCCGGAAAAGCTGGTCGGCAGGGCGGGCTTTGCGATGGTGTGGCAATGGGCGGAAGGCCGATGGAAACTGCACCGTGTGCTCAGCTACGGGCACAAACCGGTTCCTTGACCAATATCAATTCGCCCGCAGCACCGCCTGTGCAACACCGTGCAAAAGGGAGGATGCAGATGCAGGACAGGCAGGCCAAGCTGGCGCTGGTTGAACGCGGGCTGGAGCGTGCGGCGGAGGCGATTGGCGATATCACCGCGCCGCTGATGGCGCGCTTTTACGCCGCTCATCCGGCGGCGGAGGCGAGCTTTGAGCATCACGGCCTCGGCAAGCGTGCGCTGCTGGAGGCGGAGATGGTCGGCAACGTCCTTTATTGCCTGATGACCTGGTTCGAACGGCCGGAGGAGATCCGCATCATCCTCTATGATTCGGTGCCGCATCATCAGGAAACGCTGAAGGTCGAGGCTGGCTGGTATGAAGGCATGCTGTGGGCGGGGATCGACCTGATTGAGGGCACGCTGCCCGAAGACGCGGCGGACGAACGCGCCGTGTGGGAGGAAATGCGCGCCGGGCTGGCCGAGACTATAGCCAAGGCGCGCAGCTTTATCGGTTGAGCCAGCCCCTCTCCCATTGGGAGAGGGTTGCGCAGACTTACCGCTGATAGCGGCTAGTCGAAGCTGGGTAAGGGATACGGCTTTTGCGGACTGTCCCAAGCCCGGATATGTCCGGGTGCAGTGGACTGTCCCTGAAAGCCAGTGGGCGACCTGTCGGGGACAGTCCACGGCGCTAGCGCTTGGGACAGTCCCCTTGCGGCGGCTCTACCCCTCCGGCGGAGGAGCGACCGTTACGGGGCCGATTTCCTTCAGGCATTCCTTGATCGGGGCCAGGTCTTCCATGCTGGTGGGCGGGTTGCTGATCAGGTCTTGCACGCTCTTGCCCGCCATGAACTTGTCGGCGGCGCAATCGCAGACCTTGTTGAGGTCAACATTGATCCCTTCGGGCACTTGCCCCTCGGCGGTCGCGGCGCAGCTGGAAACCAGCGACTGGCGCATGGTCGATTTCACATTCTCGTCCAGAGCCCCGCCTTCGCCACAGGCAGAAAGCGCGAGAAGGGCAATCGGGGCAAGCGAAAGGGCGGCAAAACGCATCTGGGGCAACTCCTCTGGTTGGTTGCTGCCGATATGGGGAGGGGTGTGGGGATTTGAAGGGGCATGACAAATGGGGCGGCTTCGCTAAAATCGCCCGATGACCGACCCTCTAACCGCCACCTGCCATTGCGGCGCGGTGCATGTGCAGATTGCGCGGGCGCCAGACTTTATTTTCGAATGCAATTGCAGCCTGTGTGACAGCCACGGCGCATGGTGGGGCTATTATGACCCAGGCGAAGTGGTGGTGACGGGGGAGACGCGGGGCTATGGTCGCGTAGATCGGGAGGTTCCAGCGGTCGAGGTGCATTTCTGCCCCCGCTGCGGCTGTACCACGCATTTTGCCTTGAGCGAGGCCTTTCTGGAAAAGAGCGGCGTCGCGAATGACCGCATGGGCGTCAACATGCGCCTGTTCGACCGCGCGGCGCTATCGGGGGTGAAGCTGCACTATCCCTATGGCCGGGCATGGGATGGCACCGGCGAGTGGGGCTATGTGCGCGAGGCGGTGGATTTGTAGGGGGGGTAAGGTGCTTCGCTAATTCGGTAGTCGAGAATTTTAGCACCGGCATAAAGGTCGCGACGATATGTTATTCGTCGAGAATCATTTCATCGAAGAACAATTTCCCGTCTTTCGATAGGTTAAGTTGGAATCTAGGGTTGAACTGATACTCTGCGATCAGCCGATCTAGACGTGTAGCACCCTCATAGTATGAAAATGATGGATATTCAACCAATAGTTGATTGCTATCAACGATAAACCAAAAAAGATCCATGAATATCAAAACATTAGATGTATCAGATGATAAGTAATCGATGACAGAGTCTATGATTTGCATCAAGTCTCCTTCTTCATCTTTTTTCTTTGTTATCTTGTCCAAGTATTTCAATATGACTCTAGGTTCAACAGTTCCGCATAGGTAAAAAATACTTCCATTCATAAGTTCATCGTACAGTATGTCGGCGATATCATTATTGTCACTATCAGAGTAGCTATATAACTCGATCAAGCGCCCTACAATCAATTTATC
This sequence comes from Sphingorhabdus pulchriflava, assembly GCF_003367235.1. Lineage (GTDB taxonomy): Bacteria > Pseudomonadota > Alphaproteobacteria > Sphingomonadales > Sphingomonadaceae > Sphingorhabdus_B > Sphingorhabdus_B pulchriflava. Next base: position 44,268 of record NZ_QRGP01000001.1, read on the forward strand.
AATATGTGAAAAATCCGTAAAGTTATGAGATTCTCCAAGAAATTTTGTTAACAAATCAAAAATTCTATCGTCAAACATAACCCTACGAGCAAGTACTAAAAATACTCGTTTCCATTCTTCATCAACGGGGTATTCAAAAAGCCATTCGAAAATTTCTTCAGTTGGTGTATCCTTAAAGCTTTCAGCGACAAATCCTTCGCCAAATTCGGCAGCTCTTATTTGTTCCCACCATATGTCATTCGAACGGCGTGCTCGCGTATCTGATCTTGTAAGCTTGGTAACCGAGCGATCAGGCAGTCCGCAGTTACGCAGATAGCTTTCATGAAGTTCTGCAAGCAAAGATTCTTGAGCGTTCCCAAGACGCGCAAGCGTAAGCCGAGTAAGCAGCGGAAGTCGTTCGTCATTCAACGCCAACTCTCCGGTTCTGATCGCCGGACCTATTTCCTCATACGAAGTCTCGCAAAGTGTACCAGCGGAGTCGTAATAGGCGTATCGACTGTAGTCGCCTTCCCGGCAAAACCAGCTGCGGAGTGAGGGTATAAAAACAAACTTGTCGGTATCAAAAAATTCAATGAAGGATGTAATTTTCCCGTTTATATCAATTTCTTGAACGAAGGGCCAATTAATACTGCCATGGTGAAAAATAGGATAAAGAACTCCGTTCTTACTTGTAGTAATAGATATATAGCCTACACATTTAAAGGAGCTCGAAATGCTCACCGAGCTATGCCCCATTCTTTATAAAGTTCAAAAATAATATTATATATATGGTAATAATACATTTCCTGTTTAAGAGGAAAAGATGGATATGACAGTACTTCTATTCCCATTTTGTCACATTTATCAACTAATTCATCACTCTCTAAGTACTCTTCTGGTATTATGAGTGCTTTGCATGCGCCATCAGACAAATGAATCTCATGCTCTGTTTGTAACTCTATTGAAAATCTACGGTCATCAATTTTTTCGGAATAGCTAACAATCAGCTCGTATAAAGCATGAATCTCTTCGTCGACCGCAGTTGTTTCAAATCTAGAATCAAAATCCTTTTTATCTCTTGGGCTTAATTTAAAAAATCTTTCACAATCAACGAAGAACGAAGAAACAAGGCGACTTGGGGAGTCAGGCATTGAACCTGTATCGTATTCGTTTCGCGGCATCATTCCAAAGAATTCTGGATAAATACCGTTCTCGAAGGCACCCGTATCAAAAGGAAATATCCTTTTGTAGCGAGATACTTTGTAGTCAAATAGAAAAACTGCCGGAAGCTGCCAATACTTTGTGATCTGCGATCGGCTTTCCCTTTTATATGACGGCCTTCCATAAAATAAGTATGTTAGCTTTTCATTCTGAAAAACATTACATGACTGAGGATTGATCACATTATCGAATAAAATGCGTCGAGCGGAGTAAGCGCTAGTAGAATGAAATACCGGCATTTCAGCCGACTTTCTGACAGTATTTTTACTAAGAAAGCGGCTTAGCGCATTGTCGAACGTCATCTACAGCTCCATCAAGGATTCAATCATACTGACGTTAAATCTTGAGGCGGGCAACAAAAAATGGTTGTCCCTATGTTACGTCAACATCAGTCAATTGTTTTAACTGCTCTGGCAACCCTCGCTGGCTCCCCCACGCATTCGTTTCTCCTGTGTCTTCGACGTTGTATGCAGCATGCTAAAGCAATGACTTCAAACAATGCCCGTATAACTGGCAGCCACGTTGACCTCTGGTCGCCTAATGGCCCGACCACATCCTCTGTTCCCGGCTCACTTTCCTCTTTCGAGCAAGGGCTTGAGATAATGCCCAGTATATGACCTCGGGTTCTTCGCAACCTCTTCGGGAACGCCCTCCGCCACAATCTCCCCGCCCTTAACGCCCCCCTCGGGCCCAAGGTCGATAATCCAGTCAGCGGTCTTGATGACATCGAGGTTATGCTCGATCACCACTACGCTATTGCCTTGCTCGACCAGCCGGTGGAGCACCTCCAATAGTTTGCGCACATCCTCGAAATGCAGGCCGGTGGTGGGCTCGTCCAATATGTAGAGCGTCTGCCCCGTCGAGCGCCGCGACAATTCCTTGGCGAGCTTCACGCGCTGCGCCTCGCCGCCTGACAGCGTCGTTGCCTGCTGCCCGACCTTGACATAGCCGAGGCCGACCTCTGCCAGCATCGCCATCTTGTCGCGGATCGGGGGGACGGCCTTGAAGACCTCGACCGCGTCCTCGACCGTCATGTCGAGCACGTCGGCGATCGACAGCCCCTTCCACTTCACCTCCAGCGTTTCGCGGTTGTAGCGTTTGCCGTGGCATTCCTCGCACGTCACATAGACGTCGGGCAGGAAGTGCATCTCGATCTTGATCAGGCCGTCGCCGCTGCAGGTCTCACACCGCCCGCCCTTGACGTTGAACGAAAAGCGGCCGGGCTTGTAACCGCGCGCTTCGGATTCGGGCAGGCCGGCGAACCAATCGCGGATATTGGTGAAGGCGCCGGTATAGGTGGCGGGGTTGCTGCGCGGGGTGCGGCCGATGGGCGACTGGTCGATGTCGATCACCTTGTCGCAATGTTCGAGGCCGGTCACCTTGTCATGCGCGCCCGCGATCACCCGCGCGCCGTTCAAGGAACGCGCCGCGGCGGCGTAGAGCGTGTCGATGGTGAAGCTCGACTTGCCCGATCCCGATACGCCGGTGATGCAGCAAAATGTGCCAAGCGGGATGCTCGCGGTGACATTTTTGAGGTTGTTCGCCCGCGCGCCGTGCAGCGTCAGTTTCTTGCCATTGCCCTTGCGCCGCTTCTTCGGAACCGCGATTTCGCGGGTGCCGTTGAGGTAATCGGCGGTGAGCGATTTGGCCTTCAGGATCGTCTCCAGCGTCCCCTCCGCCATCACCGTGCCGCCATGGACGCCAGCACCCGGGCCGAGATCGACGATCCAGTCGGCGGTGCGGATGGCATCCTCGTCATGCTCGACGACGATCACGGTGTTGCCGAGGTCGCGGAGCCTTTGGAGGGTCGCGAGCAGCCGGTCATTATCCTTCTGGTGCAGGCCGATGCTGGGTTCATCGAGCACATAGAGCACGCCCGACAGGCCCGAGCCGATTTGCGAGGCGAGGCGGATGCGCTGGCTCTCCCCGCCGCTCAACGTGCCGCTGGTGCGATCGAGGTTGAGATAATCGAGCCCGACATTGTTGAGGAAGCCAAGCCGCTCGTTGATTTCCTTCAGGATCGCCTTGGCGATTTGCGACTGGGTGGGGGTGAGCTGCGCGTCGATAGTGCTGAACCAGACCAGCGCGTCCGCCACGCTCATCCGCGTGGGTTCGGAGATGTTGGTGCCCGCGATCTTGACGCTCAGAGCCTCCGGCTTCAGGCGCGCACCGTGGCAGGTTTCGCAGGGCTGGCTGGTCTGGAACTTGCCCAGCTCCTCACGCATCCACGCGCTGTCTGTCTGCAACATGCGGCGGTTGAGGTTGCCGATCACGCCTTCAAACGCCTTTTTGACGGTGTAGCTTTTGCGGCCATCCTGAAAGGTCAGCTCAACCGGCATGCCGCCGGTGCCGTGGAGGATGATGAGGCGTTGGTCGGGCTGGAGCTTGTTCCACGGGGTGGTGAGCTCGAAATCATAGGCTTTGGCGAGCGAACTCAGCACCTGCATGTAATAGGGGCTGGGCGGGTTCGATTTCGCCCAGGGCACGACCGCGCCCTGTTTGAGCGACAGCGCCTCATTGGGGACGACCAGCTGCGGATCAAATTCCAGCCGCTCGCCCAGCCCGTCGCAATCGGGGCAGGCGCCCTGCGGCGCGTTGAAGCTGAACAGCCGCGGCTCGATTTCGGCGATGGTGAAGCCGCTGACCGGGCAGGCGAATTTTTCGCTGAACACGATGCGGTTGGGCGGCAGGCCGGTGCCTTTCATCGCCCCGCCGGTCACATTGCTGGGCGCTGGGGTAAAGGTCGCCCGTGCCTCGCCGAACGCCGTTGGCACGCTATCCGCACCGCCCATTGCCTCCGCCACCGTGCCATCGGCAAGATCGACAAAGGCCAGCCCCTCGGCCAGCTTTAGCGCCTGCTCAAAACTATCGGCCAGCCGCGTCTGGATGCCGTCTTTCACGACGATGCGGTCAACCACGACCTCGATGTCATGCTTGTACTTCTTGTCGAGCGCGGGGGCTTCCTCGATCGGATAGAATTCGCCGTCGATGCGCACGCGGGTATAGCCCGCTTTCTGCCATTCGAGCAGCTCCTTGCGATACTCGCCCTTGCGCCCGCGCACCACGGGGGCGAGCAGATAGGCGCGCGTGCCCTCGGGCAACTGCATCACGCGGTCGACCATCTGCGTCACCGTCTGCGCGGTGATCGGCAGGCCGGTGGCGGGCGAATAAGGCACCCCGACGCGCGCCCACAACAGGCGCATATAGTCGTAAATTTCAGTGACGGTCGCGACGGTGGAACGCGGGTTGCGGCTGGTGGTCTTCTGCTCGATCGAAATCGCCGGGGAAAGCCCCTCGATATGCTCGACATCGGGCTTCTGCATCATCTCGAGGAATTGCCGCGCATAAGCGGAGAGGCTCTCCACATAGCGCCGCTGCCCCTCGGCATAGATAGTGTCAAAAGCGAGGCTTGACTTGCCCGAACCCGACAGGCCGGTGATCACGATCAGCTTGTCGCGCGGCAGATCGATATCGATGCCTTTGAGATTATGCTCGCGCGCACCGCGCACGCTGATGTGGGTGAGGCTCATAGACCGCTTGTTCCAGATTTGTTCGCTAAGCGCAAGAGTCGCGCTGTTCCAAAACGAGATGGCGGTGGATGAGGGGTTTTGCAACCCAGCGCTTTTGCTGTAAATTGAACATCATGCAGCGACCTGGGGGCAGATTCGCAGCGTATCGAAACGCTTTGTGCGCGATGCTCGGCATCGTCTCATTGGCTGCACCTGCTGTCGCGCAATCCGAGATTGTCTTCGCCCCCGGCACCGGCGATGCGACCCTGATCACCGCCCAACCCGCCGGCCCCGCATTCAAGCGTTTCTCTTGCACCGGCTTTCAGGAAGCCAAGGCGAAACTGCTGTCTGTCTATTCGGCCGAGCATCCGGAGGGTCTGGCTACACCGCAACACCGGCTAGACCGCTCGCTGCTCGACGAAACGCTGGCGAGCTATGAAAAACATGTCTGCCTGTGGGGCAGCGGCAGCGGGCCTTCGATGATGGTGGTCGTCGATTTCGCCAAGCGCAGTGCGGACCCGCGGCTCTATGTGGTCGATCTTGAAAGCGGGCAGGGGCTAGATAGCCCGGTGGTGGTCGCGCATGGCATCGGCTCGGATCCCGATGATGATGGCTATGCCGACGCCTTCGGCAATGTTTATGAAAGCTGGATGTCGTCGTTAGGCGCGGCGCGCGGAGGGGAGTTGTATCGCGGGCGCAATGGACTTTCACTGCGGCTCGACGGCCTTGATCCCTCCAACAGCGCGATGCGTGAGCGCGACATTGTCGTGCACAGCTATGCAGCGGAGCGGCGGCGCTATTTCAACTATAGCCTGATGTCGGCACGCGGCGGCAAGCCGGGGACGAGCGAAGGCTGCTTCGTTGTCGAACCGCACCGGCGCGACTGGCTGTACGACCGGTTGCGTGATGGTGGCTTCCTCTTTGCCGGGCTCGGGAAGCAAGGCATGGAACAACGCGGCAAGCCTGTACCGGTGCAATCTGCGCCAGCCCAATCCGCTTTCCAGCAGGTCTTGTTCCGTCAGGGGACCGGAACGGAATAAGCTGTTTGGCCCTTACCCCTGTGGGGGAGTAGGGTCAGGTTGAGGCGCAAACAGTTTCTGCAACATGCGCTTTGCCGCGAACAGCCCCCAGATGGTGAGTGCGAGCAGGACCAGCGCAATGATCGCTGCGATCACCGGATTGGCGAAAGCAAGCGCCAGCAGTCCACCAGTCACGACATCTTCGGCAGTCGAGAGAATGATGTTGCTCACCGGTTCCGGGCTGGTGTTCACCGCCGCGCGCGTCGTTGCTTTGGTCGCGTGACTCGCGAGCGCTGCCCCGCCACCCAGCAGGAAGACGATGACCTGCCAGACCGGATCACCGGCATCGACCACGGCCAGCGCCAGCATCGCTCCACCCAAGGGCCGGATTAGCGTGTTGAGGCCATCCCAGATCGAATCGAGCCAGGCCACCTTGTCGGCGAAAAACTCCGCAATCGCGCCAAGTCCTGCAATGCCGATCACCCACGGGTTGGCGAGCGCATTGAGCATCTTCAGATTTTCGGGAAGGTCGACGACGCCGAAATACATCGCCAGGCCGGTTGCAAAGACGGTGAGGTAAAGCCTCCACCCCGATAAAAGGCTGACACTGGCGGCCAGGCCCAGCAATTCGACGATACCCATCCAGCTTCTCCCCGAGTTACGGTGCGGATGTCGTGATGGTGCCAGTGTGCGTGGGTTGTGGCAAGCGTCGCCACACAATGTTTACAGTCAGGACAAACAGGCTGGCCGCCCCGCCGGGTGTGTGATGGACAGCGGGACGGCCAAGGGGGAAGGGAGAGAGTGTCCCGCCTCAGCGTTTGCGCTGTTTGCGGGTAACACTGGTGTCGCGGGTCACATTGCCGTTCGACCGCGAAACCGTGTCGGTGCGGTTATAGATTTCGGAACTATTGCGCGAAGCTGAACGGTTTGCAGTGAAACCGTTTTCGGTGCGGGTCTTGGAACCGGTGTAGCTGTATTCGCCGCCATTGGGCCCGGTTCCGCTGCCGGTCGCCGTCCAGCCATTGTCGGTCTTGGTCCGCTCAACATCATAGGTTGCGGTCTTGCCGTTGAAGCCGGTGCGCGATCCACTGCCGGTGAAGCCGGTATCGGTACGCTGGCGATCGCGTTCGGTGGTTGCCGTGGCACCGTCGCTTTTGCGGGTAACAATCTTGTCCGAACTGAAGGTTCCGGCTTCTTTGTCGCGGACCGAAGTTTTCGTGCCGCTGGCCTTGGGGCCATCAAAGGTCGAGGTGCGGGTTTGCGGCTCTGCTTGTGCGATTCCTGCAAGAAAAGCGGCGGAGAGGGTAAACGCTATCAGCTTTTTCATGGGTCAAATCCTTTGCTGTCTATTGAAGGCCGTTTTTGACCGCCTTCAGATAGTCAACGCGCGACGTCGCCATTCCCTTCGTTTTCGGGTGCAATTTTTTCTGCTTCAGGCGAAGTCGCTGACGCTGATTGCACGATGGCCAGCAATTCGCGGCGGATGGCGCGACGCTCTGCGGGTGCGGCTGTCCGCATCTGCTCGCGCAATTCGCGGACGCGCGCCTGCTGTTCGGGTGGCAATTGACGAAATGCTTCGCGCCGCGCTTCCGCCTTGGCTGGATCGATCCGGGGCTGCTTCAGCTGATCCCCAGTCGCGGCCTTGTCCTCGACAGTTATGCTGCTCGCGACTTCTTTGCGCTGCGCCATTTCGCGGTGCGCAAGTTCGCGTTCGATTTTGCGCCGGATTGCGGGATTTTGCAGCAGCCGATGTTCGGCAAGCGCGCGCCGCAATTCAGGGAGTGTTACCTCACCCTTTTCAAGCATGGTCTCGATTTCCTGCCGCGCGATGGCGAAACGTTTCTGCCTTGGCAGCGCCCGAAAATCGGGAACTGTGCGCAGCCGCTGGTAGAGAGCGCGCACTGCCTGGCGTCCGTTCGGGGTGGGTTCGGTTTCCGGTTGAGCCGGAACCATTTCCTTGCTGACGAAAGCGGGTTTCGCTTTGGGCTTGGGAATATCCTTTTGGGGCAAATCGACCAGCTTGGCCTTGGCAAGCGCGTCGCTTACCATAGGGACATAGACGGGATCGCCGAAAAATCCTGATGCGGCGGCGGTTGCGGTGGCGATACCAAAAGCGGCGACCACCGTGACAATCCGCCCCGAACGGCGCCAGCCAGCGCTGCCAAACCGTCGGCGGGCCGGAGCAAGTGGTGGCGTGATTGAAGAAGATTCGACAGGCAAGTCACCCGCTGCGATGCGGGCGGCCAGTCGGTCGCCAAAGCCTTGCGGCAAGGGCGGCACCGTCAGTCGGTCGAGAGCGGCGGCGACATGTGGCGGGAAAGCAGGATCGGTCATACCGTTACTCCCTTCCCTTCGACGCAATCGCGCAATGAAGCGCGGGCGCGGAACAGCAGCGATTCAAACGCCTTGATCTGCATGGCCAATATATCGGCGGCCATCCTGTTTTGCCTTTCCTCATAATAAGTCAGCACAATCGCTGCGCGTTGCCGGTCGGGCAGCGCTTCGATGCACGCGGCGACAGCGCTGCGGACGTCATCCTCCTCGATCACTTCGTCGGCCAATGGGCTTTCATCGGCGCGTTCGGGGACTGCATCGTCGCCGACAAAGCGGCGGCGTCGGATGCGGTCGAGGCAGGCGTTGGTCGCAACGCGTGTCAGCCACGCCGCTACGCCGGGGCCGCCCGCCTGCCAGCGCCCGGCATATTGCCACAGCCGCAGCAACGCATCTTGGGCCACATCTTCGGCCTCGGCAGCGTCGTTCAGCATACGATAGGCGATACGCCATGCGATCTCTGCATGGCGATCGGCGAGCAGGCGCAACGCATCTGCATCACGCGCGGCGACACGCGCCATCAGCGCGTCGTCACTTTCGCTCGCTATCGCTTGCGCGGTGGTTGCCATTCAGATCTGGTCCTTAGCTTCACTGCCATTGATGCTATAACGTGCGGGTTACAAAAACCCTTCGCGAAAAAATGATAGCTTGGCAGACGCGTCTTTCCATGCTGCAAAGGGGACGATGTCTGAAGAATTATTGATCCACCCCGTCACCGGCGAAGTCATGCCGCCCGCGACCCCTGCCGCCACCATGGTTATTTTCCGCAACAATCCGGAAGGCGGCCCGCCGCTGATCCTCATGGTTGAGCGTGTGAAGTCGATGGCCTTCGCGGGGGGTATGGTGGTTTTTCCGGGCGGGAAGGTTGACGATCATGACCGCGCTTATGCCGGGGTGCTCGATCACGGGTTGGATCTGCACGAGGCAGCAGCCCGGCTGGCGGTGATCCGGGAGACCATCGAAGAGGCAGGCCTTGCTCTCGCGCTGGACGGCGTCGTTGATGCAGCCGATTGCGCCGAAGCGCGCGCCGCGCTGTTCGACGGGGCGAGCCTCAAGGAAATCTGCGACGACAATGGCTGGACGCCGCAGCTGAACCAGCTGGTGCCCTGGGCCCGCTGGCGCCCGCCGAATCTGGAGACGCGGGTTTTCGATACCCGCTTCTATCTGCTCGACGCAGGCGATGCACATCTGCCGGCGGTGGTCGACAACACAGAAAACCGCATGCTTTTCTGGGATAGCGCACCGGGAATTCTCGACAAGATTGCCCGCAAAGAGGTGAAGGCAATCTTCCCGACCGTGCGCAATCTGGAACGACTGGCGCAGTTTGAAAGCTTTGACGATGCCGCCAGCCATGCTGCCGACTATCCGGTGAAGCTGCTGCTCACTTATGTCGAGGAACGCGATGGCGTGCCGCATATCTGCATCCCCGAAGGCCATGGCTATCCGGTGGTGGCCGAGGCGATGACCACGGCGACCCGCGGCTAGGCGCTTGGCGATTTTTGCACAGCTCCAGGGGCTGCTGGGCGTTGCCCTGATCGTTTTCCTGGCATGGGCATTTTCCGAAAATCGGAAGCAGCTTCCCGGTTTGCGCTGGATTGGTGGAGCGTTTTTGCTGCAACTCGCACTCGCGCTGCTGATCGTGCGTGTGCCTGTGATCTGGGATGCGATCAACGTCGCCAACCATGCGGTGCAGGCTATTGAAAAAGCAACGCTTGTCGGTTCGAGCTATATGTTCGGCTATCTGGGTGGCGCGCCTTTGCCATTCCCGCTAGCCGAGGGCAGCCAACCGCCGCTGATCATCGCTTTCCAGATATTGCCACTGGTGATCGTGTTTTCGGCGATATCGGCGCTGCTGTGGCACTGGAAAATCCTGTCATGGATTGTGCGCGGCCTGAGTTGGGCGCTGCAGCGCACCTTGGGCGTCAGCGGTGTTGTCGGCCTTGGTGGCGGAGCGAACATCTTCCTCGGCGTGGTCGAGGCGCCTTTGGTGCTGCGTGCCTATTTCGAACGGATGAGCCGGGGCGAATTGTTCATGATCATGGTGCTGACCATGGCCAATATTTCGGGTGCAATCCTGATCCTTTATGCAACTACGCTGTCCAAGACCGTGCCCGATGCGGTGGGGCACATGATCTCCGCCTCGCTGATCTCGCTGCCAGCTGCGGTGCTGATCGCGAGGTTGATGGTGCCCGGGGATGGCAAGACAGCAACCGACCCGGATGACACCAGCCTGAAATATGACAGCAGCATCGACGCGATCATTCGCGGGACGATGGATGGGGTGCAGTTGTTCCTCGCGGTAATCGGCGTGATCATCGTCGTCTTTGCGCTGGTCGCGCTGGTCGACCAGATGCTCAGCGTGCTGCCATTGGTGGGTGGTGAGGAGCTGACGCTGCGGCGTATGTTCGGCTGGCTGTTCGCGCCGCTGATGTGGGCAATCGGCGTGCCGTGGAGCGAAGCGCCGACGGCAGGTGCGCTGATGGGCACCAAGGCGATCCTCAACGAATATGTCGCTTATCTCGATTTGGCGGCGCTTCCGGCGGGCGAGCTCGGACCGCGCAGCCAGTTGATCGTCACTTATGCGCTGTGCGGCGTCGCCAATTTGGCGAGCATTGGCCTGCTGGTTTCCACCATCGGGACGCTCTGTCCCGAACGCCGGGGCGAGGCCGCGGCGCTGGGAATGAAAAGCTGGATTGCCGGAAATCTAGCGTCCGCAATGACCGGCGCGGTGATCGGGCTGGTGACGGCGGTTTAGATCAATCTTCCGGCGCGATGGTGACGACAAGGCCCTCGAGGCTGTCGTTCATCTGTATCTGGCACGACAGGCGCGAGCTTTCGTTGCGGCTGTCGGTCGAATCGAGCAAGTCATTCTCGTCCTCGCTCATAGCCGGAACTTTGTCGGCAAAAGCACCATCGACAAAGACGTGACAGGTCGCGCAGCTGCAGCAGCCGCCGCATAGTGCGAGCAGCTCGTCAAAGCCATTGTCGCGGATCACTTCCATCAGCGACAGGCCGTTTTCGGCCTCAACATCGCGAGCTGATCCGTTGCGCGAAATGACGGTAATCTTGGGCATGCGGGACTCCCCTGTTCGAAACTGTTTCGCGGGCCTGATAAAAGCGCCCTTACGTTAAGGGAAGCCTCTTTTTGTGGATAGTTTCGCCTCCGGCCTTGGCCTTGGCGAATGCGCTCCCTATGTCCGGCTTCAAATAGCAACAGGATTCCCGCAAATGTCAGACCGTCACGCCCCCGTCATCATTATCGGTTCCGGCCCCGCCGGCTATACCGCCGCGGTCTATGCAGCCCGCGCAAACTTGACGCCGATGATCATCACCGGGGTGGAAGTGGGCGGGCAGTTGATGACGACGACCGAGGTCGACAACTGGCCGGGCGACGATGCTGGTGTGATGGGCCCCGAACTGATGGAGCGGATGAAAAAGCACGCCGAACGTTTCGGCACGCGGATCGAGAATGACTTTATCGAAAAGGTCGATTTCTCGAAGCGGCCCTTCACGCTGACCGGTGGCGCGGGTGATTATACCGCCGATGCCGTGATCATCGCGACGGGCGCGAGCGCGCAATATCTGGGGCTGTCCAGTGAAACCTCCTTCATGGGCAAGGGCGTTTCAGCCTGTGCGACCTGCGACGGTTTCTTCTATCGCAACAAGCCGGTTGCGGTCATCGGCGGTGGCAATACCGCGGTCGAGGAAGCGCTCTACCTCGCCAATATTGCGAGCCATGTGACTTTGGTGCACCGGCGCGACAAATTGAAAGCCGAAAAGATTCTGCAGGACCGCCTGTTCGCACGCGAGGCCGAGGGCAAGGTGACGATCAAGTGGAACCATACCCTCGACGAAGTGCTTGGTGATGCGATGGGTGTCACCGGCATGCGGATCGCCGCAACGGATGGCAGCGGCACCCAAGATGTCGAACTGCACGGCGTCTTCATCGCCATCGGCCACAAGCCCAATACCGGCATTTTCGAAGGCCATCTCGACATGGCGGGCGGCTATATCAAGGTGCGCGGCGGGGCCGAGGGTCAGGCGACCGAAACCAGCGTCCCCGGCGTATTCGCCTGTGGCGATGTGATGGACCATATCTACCGCCAGGCGGTGACGAGCGCGGGCACAGGCTGCATGGCCGCGCTCGATGCCGAGCGGTTTATTGATGCGAATGCAGGCTAGCTATGCCCTCTGACGAGCTGGTGGAGTTCGCCGCCAAGCTTGCCTTTCGGGCGGTAGTGAATGTACCCGAGCTCGTTTTCAACAAATATGTCGCACGCTATTTCCATAGCGTAGGCCGCTATACGATTATGCTCGGAACCCTTGGCTTTGTGCGTATTCCATCTTCACGCCGGATGGTCCCGCAGGGCACCAGGCCGAAGCCTACCCTGCAAGATTGGTTGGCGTTGTTTATCGGAATTGCGGTCTGGTGCGGCGCGGCGGCGTTGGTGGTATTGGCTTATTGTTAGGCTGCCGCCTTTGCAGGCATGAAGTTGCTCTTGCGGAGCAAGGCTGCGGAAACCAGCGGGACGAGCAGCCCGATCGGCGCAAATTCGCTAAGGGTTATCAGCATGCGGAACAGCGGCTGCTCATATTGTTTGGCGAAATCCTGCATTTCCGCCGATTGCTTGGCTATTTCGGCAGCCGAGGCACCCGATGCCTTCAGGTCTTTCAGATAACCGGCAATATATTCGTTCATGAAGGCATAGTCGGTCTTCCACATATAGACTTCCCAGCTGAAGACATAAGCCACTGCCGCGACGGATGCGATGCCGAGGCCAAGCCAGAATGCGGGCCAGAAACGGATGACCCCGCCCAGTTCGGTATCGCGGTACCGTTTGATCCCGACAAAGACGAAGCTGGTCGCCACCAGCATCGACAAATAGCCCGCGACCATGCCTGCCGCGCCGCCTTCTGGGACGAACAGCATGCCGATATTCCATCCGGCGATGACGATGACTGCGGCGATCAGGCCGTAAACTGCGATAATCCGTCCCATTGTATATCTCCTTCAATTTGGACGGGTCGGAGCTAAGCCGCCAATGCGCGCCAATCTATCGCCCAAAAGGGTGATTTGGTGGCTTTCGCCCATTTTCACGGCAGGATATCCAGCGTCCGCGCCTTGTGGATCGCTTCGGTACGGTTGGCAGCTTCCAGCTTTTCAAACAGTCGTGCGACGTGCGTTTTGACGGTGTTGGGGGAGATGCCGAGCCGCCGTGCGATCACCTTGTTGGCGGCACCCGAGGCAAGCAGATCAAGCACCTCGCATTCGCGTTCGCTGATGCCGAGCGAGCGTATCGCCGCGTCGTTGCGTTCGAAAGCAGGTCCGCGCGGCTGCGGGGTCAACCGGTTGCCGACCCACATGCCCAGCGCGATGAACAGGATTGCGACAATGCCAATATACAGCTCGGTGGACCAGGCACGCACCATATGCTTGTAATCGAGCCATTCGAGCAACAATGCCCCGGCTGCCAACGCCAATCCGTACAGGATCATTACCCTCCACATGCGAGCTAGATAACCTTCGACGTTGTATTCAGGCAAGCTACATGCAAATAGCTGCTGTATGACTCATGCAATACAGTAGTTTGAGGGAGGAAATAGCATGACATTCAATCCGGCAGCGGAAACCGCGCGTTATATCGACAGTCTGGGGCCGGAGGCGCTGCAAAAAGCCGCGAATTATACTTCAGGTGGGCACTGGATGCTGCTTTGGGGTCTTGCGGTTTCCGCGGTCGTAACATTGATCATGGTGCGCTCGCGCATTCTCGACCGCGTGGCAGTTCGGTTTGAAAAGCGCGGCCGGGCATTCCGGACATGGCTGATCGCGATGGTCTATTTTCTAAGCTCGGCTTTGCTCACTCTACCTTGGACGCTGTACGAAGACTATTTTCGTGAGAAAAGCTATGGCAGAACAAGCCAGCCTTTGGCGGATTTCCTGGTACAAGATGCGATGGGTACGATGCTGTTCAGCATCTTTGGTGGGTTGTTTTTTCTTGGCGTTTACGCGCTCATCCGGCGTACCGGAAAGAAATGGTGGTTGTGGTCCGGTGGGCTTGGAGCTGCAGCTATTACAGTGACCATCCTGCTGTCTCCCTTGCTGATCGAACCGCTTTTCAACAATTATAAGCCTGTTCCCGAAGGTCCCGTCAGGACCGCTCTGGTAGAGATGGGTGCCGAGGCAGGCATAGCCGAAGACAGGATAGTGATGTTTGATGGTTCGCGCCAATCGAACAACTTCACGGCCAATGTATCGGGCGTGTTTGGTACCGGCCGCATAGCAATTTCCGACGTCGCGCTGAAGCAGGCTTCGTTAGATGAAGTCAAAGCGGTGACAGGTCATGAGATCGGCCATTATGTTCTCGGCCATGTCTGGCGTTTCGTATTCCTGTTTTCCGGTATGGCGATTGTTGGCTTCTTTCTCACCAACCTGATGTATGATCGTGTCGCCTCAATGTTCGGCAGCAAAGCGCAAATTGGTGACCCTGAAGGATTACCGATCATTATGTTCACCATGTCGCTGCTATTTCTTTTCGCGCAGCCGTTGAATGGTGTGATTAGAATGGGAGAGAGCGAAGCCGATGATTATTCGCTGCGCACTGTAAATTTGCCCGACGCACTTGCAGGTGCCCTAATCAAAACCGCTGAATATCGCTATCCACGCCCTTCAGCGATTGAGGAAGCCATATTCTATTCGCATCCGTCGATCGAACGCCGCATTCGCAACGCGATGGAGTGGAAAGCGAAAGGGTTGGAAAAGGCAGTACGGTAGTTTTCATTCCCCTCCCGCAAGCGGGAGGGGAGAAATTATGCCGTCGACTTCTTCTCCAGCCTGAATTTGTGCAGCAACGGCTCGGTATAGCCGCGCTCGACGCAGAGCGGTTTATTGACGCGAATCTATAAATCTGGCTTTCAGGGTTGACTTCGCTGCTCCTGCTGTATTGATAGTATAACACAGTAGGAGGTTGGAAATGGCATTCAATCCGGCAGCGGAAACCGCACGCTATATCGACAGTCTGGGGCCGGAGGCGCTGCAAAAGGCGGCGGATTATACCAGCGCGAGCCACTGGATGCTGCTTTGGGGGCTGTTGGCATCCGCAGTGGTGACATGGATCATCGTCCGGCTTGGCATTCTCGACAAACTGTCGGCCAAGCTGGAAAAACGTGGCTGGGCACTGCGTACCTGGCTGGTGGGCGTCACCTATTTCCTTGTCTCCGCCATCATCAGCCTGCCGTGGAGTATTTATCAAAATTGGGGTTTCGAGAAGTCCTACGGTCGCACCAGCCAACCGCTCGCCGATTTCCTGATGCAGGACGCGATTGGAACGGTGATTACCAGCCTGCTCGGCGCGCTATTCTTCCTTGGCATCTATGCGCTGATCCGGAAGGCCGGCAAGCGTTGGTGGCTATGGTCTGGCGGGCTCGCGGCTTTTGCCGGTGCGGCAACGATGATCCTTTCGCCAGTGCTGATCGAACCCTTGTTCAATGAATATAAGCCGCTTCAGGAGGGGCCTGTTAAGGCCGCGCTCGTCGATATGGCGGCAGAGGCAGGGATCGGCTCTGATCGCATCTTTGTCTATGATGGCTCGCGCCAATCGAACAATTTTACCGCCAATGTCTCGGGCCTGTTTGGGTCAAAGCGGATTGCGATTTCGGATGTCGCGTTAAAGGGCGCGTCGCTCGACGAGGTGAAGGCGGTGACAGGCCATGAAATCGGCCATTATGTCAGCGGCCATATCTGGCGGATGGTGGGCGTGCTGGTGCTGCTGGCAATGGTGCTGTTCTTCCTCGCCGACCGGCTGTTCCCGCGTTTCGCCCGACTGTTTGGCAGCAACGCACAAATTGGCGATCCGGTCGGCTTACCTATCCTGATTTTTCTGGTCGGTTTTCTGGGCCTGTTCGCCCAGCCTGCGATGAACGGCGTTGTCCGTGCTAGCGAGCGTGAGGCGGACAATTATTCGCTCAAGCACGTCAAACTGCCCGACGCACTCGCAAGCGCTTTGCTCAAAACCGCCGAATATCGCTACCCCCGCCCCAGCGCGCTGCAGGAGGCGCTGTTCTACACCCATCCGAGCGTCGAATGGCGCGTGCGCAATGCGATGGAATGGAAAGCGAAGCGGTTGGAGAAGGCGGGGCGCTAAGCCGCCGCCTTCTTCTCCAGTCTGAATTTGTGCAGCAACGGCTCGGTATAGCCGCTGGGCTGGGCAACACCTTCATAGACCAAGGCCCGGGCGGCGTTGAGCGCAATGCTGTTACCTTCCAGCTTTTCGTAAAGCGCATCGCCGGCATTCTGCGCGTCAACTTTGGCCGCCATTTTGGCGAAGGCGGCGTCGACCTGTTCGGGGGTGCACACGCCGTGCAGCAGCCAATTGGCGATATGCTGCGACGAAATGCGCAGCGTGGCGCGGTCTTCCATCAGGCCGATATCGTGGATGTCAGGAACCTTGGAACAGCCAATGCCCTGGTCGATCCAGCGCACGACATAACCGAGAATACCCTGCGCGTTATTCTCCAATTCCTGTTGCACTTCCTCCGCAGACCAATTGTGGCCGCGCGCGGCTGCAGGAATGGTCAGCAAGGCATCAAGCGCTGGAGTTTCCTTGCTCGCCAGTTCCTTCTGCACTTCGAACACATCGACCATGTGATAATGCATCGCGTGCAAAGTGGCGGCGGTGGGTGAGGGGACCCATGCGGTGTTCGCGCCGGATTTGGGATGGCCGATTTTTTGCGCCATCATATCCTTCATCATGTCGGGTGCGGCCCACATGCCCTTGCCGATCTGCGCCTTGCCCGAAAGCCCGCAGGTGAGGCCGATCTGCACATTGCGCGCCTCATAGGCCTGGATCCAGGAAGAAGCCTTCATGTCTGCCTTGCGGATCATCGGGCCTGCCTGCATCGCGCTGTGCATCTCGTCACCCGTGCGATCGAGGAAGCCGGTGTTGATGAAGACGATGCGGTCGCGCACGGCATAGATGCATGCGGCGAGGTTGGCGCTGGTGCGGCGCTCCTCGTCCATCACGCCGACCTTGATTGTGTGCCGGTCGAGACCCAGCATATCTTCGACAGCATCGAACAGGTCGTTGGTGAAGGCGCATTCCTCCGGCCCATGCTGCTTGGGCTTGACGATATAAATGCTACCGGCGCGGCTGTTGCGGTATTTGCCCAAGCCCAACAGATCGTGCATTGCGCAGAGCGAGGTAAAGACGGCGTCGAGTATGCCCTCGGGTGCCTCGCTGCCATCGGGCAGGCGGACAGCCGGGTTGGTCATGAGATGGCCGACATTGCGCACGAACATCACCGAGCGACCGTGGAGTAGTTCCTCGTCCCACTCGCGATCATCGTCGAGCGCGCGGGTCATGGTGGTGCCGCCCTTTTCGAAGCTCGCGGTCAGGTCGCCGCGCATCAGGCCCAGCCAGTTGGTGTAACCCTTGACCTTGTCTTCGGCGTCGACCGCCGCGACCGAATCCTCAAGGTCGATGATCGTGGTCAGCGCGGCTTCAAGGATGACGTCGGCGATACCCGCCTTGTCAGTTTTGCCAACCGGATGGTTGCGGTCGATGACGATTTCGATGCCGAGCCCGTTGTTGCGCAGCAGGATATCGTCACCGCGGCGGATGATGGGTATCGCCTGATCGGCAAGCTGCAGGTCGCCGCCATCCCAATCGACCCAGCTTCCACTTGCGAGCGGCACCGCAGAATCGAGGAAATTGCGGGCATAGGCGATCACGGCATCGCCACGCGCAGTGTCATAGCCACCGGGTCGCGCTGCGGGCGCATCAAGCACATCGGTGCCGTAAAGCGCATCGTAAAGGCTGCCCCAGCGCGCATTGGCGGCGTTGAGGACGAACCGGTCGTTGAGCGCGGGCACCACCAGCTGCGGGCCCGCCATCGTCGCAATCTCGGCGTCGACATTCAGCGTACCGATTTTGAAGCCCACCGGTTCGGAGACCAGATAACCGATCTCGGTCAGGAACGCCTTATAGGCCGCCATGTCGGTAATCGGCCCCGGATTGGCTTTGTGCCACGCATCGAGCTTGGTCTGCAAATTATCGCGCTTGGCGATCAAGGCGCGGTTGACGGGAACTAAGCGCCCAAGAATGTCGGCCAGACCCCGCCACAGCGCATCAGCCTCGACGCCGGTTCCCGGCAAGGCTTTGGCTTCGACAAATTCGGCAAGAGCGGATGCAATCTGCAATCCGGCGCGGTTTACATAGACTGTCATTTTTGGCTCCAGAGTGAACAATGGTGCCCGGGGAGAGTTATATTGTTCGCCGGGCCCTAGCGAGACTTTGCGGATTTCTAAAGCGGAAAGTTGGATAGGATATGGTAAGCTGTTGCTGCTAAAGGGAGTTTCGATGTTTCTGGAACGCCAATTTATTGAAAAGCCCTGGGGGCGGGATGACCTCCCGCCTGAATTTGGCGCGCTCGGCGGGCAGCGGATCGGCGAAATCTGGTATAATGGCGTCGGGCAAACACCGCTTCCGCTGCTGGTCAAATGGTTATTCACTTCCGAAAAATTGTCGATTCAAGTCCACCCAAGCGACGCTGATGCGCAGCAGAGAGGATTGCCTTCGGGCAAGGAAGAATGCTGGTATATTGTCGAAGCAGAGCCCGGTGCAGTTTTGGGCATCGGTACGAAGCGGGCGCTGTCGGACGAAGAGTTGCGCGCCGCATCGCTGTCTGGAGAAATCGAAGAGCTTCTCGACTGGAAGACTGTGTGCACCGGAGACTATTTCTATATCCCGGCAGGCACCATTCATGCCATCGGCGCAGGCATCACGCTGGTCGAAGTTCAGCAACCCGCGGACATCACCTATCGCCTTTACGACTATGGACGTCCGCGCGAAATGCACCTTGAAGATGGCGTCGCTGTGGCGATTCCCGCGCCTTACGCAGATGCTCGGTCCGGGCATGTTTCGGGGAACCTGAAACTGGCGAAAGGACCGCATTTCTGGCTTCACCACATTGTGGATGATGCGGGAAAAGGCATCGTTCGGGACGGCGGGCCCTATTGGTTGGTGCCGGTTTCAGGCCATGCCACGTTCGATGGAAAGTCGATAGTTCGCGGCGATTGTGTGATGGTAGAAATGCTGGAGCAACTGCATGTGGAGCAGAATTCCTCGCTGTTGATTGCTGGAATTGCGACGAGTTGATCAGTTACCCATGTATTAGTCATTAGTACGGCTTGATTGTAAAAAGCCGTCTGCTAGACACCCCACTTTACAATTTGCGGAAAGATATCAGTAATCCGCAGAAGAGGGTCTACACCGAATGGAAGAGAGAGAATTGATCGCTCTCGGCCTCGTTGCCGTCATGCTGATTATCGGTGCATTTCTCATTGCCCGGAGAATAAGCGCAAAGCGTGCATTTGAGTATCGGCAGTCAGGTCGCGGCAAGTCGATTAACGACTGAAAGCGGTTTCAGACCGGCGGATATTTATCCGCCATATAGGCGAGCGAACGGGCACACAGCTCTTCCAGCACCGCTTCGTCAACATCCGTCAGTCTCTTGATGTAGAGGCACGACTTGCCGGTTTTGTGCTTACCGAGGCGTGCCATGAGTTCCGGTTGGCCGTCGAATCCGTCGATCAGATAGAACACAGTTTGCCCCTTGCGCGGTGAAAAGCCGATGCGGCACATATCGCCCTCGCGCCCGCTTCCATATTTATAGTGATAGCTGCCAAAGCCAATGATCGACGGACCCCACATCTTTGCAGGCTCGCCCGATAGTCGCTCCATCAAAGCGCGGATTTTCTCGGCGTCGGTACGCTGATTGGCGTCGGCGACCGAAGCGATAAAAGCATCGACGCTCACTTCGGTCGCTTTGGTCTTGTTTTCTGTCTTTGCCACGACTTGCTTCCTCTGCTCGACTCACCTAGAGGCTAACCCGTCATCTGGGGAGTAGCCAGCCGTTTCGTTTTAGAAGCGGGATATGCATCAACATATTTGGCCGAGAGGCCATGGTGCATGTGGGATCGCATTTGCGGTTCATGGCGAGACCAATGGCATCGGCGGTCCGTTCCGGCTGGGCGGGGCTGCTGGTGGCATTGCGTCTGTCTCCTGCCCGGCCCCGGAAATATCTCATGGAAGCCTTTTTCACCTCCACCGCCATCGTTGCCTTTGCCGAGATTGGCGACAAGACCATGCTGCTCGCCATTTTGCTGGCGACGCGTTTTCGCGAGCCTCTGCCGATCATCTTCGGCATATTGGCAGCGACCCTTGCCAACCACGCACTCGCAGCGTTTGCGGGGCAGCAGGTTGCGGGTTTGCTCGACGCTCCCTGGTTCCGCTGGGCAGTGGCGCTGGGCTTTGTCGCAATGGCGCTATGGACGCTGGTGCCAGACAAGATTGACGAGGATGCGGGCGAGGTGAGCCACAAGGGCAGCGTCTTCCTGACAACGGCAATCGCATTTTTCTTCGTGGAGATGGGCGACAAGACCCAGGTCGCTACAGTCGCATTGGGGGCGCAATATCAGTCGGTAATCGCGGTCGCGGCGGGGACCACGCTTGGTATGATGATCGCCAATGTGCCGGCAGTTTATCTGGGCGAGGAACTGGTGAAGCGTGTGCCGCTCCATGTCATGCGTTGGATAGCGGCGAGCCTGTTTCTGGCGCTTGGGCTCTGGCAGATTATCGCTTTGATGTGAGGATGGACAGATGAAATCGCGGGATTCCTAGAATTCGTGTCATGCGATACGGTCATAATACTGTATCGGAAACTCGATACCGCACGTAGAAGATTAGGGCGTTGTAAAATGTCCGGGCGATGGTCGCAACCTGAACAACCGTGAATGACCCAAAGGCGCAAAGTCTGGTCATCATTGAGTTTAACCTTCGGCTTCTGTGCCGACTTGGGAGGGAGTGACCTTATGCCGATTGCCCGATCAGTGACGAGCTTCAGCCGGCTTACAATAGTCGCAGCGGGATTGGCTGCGACCAGCCCCGTATTGGCCAGTTCCGATGAAACCGAAAAGAAGACCGTGGTGCAAGTGACGCCCTATGTCTGGGCATCCGGATTCGGGGGCACTTTCAGGCCATCGCCAGCTATTCCATCCATCGAAGTGAAGAAAAGTTTTGGTGAATTGCTTGAGGATGTCGACGCTGCGCTTTTTGTCAGCGGTCTCGTCAAGCATGACAAACTGGTGATTGTTGGCGATTTTACCCATACTTCTTCATCTAAGGAAGGGCTGGTGCCGACGGGGAACCCTGCGATACCGATTGTGCCGGCCGAAGGGCGCCTGAAACAAACCTCTGCAACGCTGCTGGCAGGTGCACGAGTCGTCGAACAGGATAATGCATCGCTCGATTTGCTGGCTGGTGGGCGGGCCTGGTGGATCAAGGCCGGGGTTGACGTGCCTCCGCTTTCTGCCTCCGCTGAAGCGAAGAGAAGTTTCGTCGATCCGATTGTTGCGGCGCGCCTGAATATCAAAGCATCGCCTAGCGTGTCCGTGTTGCTGTATGGCGATATTGGCGGTTTTACCGTTGCCTCCGATATTACCGCACAGGCAGTGGTCACGGCGAATTTTCGTGTTGCGAACAACATCTGGCTGTCGGGTGGCTACCGATATCTGACGGTTGATTACAAGCGTCAGAATTTCCGCGTTGACGCCGCGTTGGCAGGCCCGATTGTCGGCGCAACAATCGCATTCTAAGTTTTGGCCGCTTTTCGGCAAACAGTCATCGATTTTCCAAGGTCAGGCAGGAGGCAGGCAGTGAAAACGTTCAACATCCGCATCAAAAGGTCCGGCATATTGGCGGCGGCCTTCGGCGCATTGTCTGCGACCCTGGCGCTGCCGGTTTTGGCGCAGACACAGCCGGGCACGGCAGAAGCAACAAAAGAGGATGGTATCCTTTTTAGGAACGTGCGTGTGGTCGATGTTGTCAACGGCCGCCTGGGGGATCCGACCAATGTCCTTGTCGCCGGAAACAAGATTACGAAAATCGGCAAGGATGCGGCTGCTACAGCCTCTACCAAGGTAATCGACGCCAAGGGTCAGACGATGATTCCGGGCCTGATCGACGTCCATGTGCACATGATGTTCAACAGCCTGTCGCCGCAGCAGATGATGTCTTCCGACATGTCGGTCGAACGGGTCGGGGAATTGTCAGCGGCTCAATCGCGCGCGATGCTGCTCCGGGGCTTTACTTCGGTTCGCGATGTGGGCGGGCCCAGCTTCATGCTGAAGCGCATGATTGATAGCGGCAAGGTTCAGGGGCCAAGGATTTGGCCTTCGGGGCCGATGATTTCGCAAACATCGGGCCATGCCGATTTGCGAGGACCGAACGAACCTTCACGTCGCTTTACCGGCAAGGTGCCGATGGCCGAGCAGGCCTGGGCCAGTGTGATAGCCGACGGGCGCGACGAGGTGCTGACTGCGGTGCGCGAAAATCTGCGCATGGGTGCCAGCCAGATCAAGCTTTCGGCAGGCGGTGGAACATCGTCCGAATATGATCCGCTCGATGTGACGCAATACACGCTCGATGAAATGAAGGCCGGGGTGGAGGCAGCAGAAGACTGGAACACCTATGTAACGGTCCATGCCTATCACCCGAAATCGGTCCGTCGGGCCATTGAGGCAGGCGTCAAAGTGATTGAACATGGCAATCTGCTTGATGAGCCGACGCTGAAACTCATGGCCGAAAAAGGCGTGTGGCTTTCCGGGCAGATGCTGGTGGATTCAACCGAGGCGATGGACCCTGCGCGGCGCGAAAAGCGCAAACCCGTGATTGAAGGGCAGCGGCAGGTTTGGCCGATGGCAAAAAGGCTTGGCGTCAAGCTGGCATGGGGCACCGATTTCCTGTTCGAGCCCGATCTCAATGCCCAGCAGAATGCCTATATCCTGCGGCTGAAGCCCTATTTCACACCCGCCGAGTTGCTCCGTTTGGTCACCTCCAACAATGCCGAACTGCTCGCGCTGTCAGGGCCGCGAACACCCTATCCGGGCAAATTGGGTGTCATCGAAGCGGGGGCACTGGCCGACCTAATTCTTGTCAACGGCAATCCGCTGAACGACATCGACCTTCTCGGCGATCCGCAGCGTAACTTTACGATCATCATGAAGGACGGAAAAATCTTCAAGGAAAGGTAGTTGCCGGGCGGGCGGACGTTATGCCTACGCAGAAAATGCGGGATTGCCGCGTTGCGGTTTGTGGCTTTAGCCTCTGATGCGCGAAAAATGGTTCGTTCTGATGCGCGGCATGCCGTTGTCGTCATAGGTGACCGCTTCTTCAACCATGATATTGCCATCATCCGAAACGGTATAGACGCGGGTAGATGCCGGATGCCTGTCTTTGGCCATCGCCATGACCATGATGTTGGGAGTTGGTGTTGCAACGGCGACGGTGTCGGCTTCGATCTGGTCGCCCTCAATTGGCACTGCTGAACCATTGCGTTGATAGGCAGACGTCATATCGCGCTTGCTGGCGTCGTTTCCGACTATCAATACCCGCGTTGTCCATTTGCCTTCGCCAGCATCTGCAAAGGTGATGGTCACTGCCTTCGGACGGGCTTCAGCCGGCACCGGCATTTGCGATATGTCGAGTGCCCATGAACCCAAAAGGGGCGATGCGTGGGTGCTGGCGACAGGCTCCGCTGAAACGGCTCCGGCTAGGCTGAGGCTGGCAAATACCGACAACGACAGTACAATTTTCATCTCAATATCCGATCCGGCTGTATATCTTTCCTCTGATGCTATTTTGCTCAAAGCTGGTGAACAAGGCGACTAGTACATTTGCATCGGAAACTTTCGAGTTTTGGCTTTGCGGTGCAACGATCCTAACTTTGACCTCTCCCTTTGGTTCGTGCCCTGCAACCCCCTCCCTTGCACCCAACCCCGCCCCCTGCTAGCGGCGCGACCACGATTGTTGCACGCAAAGGTTCTGCCATGAAAGATTCGGTCAAACGCGTTGTTCTTGCCTATTCGGGCGGTCTCGACACCAGCGTCATCCTGAAATGGCTGCAGGTCGAATATGGTTGTGAGGTGGTCACTTTTACTGCCGATTTGGGGCAGGGTGAGGAACTCGAACCCGCGCGCGCCAAGGCGGTGCTGATGGGAATTCCCGATCATCACATCTATATCGATGATCTGCGCGAAGAATTTGTCCGCGATTTCGTCTTCCCCATGATGCGCGCCAATGCGCGTTATGAAGGCGATTACCTGCTCGGCACCTCGATCGCCCGCCCGCTGATTTCGAAGCGGTTGATCGAGATTGCCCGCGAGACTGGCGCCGATGCCATTGCGCATGGTGCGACCGGCAAGGGTAATGACCAAGTGCGGTTCGAACTGTCGGCCTATGCACTCAACCCGGATATCAAGGTGATCGCCCCGTGGCGTGAGTGGGATCTGACCAGCCGCACGCGCCTGATCGAATGGGCAGAGGCACACCAGATTCCTGTGCCCAAGGACAAGCGCGGGGAGAGCCCGTTCAGCACGGACGCGAACCTGCTGCACACCTCATCCGAGGGCAAATGCCTTGAGGATCCGTGGGAAGAAACCCCGGACTATGTCTATTCGCGCACCGTCAACCCCGAAGACGCGCCCGATGCCCCTGAATATATCACCATCGATTTCGAAAAGGGCGATGGTGTTGCATTGAACGGGGAAGCGATGTCGCCTGCGACCTTGCTTGCCGCGCTCAACGATCTTGGTCGCAAGCATGGCATTGGTCGCCTCGATCTGGTCGAGAACCGCTTTGTCGGCATGAAATCGCGCGGCATGTATGAAACGCCGGGCGGTGAAATCTATGCCCGCGCGCATCGTGGGATTGAAAGCATCACGCTCGACCGGGGTGCAGCGCACCTCAAGGATGAGCTGATGCCCAAATATGCCGAACTCATCTACAACGGCTTCTGGTTCTCGCCCGAACGCGAGATGCTGCAGGCGGCGATTGACCATTCACAGGCCAACGTCTCAGGCACGGTGCGGGTGAAGCTGTACAAGGGCAGTGCCTCGGTCGTCGGGCGCAAGTCGCCGAACAGCCTGTACAGCGAGAAGGTCGTCACCTTTGAGGATGATGCCGGTGCCTATGACCAGAAGGATGCTGCGGGCTTCATCAAGTTGAACGCGCTCCGCCTGCGCTTGCTGGCGCGGCAAGGTAAGCATTGATAGAAGCGGCCGATGGACTGGCCGCTTTTCAACATCTGCCTGCTCACGCTGGTGATTCATCTAATCGGCGCGCTGGCCTATGCCGCGCGGATTGCCGGGGTGCGAACGCACAAGATTGCGCTGAGTTTTGCGCTGTTTAACGTGCTGGTGCTTGTCTCGCGCACCTCGAACAGCTTTCTCGGGCCCTTCCTGGCCAAACGGATCGAAAATGCAATTGCTGACGGGACGGGAGAGCGATTGCTCATGGACATGCGGCTAGTGCTGCTCTCGGCCACAGTTGCAACCATCCTCGGTGCGCTCGCAGTGCCAACGGTGCAACGCTGGTTCACGGCCGCAATTGATGAGTTCCAGCACCACCGTTCGGTCGGCAAATTGTTGTGGAGCGCGATGACGCCCAAGGGCATCAAGACCGTGGTAAAGGCGGTGAAGCTTCCGAGCAGCCAGCATCTGAAACTCTGGACCAAGCCAGCCGCTGTGTCGTGGCGGGTGATTGCGATGAATGTTGTGGCGCAAGCCCTGCTGACCGTGGGCGTGATTGCCTCGCTCTATGCCGGTTACCTCCACCCCGAATTCCGCGTGACCGCCTCGCAATTGTCGGCGGTTGTCAATGGTTTTGCTACCATCCTGCTTTTCGTCCTCATCGACCCGCAACTCTCGGTGATGACCGATGATGTCGTTGAAGGTCGAGTCAGCCAACCCGAATATCGTCGCACCATCGTCTGGCTGTCGATGAGCCGGATTGCAGGCACGCTGCTCGCGCAGGCGATGTTGGTGCCAGCGGCGGCGCTGATCGTGTGGGTGGCCGTACGCGTCTAGGTGGTTTGGCAATCGCTTTCTTAACCCTTTTCCGCTATTTGCGCGGGTTGTGATCAAGGCAGAAACCATAAGCGTCGATCCGCGTCCGAACTCCGCCGTCAGCACTGCCGTTGGTGTAGCCGGGCTGGCGGGGCTGGCACTGTCGGTGATTGTCGCGCGCAACTGGGGTGGCATAATGGACGCCTTGGGTTCTCCCGGTTGGCCAGAGCGGGCGGACGGCCCTTTGTCTGCGCTGGCGGCGGTTGTCGCCTGTGGGCTACCGATGGTGCTGTGGTCGCTCTTTGTCGACAAGGTACATCGAAGACCTTCGACCGGGCTCGACTGGTCTTTGAAACGTACGGTCGCCGACGTCCTCGACACCAGCATCATCAAAATCGCGGGGCTTTGGGCGACGTGGGCCGGGATTGCCGCGCTCTATATGCTGTGTCGCTGGTATTGGGCGGGCAACTATTTATTCTCAATGGAGGTGTTTACCCTCATCGCTATCCCACTCGTGATAGCTTCGGTGCCTTATGTCGTCTGGCTTGACCGGTACATGGTCAATCCGCGCGATGGAGGCTGGCATTTCGGTGCATGGATTGCGGGGCGCGATGATTGGGATGGAGAGGAAATCCGCCATCATCTGCGCGCCTGGGCAGTGAAGGGCTTTTTCCTAGCCTTCATGGTTTCGATCGTGCCGCCGGGTTTCCGCGATCTGGTGAATATGAATTTCAACGAGATCTGGCAGAATCCGGTCTGGCTCGCCAATGCCCTGATTACGACGATGTTCGTCGTCGATGTGCAGTTCGCGACGGTTGGCTATGCGCTGACGATGAAGCCGTTGGATGCGCATATCCGCACGGCCAACCCCTATTTGTCGGGCTGGGTCGCGGCGCTGATTTGCTATCCGCCCTTCATCCTGATGAATAATGGTGGCCCGCTCGACTATCATGTCGCGACCAGCGACTGGGCCTATTGGTTTGAAGGGCAGACGGCGTTGTTGTGGATATGGGGTGCAATCCTCGTCATCCTGACTGCTATTTATGCGTGGGCAACCGTTGCCTTCGGTCTGCGCTTTTCGAACCTGACGCATCGCGGAATCCTGACCCACGGTCCCTATAGCTGGACCAAGCATCCGGCCTATGTCAGCAAAAATGCCTATTGGTGGCTGGCGACTATGCCCTTCCTCGTCACCAGTGGCAGCGTGACCGATATGGTGCGCAATACGGCGCTGCTCGCGCTGGTGAGCGCCGTCTATTACTGGCGCGCCAAGACCGAGGAAAAGCATCTGATGGCCGATCCGGCCTATGCCGAATATGCTGCATGGGCGGATCGCAATGCCCTGATTACGCGCGCCTTCAATCGCCTCCGCGCGCTTCTCGGTTCACGGATCAGGACGAACGCCCCAGCGCATCCAGCCGAATAGGGGTTTAATCGAACGCTTAATATGATAGCCTCCCTGCACTTTAGAGGAGGAGAGTCGGCCATGCATGATATGGTTATCCGCGGCGGAACGATCGTCGACGGCACGGGCGCAGCGCGCTTCAAAGGGGATATTGCAATCGATAACGGTCTGATCAGCCAGGTCGGCAAGGTCAGCGGCAACGGCAAGGAAGAGATTGATGCCACCGGCATGATCGTTGCCCCCGGCTGGGTCGATGTGCACACCCATTATGATGGCCAAGCCACCTGGGATCAGGAAATGGCCCCGTCGAGCTGGCATGGTGTGACCACGGTCATCATGGGCAATTGCGGCGTGGGTTTTGCGCCTGCCAAGCCCGACCGCCACGAATGGCTGATCAGCCTGATGGAAGGCGTCGAGGATATTCCCGGCACAGCGCTGTCCGAAGGGATGAGCTGGAATTGGGAGACATTCCCCGAATATCTGGATGAGCTGGAGCGTATGCCGCGCACCGTCGATATCGGTACGCATGTACCGCATGGAGCAGTGCGTGCCTATGTGCTGGGTGACCGTGAACAGCCCGGGGCCATACCGACCGACGATGATATCGCCGAAATGTCGCGCATCGTGGAAGAAGGCGTGCGGGCAGGAGCCTTGGGCTTCTCGACCTCGCGCACGATTCTGCACAAGTCTATCGATGGTGAGCTGGTGCCCGGCACCACCGCAACCGCGGAGGAATTGATCGAAATCGGGCGCGGCATGGGCCGCGTCGGCTATGGCGTGTTCGAAATGGCATCGGACCTGAAGCGTGAGTGGAAAGAATTTGAATGGATGGGCGCGCTCAGCCGCGAAACCGGCCTGCCCGTCACCTTTGCCGCGCTCCAGTCGATTGCCAAGGAATTGCCGCTGCACGAGCAGATTTCAGAAATGCGTGCGCAAAACGACAATGGCGCCAATATCGTCGCGCAGATTGCCTTGCGCGGCAATGGCATCATCATGGCGTGGCAGGGAACGGTACACCCGTTCCGTTTCTCGCCCGTCTGGGCAGAAATTGACGCCCTGCCGTGGGAACAGCAATTGGCGAAACTCAAGGATCCCGAATTCCGCCAGCGGATGATCGATACGCCTTCGGAAATCCCCGATGTCGATGTTGCCGACCTTTATCGCATCATCGCCGGGGGCTGGATGGTGCAATATGAAATGGGCCCGGATTTCGATTATGAACCGACAGCCGAAGACAGCATCATGGCGCGTGCGGCAGCGGCGGGCAAATCGGGCGTTGAATATGCCTATGACCTGCTGATGAAGGATGATGGCAAGGGCTTCATCTATTTCCCGATCCTGAACTATGCCGACGGCAATCTAGACTTCCTTGAGGCTTTGCAGGAATCGGATGATACGGTGAATTCGCTGTCCGATGGCGGCGCGCATTGCGGCACCATTTGCGATGCGGCCTCGCCGACTTTCATGCTCCAGCATTGGGTGCGCGACCGCAAACGCGGCAAGCGGATCAGCCTTGAAAATGCAGTCAAGCGCCAGTGCCGCGATACCGCTGTGCTTTATGGCCTTGAGGATCGTGGCGTGCTGGCGCCCGGCTTTCTTGCCGACATCAACATCATCGATTTCGACAAGATCAAGCTTGGCAAGCCCTGGCTGGCTTTCGATCTGCCAGCAGGTGGCAAGCGCCTTTTGCAGAAAGCCGATGGTTATGTCTGCACGATCAAGTCGGGGCAGGTGACGTTCAAAAATGGCGAGTGCCTGGGTGTTTACCCCGGCGGCCTCATTCGTGGTCCACAACGCGTGGAACTGGCGATCGCTGCCGAATAAGTCCGGCCAAAATGCTATTCGGAATGGGGCGTCCTGCGGGGCGCCCCATTTTTTTTGTGCCTAATTTTTGCTTAACCGCGCCTCGCGGCGCGAAGTTAACCAGCACTGGCGATAAGTTTCTCACCAGAAAAAAACGGGTTTTGTTCAGGAGGAATTGAATGTCGCCGGATGCCACACTTGTTGTCTGCACTGCGCTGGGCTTTGCCTCGGTTTTTCTAGCGCTGATTATAGGGTTGTCGGATGGTGACCCCAAGGCGCTGGTGTCATCTGTCAGCAATCTGACACCGTCCGCGCGCCGTGAAGCGCGTATAGCCCATCTGCAATATCTGACCGGTGTCGCTGATGAAGCGATTGAAGCGCGTCGCAACGGCAAGAAACTGGGCCGTTGGGAGGGTGAATGAATATCTGATCCCTGAGGATATCTTGGTCCACCGCGGTTAGCCATCCACGCAGGCGCCGCAATCCTCAGGCAATGACGGTCGTGCCAGCCCCCGGCACGACCGTCTTTTTATGTCAGTTTTCGCGCGGGCCGCGGTCGTTTCCTTTAGGTGCGCGCGGATGATCGCCGCTGGGACGAGCGGCTCTTGGTTGTGGTGCCGGTGTTGCCGGTGCGGCGGTTCCCTGTGACACCTGCGGTGCCGGGGGTGCCTGCCATTGGCGGCGATTGCTGTCAGTCGCGCGCGGCGCGTTGCCATCACCGCCACGGCGCCAGCCGCGTCCATCGCCCCGGCCTGAAGGTGTGGCAGGCGGCGTTGCTACGGGAGGAACCTGCTGGGCCGCATCGCCGCGATTTTGCGACCAGTCACGGCGGCGTTCGCCACGCCCATCGCCACGACGGTCGTCGCGGTGCCGGTCACGTTGCCACGTGCCGTTCTGGCCATTGCCCACTGCATCGGGGTTGCGGCCCCCACGGTGTCCATCGGCGTTTTGGCCATCATGAGGGCCTGAGCCGTTATAATTTCGGCGGCCATCCCGGCGACCTCGGTCGTCATGGCCATCGCGGTTGCGATGGTGTTCGCGATACCATTCATGCCGACGTCCGGCCCAATAGCGGCGGTGGTTGTCGTGCATATTGTACCGTCGGCCGCCCCGGTCGAAGATGTAGAAGCCATAGCCGGGATACCAGTAGTCCTGATACCAGCCGCCGCCATAGCCAATGTTGTAGAAACCGCCGCGATAGTCGCAATCATAATAGCTGTCGAACGGGCTGTAAGGATCGCAGCCATAGCCGTCATCATAATAGTTGTAGCCATCGTCATAATAGCCAAGGCCCACGCCCGCGTCATAATAGCAGGCCGAAAGCCCCATGGTCGCTACACCCAGTGCTGCAATCCGCGCGGCCAATTTTGCACGCATTCCCGTCATATAACTTACCCCAATATGCACCTGTCGGCTCTGTTTCCCAGCTGGCCGATTCGCAGGCACGGTCCATCGTAAATCGGGAATTGCGCTCCGCCAGTTGAATTGCATCTGAATGTGTCTGTTGGCTGCCGTTCAGCTTTGTAACCACCTTCTGCAACTCGCTTGCACCTTGTTAACACTAATGGCAGTAAGCGGCATTAATCGAATAATTAAAACCGACCGGAGATCTCCCATGGCCCTTGCCAGCAGCGAAGCCGCAAACCCGCATTGGACGCCCCGCGCGACACCGCAATCGCTCGACCATATTCCGGGCGAAAATGGCCTGCCGTTCATCGGCAACACCTTCCGCATTCTGCGCGATCCGCCTGCCTTCATCAATTACATGATCGGCAAATATGGCAAGGTGTATCGGTCCAGTGCATTCGGTGCGGTCAACCTATCGTTGATCGGGGCAGAGGCGAATGAGCTGATGCTATTCGACCGGGACAAGCTGTTTTCATCCGAGCAAGGCTGGGGACCGGTCTTGAACCTTTTATTTCCGCGTGGGCTGATGCTGATGGATTTCGACCATCATCGCATGGACCGGCGTGCTTTGGGCATCGCGTTCAAGCCGGAGCCGATGCGCGGTTATGTCGCCGACATGAACCGCATCTTTGCCGAGCAATTGCCGAAATGGCGCGGGGATATGCTCTTTTATCCCGCTATCAAGCAACTGACACTCGATGTTGCTGCCGACGCCTTCCTTGGCGTGCCATTGGGGCCAGAGGCTGACCGTATCAACAAGGCCTTTGTCGACATGGTCGCGGCATCGATTTCGCCGGTTCGCCGCCCGCTGCCCTTCACGCAAATGGGACGCGGCGTTGCTGGCCGCAATTATCTGATCAGCTATTTCGGTCCGCAGATTGAAGAACGCCGTCGCAACCCCAACCGGCAGGATATGTTCAGCCAGTTCTGTCGCGCCACCCGCGACGATGGGCAATATATGACCGACGGTGAAATCATCGACCATATGAACTTCCTGATGATGGCGGCGCATGACACGATCACTTCGTCGGTGACGTCGATGATCTGGCTACTGGCGAAGCATCCCGAGTGGCAGGAAAAGGTGCGTGCCGAATGCCTGTCCATCGCTCCTGCCGGCAGCGCGATTTCGCCCGATCAGCTCGATTCGTTTGAACTGACCGAATATGCGTTCAAGGAATCGCTGCGGATGATCCCGCCAGTGCCCTCGATCCCGCGCCGGGCGCTCAAGGATTTCGAGTTTATGGGCTATAAGATCCCGAAAGGCACGACCGTCAGCATCAACCCCACTGTCACCCACATGATGCCCGAATATTGGGAAAATCCGGAAGTCTTTGATCCGATGCGTTTCACGCCCGAAAATTCAAAGGGGCGGCACAAATATGCCTGGGTTCCCTTTGGTGGTGGCGCGCATATGTGCCTCGGTCTGCACTTTGCCTATATGCAGATGAAGCTGTTCATGCATCATTTGCTAACCCAGGTGCGGGTCGAAGTGGCCGATGGCTATGATCCGGCTTGGCAGGCCTGGCCGATCCCGAAGCCCAAGGACGGGCTCCGGGTGCGGATGGTACTGCTTTAAGCTTTCTTCTGCGAAGCGATCCAAGCGTCGACCTGCTCTTCAAGAACATCGAGCGGCACCGGGCCCGACTTAAGCACGGTGTCGTGGAAACCACTCACATCGAATTTCTTGCCCAGTGCCTTTTGCGCCTTGTCGCGCAGTTCGCTGATCTTCAGGCGGCCGACCATGTATGCGGTCGCCTGACCCGGATAGATGATGTAGCGCTCGATCGCCTTCACAATCCCGCCCGGTGCGTCAGCCGAATTATCCTCGACATATTTGATTGCCTGTTCACGGGTCCAGCGCTTGTGGTGCAGTCCTGAATCGACGACGAGGCGGATGGCGCGGTGCAGTTCGAGCTGCAACCGTCCGAAATCGCGCGCCGGATCGGTGTAGAGCCCCATATCCTTGGCAAGCTTCTCCGAATACAGACCCCAGCCTTCGGAATAAGCTGTGACACCGCCAAATTTCCGGAAGGCCGGAACGTCTTTGAGTTCAGTCTGGATTGCCAGTTGCAAATGGTGTCCGGGAACGCCTTCATGGTAGAAAAGTGCTTCAACCTCGGTCAGCGGCATGTCGGACATTTTATACAGGTTCGCATAATAGGTGCCGGGGCGCGAACCGTCGGGGGAGGGGCGCTGGTAGAATGCCTTGCCAGCCGATTTTTCGCGGAAAGCTTCGACCGGTTTGACCACCAAAGGGGCCTGCGGCAGCACACCGAACCATTTGGGCAGCAAGGGCTTGATCGCGTCATAAGCCTTTTGCGTTTCGGCCAGATAGAGCGCGCGGCCTTCTTCGCCGTCGGGCGCGTAAAATTTGGGTTCGGTGCGCATATAGTTGAAGAAGGCCTTAAGGTCGCCCTTCACGCCCATCTTCTTTTGCACGACCTGCATTTCCTTATGAATGCGTGCGACCTGCGCGAGGCCCAGCTCGTGGATCTGGTCCGGCGTCATGTCGGTCGTGGTGTAGTTGGCGAGCAGTTGTGCATAATAGCCAGCGCCATCCTTGAACCGCCAGATACCGTCGTCGGTTCCAGCGACCTTCTCCTGCGCGGTCATTTCGGTGATCAGCGCTTCATAGGTCGGCTTCACTGACGTTTTCAGCGCCTGCGCAGCATCGGCGATCAGCAGGTCCTTTTCGGTTTGGCTGATCGTTAGCTTGGTAACCTTGCCTTTGAAATCGGCGAACAGCGGCGCATCGGGGCCATCCCCAAAAGGTGCGCCGGTAATCACATTGCGCGCGTCGCTGATGACATAGGGATAGACCCATTTGGGCGGCATGATGCCCTCGGCAGCGCGTGACCTGGCTTGGCCAATGGCCTCGTTCAGGGCGGGGCCGATGCCATAGAGGCGATTGATATAGGCGCGCGCATCCGATTTGCTGTCGATGCGGTGGATGTTAATCAGAAACGCGGGGATCTGGCTCTGCGCGCCGTTCATCTGGTCAAAGACATAGCCATAATCTCTATATTTGTAGGCGGCTTCGCTGCGGGCGGCGCGCTTTTCAAACAGGCGGAAGGACAGCTGGTTTTCCAGAGAAAGCTTGGCCGGGTCAAAGCGGGCGCGCATTTCCTTGAGTGCTGAGCGGTCAGCCTCGATATCGCGCGTCTCGGCTGCCTCGGAGCCATCATCCCAACGGCCATAATCGCTGTCTTTGATACCACGATAGGATTTGCCCAAGGGCGATCGCGAGAGTTGCTCTGCATCCACTTCATCGAAGAAAGCCATGATGGCGGCATTCTGGTTGGTTTCGGCTGCTTGTGTGGCAGGTGTTGTTTGCGCGACAGAAGGCGCACTGACGCCCAAGCTGGCGACTGCAATGGCGAAGACGGAAAGGGCAGTTCTGGTGACGCGCATGGGGAGGCTCCGGGGTTGTTGACCTAACGGAGCTTTACCAGCGGCGGGCAGGATAAGAATACGCAATTTCTCCGCTGGTCGAATGGCGACGCGCTTTTATCGAAGCCCAACCTTAGCCGCTGTTCCGGAGCGCGGTCGCCACTGCGTTGATTGTCAGCTGAATGCCCTCTGCAATGCGGGGGTCGTCTTCGCCAGCACGATGCCGCTTCATCAATTCGATCTGCAAGTGATTGAGCGGCTCGATATAGGGCATACGCAGCCTGATCGAGTTGTTGAGCGATGGGCTGGCTTCTAACAGTGCCGATTGCGCGGTCGCATCAAGCAGGCTGTCATGAGCGGTATTCCATCCAGCGCGAATGTCACCAAAAAGTCGCTCGGAAAGCGCTTTGTCTTGGACCAGCGTGGCATAATGCGAGGCGATTTCCATGTCAGATTTGGCGAGCACCATTTCCATATTTGCGAGGATGGTCTGA
The DNA here is from genome assembly GCF_003367235.1 of Sphingorhabdus pulchriflava. Taxonomy (GTDB): domain Bacteria; phylum Pseudomonadota; class Alphaproteobacteria; order Sphingomonadales; family Sphingomonadaceae; genus Sphingorhabdus_B; species Sphingorhabdus_B pulchriflava. Next base: position 78,725 of record NZ_QRGP01000001.1, read on the forward strand.
AAAAAGGGCCAGCACTGCGCCATTGCCTTGAGCAGACCCTTATCTTCGAAGTCCGCCAGCGCCTGCCCCGCGCCATACCAGCCCGGCAGCATCACTCGCGCCTGTGCCCAGCTGAACACCCAGGGAATGGCGCGCAGGTCTTCGATCCGGTCGCTCTTGGTGCGGCTCGACGGGCGCGATCCGATCTTCAGAGTCGCGATTTCGGAAATCGGCGTCATCTGGCGGAAAAATGTGGTGAACCCGTCCGTCTCATATACCAGCCCGCGATAGGCGGCGAAGGCGCTGACCGACAGCTGATCCATCGCAGCCGAGAAACGTGCGGCATCCGCGTTTGCTACCGGATCGGGCTCTAGCGAGGCGAGCAGCGTGGCGGAGGCGATGGTTTCCAGATTGGCGACGGCATTGTCGACCGTGCCATATTTGGCAGCGATGACTTCGCCCTGTTCGGTGATCCGGATGCGCCCGTTGACAGTACCGCGCGGCTGCGCCTGGATCGCACCAAAGGCAGAACCACCCCCGCGCCCGACTGCGCCCCCGCGGCCATGGAAGAGCTGCATGGTGACGCCTGCCGCCGCAAAGACGGGTGCCAATGCCAGCGAGGCCTGATTGAGGCCCCAGGTCGAGGTCAGATATCCGCCGTCCTTGTTCGAATCCGAATAGCCTATCATCACTTCCTGATGCCCGCGTGCCTTCGCCAGCGATTTCATCGCGGGTAGTTCGAAAAAGGCCGTCATGATGGCAGGAGCAGCTTCAAGGTCGCCAATCGTTTCGAACAGCGGCACCACCATGATTGGTGCCTCGGCCTTGCCATCGGGGTCGATGCGATAGAGGCCTGCTTCTTTCAGCAGCACATAGACTTCGAGCAGATCGGAAAGGCTGGTCGTTTTGCTGATGATATAGGTGGTTATGGCTCCGCGTCCGAAGGTCTCGTGCGCATGCGCCGCTGCGTGCAAGATGGCGAGTTCGCTATTGGCTTCCGCTCCCAACGCGGTGGCAGCTCCGCAAAGCGGGCGATTATGTGCAAGTTCCTTGGTAAGCAAGGCAATGCGCGCTGCTTCGTCGAGTTCGAGATAGGCTGGCTCAACCCCTGCCTCGCGCAGCAGTTCGGCCACCACCCGTTCATGGACATCACTGTTCTGGCGCAGATCCAGCGTGGCGAGGTGGAAGCCGAAAGTCTCGATGGAACGGATCAGCCGTCCCAATGCGCCGCCACTGGAAAGTGCGCCCTTGCCTTCGGAGGCCAGCGCTGAAGCAATGGCGACAAGGTCACGGCGGAAGCTGTCCGGGGACGAATAGGGCTCGCCTTCCAACCGTGAAGGCCGTGGCGGCGCTTCACCGACTATCTGGGTGTAGGTTGCAGCCAAGCGCGCATAGACGCCTGAAAGGGCACGGCGATAAGGTTCGTCAGCGCGACTGGAGGCCAGATCGCCGCTTATCTCTGCCAGATCGATTACGGCTTGCGGGACATGCGCCAATTCCGATGAGATCGAGATTTCAGCCCCCAGATGGTGGACGCATTCGAGATAATGACCCAAAACGGTTGCGGCTCCGCGCGACAAGGCGGTGTCGAGCGTCTGGGCGTTGACGAACGGGTTCCCATCGCGGTCTCCGCCTATCCAGCTGCCTAGGCGCAGGAAAGAGGGCGGGCGCATGCCCAGATCGCGCTCCCAGCGCGCATAGAGCTTGGGTAGCGCGACGAGGAAAACATCTTCCATGTAGGCGCGAGCGTTTTCGATCTCGTCGGCGACAACCAGCTTCTCGCGACGCAGCGGTCGGGTTTGCCAGAGGAGGGCAATCTGGCGGTATATTGCATTCTCGATCCGGTCGCCCGATTCGGTCACGTCGTGCCCCGCATCGCGTAGCCGCATCAATGCGGCGATCCGGTTCTTATGGTCGATCATGCTCTTTCGGCGGACTTCGGTGGGGTGCGCGGTCAGCACGGGGACAATCAGGCTTTGCCCGAGCAGTTCGCCAACCTGTGTGGGGCTTATGCCTTCGCCCTGCAGCCGCTCGACTGCTTCCGCCAGTGTTGCCCCGCCTTCCTGCAAGTTCGACTGCCGGTCCTCGGCCAGATTGGCGAGCAGTGAGAAGAGCATGAAGCCGCGGACGAAGGCGATTGTGTCATCAAGGCTGAGCGCCTCCAGCCCGGTGTCGACAGCGCCTTCAACCCCGCGATGCCGATCCACGCTCGCAGCGCGGATATACTCGGTCTGGCGGAACAGTTTCTCCCCGCCATAAGCGCGAATGACATCGCCCAGCATTTTGCCGAGAAACCGGATGTCCGGATTTTGCTGGATAGGCTGCGGAGCGGTTCGGTTCATGAGGCACAGAATTGCTGTGCTGCAACGTGTCGTCAAGCGACATAGCTATGCAGGCAGATCAGCCTAGCAAGCGCGACAAGGCCTCGATTTCTGCGGCCTGGGCGGCGACATCATTTGCGATGACAGATTTGGGTCTGTCCAAAAGCCTAAGCAATCCCGAATCGATTCCCTTTTCACGTTGGGCCGAAATCAGTGCGTCGAGATCAGACAGTGCGGCGACCGAATCTCCACGAAGCGAATCCAGACGCGACAGCTCCACCTGAGCGACCGCCCAGCTTTCGGAGCCGGTTGCAGATCCGGCAGCCGATTGCACAAGCTGTCGCGTCCGCCCCAATGCGCCACGAAAGGCCGATTCGGCTCTCTGGTGCCGCGCCATCATCTGATCGACCAGCCCTGCCAGTTCTTCCGGAAGGGCTGTGCTGAGCTGTTCTGACTCCGCTGGCGGTTCGACAACCGGATTATCGGTTTCATAAGGTCGTTTCGCAAGCGACGGGAACTCGCCATCCGGTAGTGAACAGCCGCCAAGCAGCAATGCTGCGATGACAGGCAGTGAATGTGTAGGGCGGTTGACGCGGGACATGCAGCGGGTTTAGGCGGCCTGCAGCGCGCAAGCAAGCTTGTGCAGGGGACTGTCCAAAAACCGCCTATATTTGCGGCAAAGGCCGTTGACAAAGCCGACTCAATAAACTAGCTGCGCGCCTTCCAATGCGGGCCTTCGGGACTCGCGTCTTGTTGTTGCGCGTTGGAAATGCCCGTTAAACTGGGTGCAAAGCAGATATATAGAGATTGAGACAGAGCCATGTTCGCTATCGTGCGCACAGGCGGCAAGCAGTATCGCGTCGCCGCCGGAGACAAGATCGCAGTTGAAAAGCTGCCTGGAAACGCTGGTGACACGGTGTCGCTGGACGATGTGTTGCTCGCGGGCGACGGTGGCGAAGTCAAGGACGCCAAGGGTCTGGTCGTTTCGGCCGAGATCATTGCGCAGGAGCGTGGCGAAAAGGTCATCGTCTTCAAGAAGCGCCGTCGGCACAATTATCGCCGTAAGCAGGGCCATCGCCAGTCGCTGACGCTGCTGCGTATCACTGCCGTTGGTGGCGCCGCGCCGAAAAAGGCTGCAGCCCCCAAGGCTGAAAAAGTTGAAGCTGCGGCTGATGCCGCTCCCGCCAAAAAGGCCGCGCCGAAAAAGGCCGCTGCCAAAAAAGCTGAATAAGAGCTCAGGAGTTTAGACCATGGCACATAAAAAAGCAGGTGGTTCCAGCCGTAACGGTCGCGACTCAGCAGGTCGTCGCCTTGGTGTGAAGAAGTTCGGCGGTCAGGAAGTGATCGGCGGCAACATTATCGTGCGTCAGCGCGGGACCAAAGTGTACCCGGGCGCTGGCGTTGGCATGGGCAAGGACCACACCCTTTTCGCACTCGTCGAAGGTCGCGTCCGATTCCATGCCGGCAAACTCGGCCGCAAATATGTGTCGGTGGACACTATGGCGATGGCAGCCGAATAACATAGGACAATCGATAAAGGGTTGTCCGTCTGGATGACCCGGGGAGTGTGGTGACACCTCCCATCGCGCAAGGGAGACGGGTCATCCGGCTCCCTTTCTTTTTGCCCCATTCTCCCTGCACCCTACCCCTTTCGGGATGGAAAATTTCACAAGGCTGTCACTAAAGTGTTCCAAGGGGCAGCCATCAGGTCAGGAGAGAGACCATGTTCGCGAGAACCGAAAGACTGTTGTTGAGACCCAGCTGGCCCGAAGATGCGGGCCCGCTCTATCGTGCGATCGCCGATGAAGGCATCGTCCGCAACCTTGCTAAGGCGCCGTGGCCCTATTCGTTCGAGGATGCGCTGCGCTTTGTTGGCGGTGAACAGGCAGAATTGTTCCCGAACTTCATCCTCTATCTGCGTACTGAGGGTGCTCCGGTCATCGTCGGTGCCTGCGGGCTTAGCGCGCGTGACGACGCAACCGAGATGGGCTATTGGATTGCTCGCAGCCATTGGGGACGCGGCTATGCCAGCGAAGCCGGGCGTGCGGTCGTCGAAATTGCCAAGACGGTGGGTCACAAAAAGCTGGTTGCATCACATTTCATCGATAATCCCGCCTCGGGTGCAGTTCTGCGCAAGCTGGGCTTCCGGCAAACCGGTCGGCGTGAGGAGCGTTTCAGCGCGGGTCGGGGCTATGCAGCAACCACGGTGCTGTACGAGCAGGATCTGACGGGCGGTGACGGTGACATTTCCGACACCGCGTCGATGTGGCGAATTCGACCCACTATGGGTGAAGCATTGCGCGCCGCCTAGGCGTTGACGGCAAGTTTTTCGGAAAGGGCCGGGACGGTACGCACGACATCGCCTGCGGACCCTTCGGTTACCAATTTGATAGCCGCGAGCATATTCTCTCCACGCACCAATAGCTCGCGGTCATCAATATGGTTGGGATGAAAACCGGGGCGGAAAAATTCGGCCCATGGGGCCATGACATTTCGTCCAATCGCACCCTTGGCAAAGCCGTGACGGATACATTGCCACCAAGCCTTTGGCTTGGACAAGCCATCCTGTTGCAGCAGTTCGACCTGCCCGCGCGTGCGGTTCACAAAGAAGCTGAGCGATACCGCGAGCAACAGCGCGCCGCGTGTCAGCCAGCGCCGCGCGCCGCTCCACTCGCGGGTCGCGAACATCCAGACGTCAAAGGCGACTGCCTTGTGTTCGACCTCTTCAACCGCGTGCCAAAGCCATAGCTTGCGCAGTTCGAGGTCGGTGCCTTCCAGATGTTCGCGATTCTTCAGGATTTCGGCAGCAACAATCGCGGTCAGATGCTCGATGCACATCGTCGCCCCCAGCTTGGTGACTTCACCACAGCCGGAGAAGAAGGAAACGAACTGCTTGATCGCCCGATCAAGCGCTTCGATGTCATAGCCAGCGTCGATGATCGCCTTGTTGAAACCGACATGCTCGCGGCTGTGCGCGGCTTCCTGTGTAATGAAGGTTGCGATGTCCTGTGCCAGTTGGCCATCGGCGCGGTCTTTCCAGGGGCGCAAAGCTTCAATCATGAAGGCTTCGCCACGCGGAAAGACGACGGACAGGGCATTGAGGAAGGCGGTGGCGAACATGTCGCCTCGCACCCAGTGCCGTGCAGCTTGCTGTGCCGGTTTTCCGCGAAACTGGCGCACATGCATCCGTTGAGTACCTTGTTTGCCACTCGGCAAGGTTGCAACGACGCTTAAGCTGTCTATCTGATCCATGCTTCCGACAATAAGCGTGGCGCGATAAACGCCGCTTAATGGGAAGGGTTAATCTAACGGAAGGAATAGCGATTTTACAGATTGGTCAAGGCGTTGCGGCGTTAACGCCAAATCAGACTGCAACGGGGTTGTCGGCCTCGTAGCGCGCAATCAGGTGCTTCTCATCGCTGTTCCAGGGGTGAAAGCCCGGCAGGAAATAAGCGGCCCAAGCACCCAAAATTTTCCGGAACATGCCCGGATTGCCGAAAGCATACCACAAAATGCCGCGCTTTGCTTTCCAGCCGGTGATGCCATCCTGCTCGAGCAGATTGAGCATGCCTTTGATGCGCTCGGGGATGAAGCGTGTAGTGATCACCAGCATCATCAGCGATTTCAGTTTCCAGCGGCGAAAACGGCTCCAGCCCTTGGTCGCGTGCAGCCAGGTGTCATAAGCGACGGCTTTATGCTCGATTTCCTCAACCGCATGCCAGCGCCATAGGGCAGCGGCCTCAAGGTCGGCGCCAACCAGATGCTTAGGATTTTCCAGCAATTCGCGGGCGAGGATCGCGGTGAAATGCTCCAGCGCCATGGTCGCGGCCAGATTCACGATAGCAGGGCGGGTTTTGATTAGTTCCAGCACATGATCAACCTGTTCGTCGAGGAAGGTTACATCATAGCCCGAATCGACTACACGGCGGTTGAAGGCGACATGCTCGCGCGTGTGCATCACTTCCTGCATCGTGAACGCGCGGATTTCCTCGGCCAATTTGGGGGACGCACCTTCGCGGAATGCTTTCACGCTTTCGATGAAAAAGGCCTCGCCTTTAGGAAAGGTAGTCGACAGCGCGTTGAAAAAGGCGGTGGCGAACGGATTGCCATTGTTCCACCAGCGGTCCTGCACATGGCCTTCGGTGCGCCCGAAGCGGCGATCGCGGGGGGTAATGGTCAGGTCGGCAGGCGTGGGCACCGCTTTTTGCACAGCTATTTCGGTATCGATCTTGACAGGAGCGTTAACGCGTTGTCCCTTTGCAGATGGGGAAGACTTTACAGTTCAGGGCTTTTAGGGTAATTAACATTAATGTCAATAGTGAAATTCCCGATCAAGGGTGAAGCGGTCGCACGTAAACGCTTGTCACCAGAAGCTAGCCGTCTGGCGGCGCTTGAGGCGGCGCGCGACATTCTGGTAGAGGCAGGTCCGCAGGCGGTGACGCTGAAGGCAGTCGCTGCACGGATTGGGCGTACGCACGCCAATCTGCTCCACCATTTCGGTTCGGCATCGGGTTTGCAGCGCGAATTGGCGGCGTATCATGCGGAATCTATCTGCATCGATATTGGCGAACAGATCCACCGCTTCCGCGGCGGCGATATCGGCCCACGCGATCTGGTCGACATGATATTTGACCATTTCGACAAGGCGGGTGCCGGCGCGCTTGCGGCATGGATGCTGCTTAGCGGCAACGAAGATGCGCTCAATCCGGTCGTTGAGGCGATCCACCGGCTGGTTGATGAAGTGGGTGAGGGCGGCCATGAAGATGGCAATCTGCACAAGCTGACGATGGAACTGGTGCTGCTCGCGCTGGGGGATTCGCTTTTAGGCGGACCTTTGTCGATGTCGCTGGGGCTTGATCGGGGGGCCGGGCGCGACATAGCCGCCGAACGTCTGGCGCAGTCATTCGCCGCTTGGCAGGCGCTGCAGAATCAATAAAGGCGCTTGGCAAGCGCTGCGGGCCATTCCTATATTCGCGATGCTGGAACGGGGCCGTAGCTCAGTTGGTAGAGCGCGTCGTTCGCAATGACGAGGTCAGGGGTTCGATTCCCCTCGGCTCCACCAGTTCTTTCAGCAGGGAAAATCAACGCATACGGCGGAAGTGCCTTCTAGGAGGAAACTTCCGTGGGTCCAGCTTGGGGCGCTTTGGGTAGGGAATCTACCTTCGACCTACGCTATACTGCATTCGGCTGTGTCGATCCGTTCTCTAAACCCGGAACGATAGAAGGCTTATTGGTCCGATTGCCAACCGCTGTTGCTATTGGCGGCTGGTCCAAGCTAAGCCTCACCCATGTTTGAACAAACCTTCAAGAATATCGATGACGTCCTGCGTAAAGAGGCGGGATGTACCACCGAACTGGATTATACTGAACAGACAAGCTGGCTGCTGTTCCTGAAATATCTGGATGAACTGGAAGGCGACCGGCAGATTGAAGCCGAATTGCGTGGGCAGCCCTATGCGCCGATCCTGAGCGCGCCTTACCAATGGGGAACGTGGGCCGCGCCCAAAGGGGTAGATGGCAAGCTGGATCATAACAAGGCGATGACCGGGCCGGACCTGATCGATTTCGTCAACGGTACGCTGTTCCCGCACCTGCAAGGTTTCAAGCAACGCGCGCCTGCGCCTGATACGCTGGAATACAAAATTGGCGAGATTTTCGGGGAAATAAAAAACCGGTTCAACAGCGGCTATTCCTTGCGCGATGCGCTGGACCTGATCGACCAGCTGAGCTTCCGATCGCAAGACCAGAAGCATGAACTGTCGCACCTGTATGAAGTCAAAATCAAGAATATGGGCAATGCGGGGCGCAATGGCGGCGAATATTACACGCCGCGCCCGCTGATCCGCGCGATGATACAGGTGGTGAAGCCAAGGATTGGCGACCGGATTTATGACGGTGCGGTTGGCTCGGCTGGCTTTCTATGTGAAGCCTATGATTATCTGAAGCCCCAAGCCAAATCGACGGGCGATAATGAAACGCTCCAGCGCCGCACCTTCTACGGCAAAGAGAAAAAGTCGCTCGCCTACGTCATCGCGATCATGAACATGATTCTGCATGGCATCGAAGCGCCCAACATCCTGCACACCAATACGCTGGGTGAGAATATCAACGATATTCAGGAAAAGGACCGGTTCGACATCATTCTGGCCAACCCGCCCTTTGGCGGCAAGGAACGACCAGAAATACAGCAGAACTTCCCGATAAAGACCGGCGAAACCGCTTTCCTGTTCCTGCAGCATTTCATTAAATCGCTTCGCGCAGGTGGTACGGCGGCGATCGTTATCAAGAACACATTCCTGTCGAACAGCGACAATGCCAGCGTCGCGCTGCGCAAGGAATTGCTCGAAAGCTGCAACCTGCACACCATCCTGGATATGCCCGGTGGAACCTTTCAGGGCGCGGGCGTGAAGACCGTGGTCCTGTTCTTTGAAAAGGGCGAGCCGACCAAGCACATCTGGTATTATCAGCTCGATCCCGGTCGCAACATGGGCAAGACCAATCCGTTGAACGACAATGATTTGGCGGAATTTGTTGAACTGCAGGCGCGCTTTGCCACAAGCCCCAAAAGCTGGACCGTGGCGGCAAGCAGCATTGACCAGACCAGTTTCGATCTGTCCGTGAAGAACCCCGATGCGGGAGAGCAAGTAGCGCTTCGCAGCCCTGAAGCAATATTGGAAGAGATTGCTGCGCTGGATGCTGAGAGTGCAACGATATTGGCTGAAATTAAGGCGCTACTGTGAGCGTTGTTTATCCCTCCAAAAAACTAGGGGATCTATGCCACGTTGCTCGCGGCGGCTCGCCTCGACCAATTCAGGACTATCTGACTGATGCACCGGATGGGATCAACTGGATCAAAATTAGCGACGCGACAGCAAGCGACAAGTACATTGAACATACGAAGGAAAAAATACGTCCTGAGGGACTAAAGAAATCAAGATTAGTGAGGCCGGGCGATTTCATCCTGTCAAATTCTATGAGCTTTGGCAGACCGTATATAATGAAAACTACGGGCTGCATTCACGACGGCTGGCTCGTTTTAAGTGACAAATCTGGACTATTTGATCCAGATTTTCTCTATCACTATCTTGGTTCTGATGCAGCATATCGACAATTTGATCGGCTGGCGGCTGGTTCGACTGTCCGCAATCTAAATTCAGATTTGGTGAAAACAGTCGATGTTCCCATCCCCTCTCTCGACGAACAGCGGCGGATTGTTGCGGTGTTGGACAAGGCCTTTGCAGGCATCGCCACCGCCACCGCAAACGCCCAAAAAAACCTAGCCAACGCCCGGGCGCTGTTTGAGGCGCGTTTGGGTGAGGTGTTTTCATCCCGAAATGCGGGATGGCGCGACACACAAATCGGTCAAATTTCCGAGGTTAGTTATGGCTATACTGAGAAAGCTAGTTTTGAGCCGATCGGGCCTAAGTTTCTGAGAATAACGGACATTCAGGAAGGTGAAGTTTCGTGGGAGAAAGTGCCGAATTGTCCGATTTCAGAAAAAGACTTCAGACGCCAGAAGCTTGAGAACGGCGACATTGTTTTTGCACGAACCGGGGCGACGACAGGTAAGAGCTTTCTGATCGATAATCCTCCCGATGCGGTTGCCGCATCCTACCTAATACGGCTGCGAATAAGCAACAACGAGGTTTTGCCGGAATTTGTTCAGCTTTTTTTTCAGACTCCACAATATTGGAAAGTTGTAAACGAGGGTACGTCAGGAAGTGCCCAAGGTGGATTTAACGCGTCGAAGTTGGCAGACATGCATTTACCTATTCCTACACTTGAGGAACAGCGAACGGCGGTTGAAAAGCTTAGCATCGCTAATCGTCAGCGATTGGAATTGCTGAGACTATATGCAAACAAGGTTGAGGCCTTAAATGAACTCAAACAATCCCTTTTACAAAAGGCCTTTGCCGGGGAACTGACCTGATCCGATGAACGAAGCCGAAACCCGCGCTGACCTGATCGACCCTGCGCTTGCGGCGGCTGGTTGGGGTGTGGTGGAAGGCAGCCGGACGCGCCGAGAGGTTATCGCGCCTGGACGACTGACCGGATCGGGCAAACGTAGTGCTGCGAAGGCGGCGGATTATGTGCTGGTCTATCGCAACACAAAGCTCGCCAGTGTCGAAGCCAAGGCCGCGAGCAAGGGCGTTGGCGAGGGTGTGGGGCAGGCAAAGGATTATGCCGAACGCCTGCAAACCCGCTTTGCCTATGCGACCAATGGCACGCACATTTACCGGATCGACATGGCGACGGGCAAGGAAGGCCCGGTCGATCGCTGGCCAACCCCTCAAGAGCTGTGGGATGCGACCTTTGCAGAGGCCAATGACTGGCGCGATCGCTTTGCCGCTGTACCCTATGAAACCGGTGGGAAGTTCGAGCCGCGCTATTATCAATATAATGCCATCGAAAAGACGCTGGACGCCATCGCGCATGGCAAGGACCGGATATTGCTCACCCTTGCCACCGGCACGGGTAAAACGGCGATCGCCTTCCAGATATCATGGAAGCTGTTTCAGGCGCGCTGGAACCTTGGCGACTGGAAGAATGACAACGAGCCATCACGCCGCCCGCGCATCTTGTTTCTGGCGGACCGCAATATTCTGGCCGACCAAGCCTATAACAGCTTTTCCGCATTCGAGCCTGACGCGTTGGTTCGCATAACGCCAGCCGAAATACGCAAGAAGGGTCGCGTGCCCAAAAATGGCAGCATCTTCTTCACCATCTTCCAATCTGTAATGACCGATGCAGGGGAGGAAGAGGAACCCGCCTTCAACTATCAGGACTATCCGCCCGACTTTTTCGATTGCATCATGATCGACGAATGCCACCGCGCAGGCGCGAAGGATGGCAGCGAGTGGCGCGCGATTCTGGAATATTTTGCACCAGCCGTACAAATCGGACTGACGGCCACGCCCAAGCGGAAGGACAATGTCGATACCTATGCCTATTTCGGGGAGCCGGTTTACACCTACTCGCTGAAAGAAGGAATCAACGATGGCTACCTGACACCGTTCAAGGTGGTCGAACTGGGCACCACGATCGACGAATATGTCTTTACCCCCGGCGATACCGTGGAGGCAGGGGAAGTCGAAGAAGGCAAGCGATACAAGGAAGGCGATTTCAACCGGACGATCGAAATCGAAGCGCGCGAACGATACCGCGTTAAAATCTTCATGGAGCGGATCAACCAGCGCGAAAAGACATTAGTCTTTTGTGCAACGCAGAAACATGCGGCTTTGATACGCGACCTGATCAATCAGACAAAAACCAGCACCGACCCCAATTATTGCGTCCGCGTAACCGCCCATGATGGCGCGATGGGCGAACAATGGCTGCGCGCCTTCCAGGACAACGACAAGACCATTCCGACAATCCTGACGACATCGCAAAAGCTTTCGACCGGTGTAGATGCCCGCAACATCCGCAACATCGTTTTGATGCGCCCGATCAATTCGATGATCGAGTTCAAACAGATTATCGGTCGCGGCACGCGCCTGTTCGACGGGAAGGACTATTTCACGATCTACGATTTCGTGAAGGCCTATGAACTGTTCAACGATCCCGAATGGGATGGCGAACCCCTTGCGCCGGAAGCCCCCGGCCAACCGCGCCCGAAACCCGAAGGTCCGCCGCAGCCGCCAGATGATGACGGGGACGAAGAGGAGGAAAAGCCGAAGAAGCTGGTTATCAAGCTGGCTGACGGCAAGGAACGCACCTTCCAGCATATGAGTGCGTCAACCTTTTGGGATGCCTCTGGCAAGCCCATATCGGCGGCACAATTTGTCGAGAACCTGTTTGGCAAGCTGCCTGAACTCTTCCGCGATGAAGACGAGCTTCGACGCATTTGGGGGCAGCCCGATACACGCGCTGCGCTGGTCGCGGGGCTTGCAGAACGCGGCTTCGATGGCGAGGCGCTATCCGCTGTGCGCCAGATGATCGACGGCGAAGATTGCGATCTGTTCGACGTGCTGAACTATATCGCACACACCAAGCCGCCGCTGAAACGCGCCGAACGGGTGGCCAATCACCGCGCGAGCATATTGTCGCGGTATGACGCCAAGCAACAAGCTTTCCTAGACTTTGTGCTGTCGCAATATGTTGCCGAAGGCGAGGAAGAACTGGGCACCGAAAAGCTGCCGGATTTGCTCGAACTGAAATATGGCTCGCCATCCGACGCCGTGCGCGAACTGGGCAGCGTCTCGGACATCCGCACGACCTTTACAGGTTTCCAGAAAGATTTGTACGAAGACTAACTTGCTCACTTAATAATGAGCGCAGCATTCGTTCGGAATATCCGATATCTTATATAAATAACAACAGTTTATATCAATTTAGTGGACAGCCAGCCTTGATGCTCTGCGCTAATTTATCATCCATATCACCGCTCTTTGTGCGGATATCTATTCTGGTTCCTTTTTCTACCGCAGTGAGTGACACAATTATCTTTGGGGTATGGCCATAACCAAGGATCATAACATCCTTTTCGCCATTCCTGATAGGTATCGGGATAGCGCCGCCGATAGTCGTAATGGCATCGGAAATACAAAGCTCCAATCCAGATGGCGGCAAACTACTGGTAAAAGTAGCCCTGATCGGTTTGGAGAGAGTTTCGGTGATTTCCTTCGAACTTGCCGAACCAGAAGTCAAAATTAATCCCAAGCTTAATGCAAATCTATACATGCTATTCCCCGCCGATAATTTCAAAATACTAATCTGACAGACGACTAATTTTATAACTCAACAGATTTTGGAAAAGCAATTTCTTTTGGATGCTCCGCGCTGGGGCTCTTGAACACGCTTTCCAGCAAAACCAACAAACCCACCCCGTAGCGCCTGAGGCATCCCGCCTTGGGCGCTTTTCTGTATGCAAAGAGGAGAAAGCCCATGCTTTCGATACATGAAGACGCGTCTCTGCAAAAGGCGCTACAATTACCCCTGCCGGAACCCTTGCGGATGCTGTTGCAGGATCGCCGTGCTATGCTTGGCTATGACTTGCCCCTACGCGACATGGCACAATTCGTTGTTGTCCAGGCGGGTGACACGCTGGCCGACGTCGAACGCGAAACCGGCCTGCATATCCAGCTTACAATGGATGACCCAGATTACACCCCTGCTTGGGAATGGGTAATCGACCACGGCTTATTCTACGAAACCGTCTTCATCCTTTCCGACGATGGCTACGGCATTGCGCTGTTCGCGCTAAAGGCCGGGATTGATCCAATCCTAAGAAGACTGCTGGAAAACGGCTTGCGACCATAGAGTCATCATATTTGAATGTCGAAGAGGGCCGCCGTTGTGCGGCCTTTTTCGTATCTGACGAAAGGATCGGCTATGAAACTGATCGCTTACATAATTCTAGGCTGCCTCATCATCGCAGCCGCACAAGTTACCCTTGCAGCGCTGGCTCTTGCAATTGTGCTTTCACTTGTCTGGGGCTTGTACGCACGAACGTCGCAAACAATCGGCTTCCTCATCGTGGGCGGCTTAACATGGTTGGCGAGCGCGTTCCCCAAGACGGCGTTCGCGTCGGGGATAGTGTGCGTCGCATATTACCTGTTCCGGGATGCGAATCACCCCAGCGACTCGCAAGGTCCAAATCCCGAATCGGGTTCAGCTTCGCCCTCCGATGACCCGTTACCATCGCACGGGCCGCCACGATCTGATTAGGACAAACTAAGGCTAGAGCATCATAACTCAGCTTGTTTTCCAAAGTGCTCAATTCGACACTTTCAGAAGGGAAAAATAATTAGTCCTGCCCACAGCACGTTCTGCTTATAAATGTCTATATTACAATATGTTAATGGACTTTTCCGGTTGACAGATGTCACAGGCAGACCCCATCAGATCGTTGCGGTCTTAGTTCGACCGCTTGATTGAGAAAGAGGAGTAAAAATGGAAAATGACGACAGGCCCATGCAGCCGTTTCCACCCCGAGGTCTTTCACATAAGTTCGGACCCGGCGAGTGGCACAAGTTCCTCGACGAGTTGCGCGATCTCGAATCCCGCTGCGGTAAGAACAAGCATGATCGCGTCGCGATACTGATCGCTGCTTGCATCGAGAACGGTATCAACACCATGGCCTATATACGTGGTGTGCTCGGCCCCTTTGGTTACAATGTCAGTCATGTGTCGTTGATACTCAAGGACAGGACCGGAACCGATCCGGAGCGCCATATGTGGTCGGTCAATCCGCTTGGACACTACCGCACCATTCGCTGAGTTTGCCTGATTTGAGAATCTTCTTATAGCCGACCAACTCGGTTTAGTGACTACGGGTCCCAGCCCCATTTGAGCCTTTTGTTGAAGCCTTGGTTCCGCGCGGAGTTGCCACCGCGCCTTACAACAAAAGAGATTACCATGAAAAACGAACCTGAAAATGCGCGCGATCCATCCAGCGCCGGTGGCGGCAATCCGATCGACCCCAAGTCCATTACAATACCAGCCGCCAAGAATTTGAGCGATCCGCCACCGCCTGCGCCTGATCCGGTTATGCTTAACGTTCCCCTGTTGAAATACAGCCTGCAGGGGAAAGCTGACGAGCTGGAAAAACTGGCGGAGTCAAACCGACCATTGCTTGGACAGGTTTGCCGGTCGGGGCAGGCGACCATATTTTACGCCGCTCCAAATTCCGGCAAAACGCTAATAGGTATGCATCTGGCTCAGGAGGCTATACGCGAGGGGCGATTGGCAGCAGGCAACCTCTATTACCTTAACTGCGACGACAACTCATCCGGTTTGGCTGAGAAGTTACGCATCTTGCAAGACGTGGGTGCACATATGCTGGTGCAGGGTTTTGAGGACTTCCGGGCCCAGGATTTGCATGGCTTGTTGTTGAACATGGCGCGGACGGGAAAGGCACGCGGCGTGATCGTCGTCATCGACACGATCAAGAAATTCGCCAACCTCATGGATAAGCGCGATAGTTCGACCTTTGCTGATGCCTGTCGCCAGTTCGTGATGCGGGGCGGCACGGTATTGGCGTATGCCCATACGAATAAAGTTCCAGCGCCAAACGGAACGCTGCGCTATGCCGGGACCACTGACTTCGTGGAGGACTTCGACGCTGCCTATTTGCTTACGCCTCTGGAACTGGAACAGCCCGGTGGCGAAAGAGTGGTGCGGTTCGACTGTATAAAGCGACGAGGGGATAGCCCAGACAAGGTGGCCTATGCCTATTCGACCGAGAACGGGCTGACTTACGAACAGCTGCTGGCATCGGTGGAGGCTGTAACGTTCGACAAGCTCGGAGAAATCGAACGCACGATCGAACAACGAACCGACGCTGAGCTGGTGGACGCCGTGAAGGGCTGCATCCGCGACGGCATTGTCACCAAAATGCACATCGCATCCGAAACGGCCAAGCGCACCAAGACCAGCGGCAAAGGTGTTGTCAAGATCCTTGACCGCTACACAGGTGACAATCCCGCCAAATACCACTGGACGTTCACCATAGGCGAGCGCGGCAAGCACATTTACCAGTTGCTGCCCACAGGCGAACCCGCTCCCGACTGACCTGCAGGATTGCAGCGTCTCAGTTTTCCAGTGTGGCAGCGCCCGCGTGGGTCGATGACTGATGCCGGACTGAAAAGCTGAAAAGCTGGGATGCTGCGGCGGATCGCTTGCCGCCCGTCTCCACCCTGAACTGACCCTTCTGGCCCGCTTGGGCCTCACCAGCCGCCGATCCGCGACGCGCTGAACCCAACCCCTCGCGTCCGCCCGCCGCCCTCTGGCGACGGACACGCAAATCAAATTCAACATGGAGGTAATTATGCCTAAAGTGAAACTCGATGCCACATTCTGCCTGACCGCTAGGTGTGAGGAAGGCAAAAAGAAAACCGACTACTGGGATGTCATTACAACCGGCTTTCTGCTGGAATGCCGCGCTGGTGGAGGCAAGACCTATGCCTTGCGCTACATCGATGATGCCGGTCGCCAACGGCAACACAAGATCGGGCGGTATGAAGATATCAGCTTCGACCAAGCCCGGAAGATGGCGAAGCGATTGCGCGCTGAAGTTGTCATGGGTGGAAATCCAGCCGCCAAGAAGGCTGAGAAGAAAGCAGTGCCAACCTATGCGGAATTGGCTGCCGACCATCTTGCCCATGCGCGCACTTACCAAAAGCAGCCCAAGAATACCGAATTCGTGATGAAGAACCATCTGCTGCCCCGCTGGGGCAAAATGCGGCTGGATGAAATCACTTCCCAGGACATTGCCAAATGGTTTGCCGAGAAAGCCGCTGCTGGGCTTGCACCGGCAACCGTCGATAAGCTGCGGACGGTATTCGGTCGATCGTTCGAACTGGCAAGGCAGTGGAAACTTCCCGGCGTGCTGTCCAATCCGGTTCGGGATGTGCCACGCCGGAAATATAGCAACGCTCGCGAACGCTATCTGTCGGCTGGCGAAGTGAAGCGACTGTTTAAGGCTTTGGACAAATCCGAAAGTCCGCAGCTTAAAAACATCGTAACCCTGTTGCTGCTAACCGGTGCGCGCAAGACCGAGTTGCTGACCGCCAAGTGGGAGCAGATCGATCTTGAACGGCGAACATGGCTTATCCCTACCACAAAGACAGGCAAGCCGCGCTTTGTCCCGCTGTCGCAATCGGCAGTCGAGACAATCGAAGCCTTACCACGCTGGGCAGGATGTCCTTGGCTACTGCCTAACCCAGACACGCTGAAACCCTACACCGACATTAAACGGTCATGGGAGAAGGCAAGGGATGCGGCTGGTCTATATGACTTGCGGATTCATGACCTACGGCACAGCGCCGCCAGTTTCATGATCAATGCTGGAATTGACCTGTATGCTGTAGGTCGCGTTCTCGGCCATGTAGACCACCGCAGTACCCAGAAATATGCACATGTAGCTAATGATACCTTGATGAAAGCCGTTGAAGCCGGAGCTGCCAATATGATGGGTGGCTTGGGCTAAGCAAGAAATCCAGCCGAAGCGCCTTAGTTGGGCGCTTCGGCTGGCTATTCACGCTGCGATTTTACATTCACATTCAGTTTGTTAAAGTCTAATCGACGAGCTAATTCATTACTATCTCGGGGGAGCTATGAACGGGCGAGATTTTGTTGATTATGTAAGGCGTTCCATAACCGAACCTGGATCGGGCCCAGCTACAGATCGTGCAGTCGCGGAGCATTTAGGAATAAGTGTACCTGGCCTAGCAAATTGGCGGTCGCGCGAATCAATAACCCCAAGGCAAATGGTCAATTTGCTTACGGGTGTCGCAAAGGCTGCGAAGAAACGTGCGCAAACAGATGCGATTCAACCTGTGGTGGAGTTTTTCCAGATACGGCCCACTTCTGTACGAAATGGCTCGAACTGGAGAATTTTCGACGAAGGCAAGGGAGACAGCAGCCACCCTTACTTGGCTGGGTTGAAGAGAGAATTGGAAGCCCATCGCGGTATTTATATTTTTTACGATAGTCGCGGGCGCGCACTGTATGTTGGCAAGACAAAATCGCAATCGCTCTGGAAGGAAATCAACCTCGCTTACAATCGTGACCGAGATCCACAAGTGCAAAAAATTCTTAGGGTCCAACATCCAGAACGACGCCAAGATTTTCGCACAGCCGATGAAATGCGTCGACAAATTCGCCCAGTAAGCGTGCGTTTGCATGAATTAGCGGAATATGTCAGCGCTTACCGAGTGGCCGAGGACATGATCGTCGATATTGAATCCCTGCTTATCAGATCATTTCCCAATGATCTTCTGAACAAGAAAATCGAAAATCTAACTTGGAAATGAACGCTTAGCCAGCACAGCACAAAGCGATCACATTTCAGGGGAGCACTTCACAACGCAGCCATCAGTGCGAAATGTTCTGACGATGGACATACAGTTGGATTTTCGTTGAAGATAGTGATCCCGAGATTATGATTGAAGTCCGAGCGCTGGAGATTGGATATTCAAGGGAGATGTTAGCATGAGAAATAGCACTAAGCTGAGCGTTTTTTTGTGTTTTCTTGCGTCAACGGCAACTGCCCAAATTTACAATGGCCCTGTCAAGCTTGGCTCTCCGCTAGTTAGTTATAAAGCGATCACTCAAGAGTTTGGAGTGGACTGGAGCCGGAATCCGGAATTGGTTCATACGGGAGTCGATTTAGCTTTGGCAGCTGGGAACAAAGTTTTTTCGATGAAGGATGGAGTCGTATATAAAGTAGGAAATCTTGGCGGAAGTGATGGTGACTACGTTGTTGTTTTCAACCGCGATGGCACTAGCAATGGCTACCTACATTTAAATGTTTCCGTAAAATCTGGCCAACGTGTTGATAGAGGTCAAATTATTGGAACAGTTTATAGCAATCATCTT
This sequence comes from Sphingorhabdus pulchriflava, assembly GCF_003367235.1. Classification (GTDB taxonomy): domain Bacteria; phylum Pseudomonadota; class Alphaproteobacteria; order Sphingomonadales; family Sphingomonadaceae; genus Sphingorhabdus_B; species Sphingorhabdus_B pulchriflava. The sequence continues at coordinate 97,348 of NZ_QRGP01000001.1, forward strand.
CATTTGAATCAGTGTAAACAATCAGATGGCTGTCAGCATGGGGCATTTCCTAATAAAACATTTAAAGGGCAGAGTAGAGATAAATTTAATGAATACTACGTTAGGCCAAGAATAAGATAGATTAGTTTTAATTTTAAGAATTAAAATAAATGGAATTAGATGATTGAAGGGCCTATATGAAAAATATTATCTATACGTCGCAGCTATTGCTGTCGTTAGCTGCTCTCTCCTCCTGTAAAGTGGAGGCTGATAAGCGTCCAACGGGTGACGAAATGCGAGAGAAGCTCATTCAGGAAGCACTCTATGGGAAAGCGGAGCAAATTTCCAAAGATGCAGCTTTGCCAGATAAGTCGTCTGACAAATTGACTAGGGAGTATGTGAAATCTGTGCTCGGTGAAATTTGTTATGATGTGAAAAATAGCATTAAATATCAGTACAGAGGATCGATCGATAACATATACTATGGGGAGGAAATGACAGAAGATCAAAAGAGGCAAATTGATGAAAAGAGGAAATTAGTATCGAGAATGCAAGATAGTAAAATTGCGACTTATAAAGAAGAAATAATGAAAATGGGTACTGTATATAATGTCTATTTTTATATAACTCCCACCCAAGAAATGCAGCAATATCTGTCTTCCAGTCAAAGGGAAAGCGGAACATACGTTCTTGGAAAGGTGTGTTTAGCTGAAGTTACAGGTATATTCGAACAATCTGCAAATGTTTCTATCGCGGATGTGCGCTTTGATTTCTATCCGAATATTCTATATGCTCATTTAGACTATAGTATGGATCCATTTTGGAACATTCAGAGATATCAAAGAATTCCGTTCGCGAAATATGATGATGGCTGGCGCAGATTGCAGTAAGTATAAGATGCCGTTTTTAGCTTGCGCTGGCATCATGGCTACAAATATTTTAAGTTCTATAAGGCGATATAGCTAGTTTTTCTGTAAAGAATTGTGGCTGAAAAGGAAACTTAATGATGTGATGTGTTTCCCGTTTGTATTACATTAATACTAAACGAAAGATAAAATGTGGTCTTTTCTGGAAGCAGCTTAGAAATTCTGATTGAGCAACTTGATCGCGCTATCCCCTGGATGGATGAGAGCGCCTATATCGGCTTTGAAGTCGAACGTCATGATTGGCGACCGGTTTGGGATTTGTGTAGGCAAATCCAAGAACAGTTTAAGGGCTACAAGGGGTTTGCAAGCAAGGAAGAGCATCAAGCCGCTTGGGATCGGTTCCAAATGCTTCGGCAAAAGGCATCTCGTTTAGCGGATGTAGAGAAAGCCAATTTTGCCGCACAATCTGAAACATACAGGGTTGATATAGTGTCCGAAGCAAGGGCTTGCTACTGGAGTGCTTCGGCGGACTTCTTCGTGGGCTCCGTTTTGGGGGAGACGACCGTAGAGGAAATGAAAGAGCTCCAAGTCCGTTTGAAAGAGGCCGGACAAAAATTGTCACGTAACAAGGCTAGGATGACGCGAGAACACAAGGAAGAGTGTTTCGGTGCGATCCAAGACGCGCGAGAATCGCATGATCGGTTCTGGGAAAAATACAAAGACTACAAAGATCAACGTCGACAGGAGTATGAGGCAAAACAAGCAGAGTTTGAAAGCAAGCGTGCACAATGGATCGAACGAACAAATGCGAACATTCGACGGAACCAAGAAAAACTATCGAATGCCGAGGACGCTCTAAATCGTGTGCGAAACCGCATAAGCGAGTTGGAGGATAAGCTCTATGAAACCAACAGCGAAAAGTGGCAGGGTATCTTTTCCGAGTGGCTTGAGGAGGCACGGAGCAAAGAACGTGATATCGAAGAGAGTATAGAGCGGATCGAAGGATGGATTAGAGAAGACGAAGATAAATTGAGCGGAAGTTGAGTGGGGAAGAGATCAGATCGCTCTGTTGCTTCAAAAGCCGCGTCTTTTGGGTGACGCGTTTGCCGCCGTCAGTGGGAAGCCACGAGGTCGATTCCAGGAACTTTCCCAATCGAAAGCCTTTCCAGCAGGCAAAATTGTAATTCGCATCTCTGCCCAGTTTGGGAATTGGCTTGGACCGAGCAAACGACACAGGAAATACGGCCGGAAACTATTGTAATTCCTTGTCTATCGCTAACCTATCAATAGAATTCGCAATGACGAGGTCAGGGGTTCGATTCCCCTCGGCTCCACCAGTATGGTTCGAAAGCGTAAAGTTTTGTCGCCTCGTTCCTTCTGGTTTCTCGCGCAACGAAAAGGAGCTTCCATGAAGAGCCGCCTGTTCATCATCCCTATCCTGTTAGGAGCCAGCTCTGTTCAAGCCGAATATAAACCAATTAAGCCCTCCACTGACCCAAATCCCGTAGTAACGATAAAGGGGGATACGCTGACCTATATCGGCGGTATCAATGAAAATGGGTTGACGGCACTGAGCGAAGCCATCCGCGATGTTCGGCGTGGTCAGATAAAAAAGATGGTGGTGAACTCCGGCGGTGGAGACACCAAGCCCGGAATTTTCATTGGATCGATTATCGCCGATCTGAAGCCCCATTTGACTATCGAGACAGGCTGTTTTTCATCTTGTGCCAACTTTTTGGCGCCCGCAGCTGCCAGCATCACGATCAATGAAAACGCTTTTCTGGGTTGGCATGGAAATGATCGCGGATTTGAGATCGTCGCGGCCCAAAAGGGTTTGACGCTGCGTGAGCATCTGCGCGCTTCGGTTCAGGGGCAAGCGGATAATTTCAAAGATCCGGATGGCAAACCGGTTGATATGGAAGCCTATCTGGACGAAGCCGTTCCTACGATACAGGCGCTTATCGCGAAGGAAGCTGCGCTCTACAAAAGGATGGGCCTTGCCAACGATACATTCGCAATATGCGGTGTTGGCTCGCGATTCGATGATCGTTTGTCTGGCGAACAGCTTGGTTGGGGGTTTTCGATCGCTGACATGGCGCGCCTAGGTTTGCCGCCGGTCAAGTATAAGGGCCGCGGACGTTATGAAAATAATCCAGCGTTCAAACAATGGCTTATACAGCTGAAGCCTAAGGACTGCATCCCATAAACCGGCGCGCCGTACTCGCCAAATTTGTTTGCGACGGTTCACATCTGAGTTGAAAACGGCGTAATGCAGGTCGGCTCAGCAGCCTTATGCGGCGCGACGCATATTTTCGTTGAGCCAGGCGCGGGCGAGTTTCTGCGCTTCGGCAATTTCACGCGCGGTCATCTCGTCGGAGATTTCGGCGCGGCAATAGACGGCTTCTTCGTTTCCGTTGAGCGCTGCCAGATTGAACCATTTATGTGCCTCGACCAGATCGACGTCGATGCCGCCGCTCCCGGTCGAGTAGGCTACCCCCAGATCGAACAACGCGCTGGCACTGCCCTGTGCCGCATCCGCAATCCGGCTCTCCATTAAAAACGTGGCGCTTTTCAAACTATTGGCCATGACGTTATTTCCCTCTGTTGTTGAGGGAGTGTTCGCCCGAACGTGGCTAATAAATGGTTAACGCGAATCGAACTTTTTTAATCCGCTATGGACAGAAGCTAGTCGACTGCGAGATTGTCGATGAGCCGGGTCTTGCCGATTTTAGCCGCAGCCAGCAAGCGTAACGGCCTGCCAGTTAGCGCTGATACAGGGGCAAGCGTCTGGGCATCGGCCAAGGCAAAATAGTCCACATTGGCGAAACCAGCGGCCAATAAGGCCGTTTGCGCCTCGGCGAGAATCGCAGGCACATCCCCGCCCGCAAGGATGGCTTCGCGCGCTTTCTGTAACGCCTGTGGTAGGGCGAGTGCATCTTGGCGCTCTTCGGCAGAAAGATAGGCGTTGCGGGAGGACAGTGCGAGGCCGTCGGTATCGCGCACAATGGGAACGCCGACAATTTCGACATTGATGTCGAGGTCGCATACAAACTGGCGGATGACAGCCAACTGCTGGAAATCCTTTTCGCCAAAACAGGCGAAGTCTGGTTGAACTTGATTGAACAACTTGGTCACCACCAGCGCAACGCCATCGAAATGGCCGGGACGCGCGCCACCGCAATAGCCGCTGCTTGGTCCCTCGACATGGATATGTGTCGCGCGCCCTTCGCGATAGACTTCGCCGACCGGCGGAGCCCAGAGCAAATCGACCCCGGCAGAGCGCAACTTGGCGGAATCCTCCTCCAACATGCGCGGATAAGCGTCGAGATCTTCATTGGGGCCGAATTGGGTCGGGTTCACAAAGATTGACACGGCCACTGCATCGGCCCGCCGCTTCGCTTCCTCAACCAACTGAAGGTGCCCAGCATGGAGCGCGCCCATGGTCGGGACAAGCGCCAGAGACTTATCCGCAGCTTTTATGGCTCGGGTGGCGGCGCGAAGCTCTGTTAACCTATTGATGGTTTGCACGTCATTTGGGCCTTGGTTATGGCAGGTCATCGCATACAGCGCCGCGCACAGCACTGTGCAAGACGAATTTCGGAATCAAAGGTATAGCTGGCAATGGCCAAAGCACATCATATTGTATTTGCTAATGAAAAGGGCGGAACGGGGAAGTCGACCACTGCCGTTCATGTTGCCATTGCGCTGGCCTCACGCGGCGCTCGCGTCGCGTGTCTGGACCTCGATTCGCGCCAGCGCACGCTGTATCGCTATCTTGAAAACCGTCGCGACACGATGGCGCGGCGCGATATCCACCTGCCACTTCCCGCCTTTGACGTATTCGAACAGGAATCGCAGGCACGTCTGGAGGAGCAGATAGCAAAGCTCGAATCAGACTGTGATTTCCTGATCTTCGACACACCGGGACGCGATGATCCTTATGCGCGTTTTGTTGCCACCCGCGCCAACACGTTGGTTACGCCGATCAACGACAGCTTTATCGATTTCGACCTGATGGGCCGTGTCGATGCCGAAAATTTCAAGGTCAAGAAACTCAGCTTTTATGCCGAACTGATGTGGGAGGCGCGGATGGCCCGCGCTCGCGCCGATGGCACGACAATTGACTGGGTGGTGCTGCGCAACCGCCTGCACAATATGGAAGCCCGCAACCAGCAGCGCATGACCGATGCGATTGCGGAGCTCTCCAAGCGCGCAGGGTTCCGCGTGGTTCCGGGTCTTAACGAACGCGTTATCTATCGCGAACTCTTCCCGTCAGGGCTGACACTGGTCGATAAGGGGCATCTCGGCAATCTTGGCACAGCGCATATCGTCGCGCGGCAGGAATTGCGTGAGCTGGTCTCGGCGCTCGCTCTCCCCGAATTCGCACAGCCGCAGCTGGTCTGATGATCCCGTTCCTCCTCCTCGTCGCTGCCGGAATTGGCTGGGGGCTGTGGTCGGGGAAATTGATGCCCAAGCAGTTGCTGCCACTGGCGCTGGTGATTGCCGGCGCGGTGCTCTCGCTGCGCGGCGCATGGCTGCTGGGGCTTCCGGCCATCGGTGTCGGTGTTTTCTGGTTCCGCGGTATGACGCTGCGGCTGTCGAAATTGCGGCAGATACCGAGCAGCGAATATGAACTGGCCGCCGCCCGCTGGTTGCTTGGTGTTTCGGCGAATGACGATGCAGAGAAGATCAAGGCGCGTCACAAGGAGTTGGTGACGAAAAGCGACCCCGAGCGCGGCGATGGCGATGAACGCAAACGTAAATTGAACGAGGCCCGCGATCTTTTGCTGGATGATTTGAAACGGAAAAAGGATTAGAGGGCTACCGCACCCTTTCAAAGCGCCGGAGCTCTCCCCATGCCGCACAATTTCCACCCCACGACCCTGCGCGAATATGACATTCGCGGGATCATCGGCGAAACCTTGGGGGCAGAGGATGCCTATGCCATAGGGCGCAGCTTTGCGACCTTGCTGGGTCGCGCAGGGGGGAAGAAGGTGGCTGTGGGCTATGATGGCCGCACCAGCTCGCCGATGCTCGAAGAAGCTCTGATCTGCGGCATCAATGAAAGCGGGCTCGACGCGGTATCTGTCGGTATGGGTCCGACGCCGATGCTATATTATGCGGAGGCCGTGCTGGAAGATGTCGATGGCGGCATCCAGATAACCGGCAGCCACAACCCCGCCAATTATAACGGCTTCAAGATGGTCTTCCAGGGACGACCCTTCTTTGGGGCGGACATCCAGACGCTCGGCGCGATGGCCGCGGCGGGCGATTGGACCGAGGGGGCGGGTAGCGCCTCCTCGTTTGACATCATGGACCAATATGTCGCGCGGATTGCTGAAGCTGCACCCGACAAACCGTTCCGCATCGCCTGGGATACCGGCAATGGTGCCGCCGGGCCGGTGGTCGAGCGACTGGTGAAGTTGCTTCCGGGCGAGCATCATACGCTGTTTACCGAAGTCGATGGCAATTTTCCAAATCATCATCCCGATCCTACCGAGGAGAAGAACCTCGTCGACCTGAAGCGGCTTGTCGCGGAGAAACAGCTCGATTTCGGACTGGCTTTTGACGGTGATGGGGACCGGATCGGCGCGATTGACGGGCAGGGCCGCGTGATCTGGGGCGATCAGCTCCTCCAGATTTTCGCCGAAGATGTGCTCGCCGATGTGCCGGGCGCGACGATTATCGCCGACGTCAAGGCGTCACAGGCGCTGTATGACCGGATCGCGGCCCTCGGCGGTAAGCCGCTGATGTGGAAGACCGGGCACAGCCTGATCAAATCCAAAATGAAGGAGGTTGGCTCTCCGCTGGCGGGTGAGATGAGCGGGCATATCTTCTTCAAGCATGATTATTACGGTTTTGACGACGCGATCTATGCCGGCCTCCGGCTGATGCGCGCGTCGGCGCGGCTCGGCAAGAGCGTCACCGAATTGCGTTCGGCGATGCCCGAAATGATCAACACCCCCGAAATGCGCTTTCAGGTCGACGAAAGCCGTAAGTTCGCCGTGATCGACGAAGTGCTGGCGCGGCTTTCGGTGGAAGGCGCAGACGTGAACGCCACAGATGGCGCGCGAGTGAACACGGCGGACGGCTGGTGGTTGCTGCGCGCCTCGAACACGCAGGATGTTTTGGTCGCTCGGGCGGAGGCTTCGAGCGAGGCTGGTCTGGAGCGGCTGATGGCGCAGATCGACGCTCAACTGGCGGCATCAGGGCTGGAGCGTGGGGAGAGTGTGGGGCATTGAGCCGAAATCGGAAAATTCTGTGTTTACTTCTGTTGGCAGCTGTTTCCGCCAATGCGATTTTCTTTTATCTTAAGACAAGGCCGCCAGTTCCTTCGATCTATCTGGAATCAGCTTTCAGTATCGTTGAAGCGGAACACAGTGAAAGAGTGCAAAAGGCCATTTCGCTCAATCCCGATGGCAATTGGTCATCCGCAAATGGACAACCCACAGACTTGCTCGATGCACTCATTTTTGCTCTGCCCAACACAGACAGCGTAGACTATTCTGTTGTCGTAAAGTCCAGAAACCCTCCCACCTTGGGCGATACGATCCGGATCAGCAGGTCTCTCGCCGGCAACGGCATTTGTAATTTTACTTTTCTGGAAAACGTAGTTCCCGAGAGTAGTACACCCAATATTCCACCGCTAACTGTGAGCGATTACACGTTGAAGGACGGTGGCAAGTTGGCGCGTTGTGAAACGTCACCGGAAGTTTTGCAGAGATACCGCATCGCTAAAGCCGAGTTCGACCGTCAAGTTAAGGCGCGACGGGAAAATTCCGACAAATAATGAGGGCCAATGGACGATATCCTTCCCTCACAGATTCTCAACTGGTTCGCCGCGCGCGGCTGGCAGCCACGGCGGCATCAGTTGGAGATGGTCGATGCGGCGGCGGAAGGGCGGCATGCCTTGCTGGTCGCGGCTACAGGGGCGGGGAAGACGCTTTCGGGGTTTTTGCCGACTTTGGCCGAACTCATTACCGATCCCGATTTTGATGGGCTCCACACCCTCTACATCTCCCCCCTCAAAGCCCTCGCTGTCGATGTCCGCCGCAACCTGCTGATGCCGGTCGAGGAAATGGGCCTGCCGATCCGCATCGAAACCCGTACCGGCGATACCCCGTCGGAACGCAAGGCGCGGCAGCGAGTGCGGCCGCCGCATATCCTGCTGACCACGCCGGAATCGCTGTCGCTGCTGCTCAGCCATGAAGACAGCCTGTTGCTGTTTGCGGGGCTGAAGCGCGTGATTATCGATGAAGTCCACGCATTCGCCAATTCGAAGCGCGGCGATCTGCTGTCGCTTAGCCTCGCTCGCCTGCAAAAGCTGTCGCCCCAAATGCAACGCGTGGGTCTTTCGGCGACGATTTCCGATCCGGATGCCTATCGCGCCTGGTTGGCACCCTATGGTGAGATCGACGCGGTGCGGCTGGTTGAGGGGGAACCTGCCGCCGATCCTGACCTGCAGATACTGCTCCCTGAAGGTCGTGTGCCCTGGTCCGGACATAGCGGGCAATATGCGGTGCCGCAGCTGATCGAGGAGATTGGCCGCAACCGCACCACGCTGATCTTCTGCAACACGCGCTTCCTCGCCGAATATATCTTCCAGAAATTGTGGGACGCGAACGACCCCAAATATGCGATCGGCATCCACCATGGCTCGCTCTCGGTAGAGGCGCGGCGCAAGGTTGAGGGCGCAATGGCGGCGGGGAATCTGAAGGCGCTGGTCTGCACCGCCAGCCTTGATCTGGGGGTTGATTGGGGCGATGTCGATTGCGTGATCCAGATGGGCGCGCCCAAGGGCAGCTCGCGCCTGCTTCAGCGGATCGGGCGGTCGAACCACCGCATGGACGTGCCTTCAAAGGCGTTGCTCGTCCCCGGCAACCGCTTCGAATATCTGGAGGCGCAGGCGGCGTTCGATGCGGTGGAGGAGGGGGTGCGCGATGGCGAGGTTTTTCGCCCCGGCGGCTATGATGTCCTCGCCCAGCATGTGATGGCTTGCGCCTGCGCTGCGCCGTTCAATGAGGCGGAGCTGCTCGACGAGGTGCGTTCGGCGATGCCCTATAGCGGGCTGGATGCGGTTACCTTTGGGCGGGTGATCGAGTTTGTCGCGACCGGTGGCTATGCACTCAAGGCCTATGACAAGTTTAGGAAGCTGGTGCCCGATGGAAAAGGGAATTGGCGCCTATCCCACCCCAAATTTGCCGCGCAGCATCGCTTCAACGCGGGCATCATTGTCGATGCACCCATGCTCGACGTGCGCTTCAAAAATGGCCGTAGTCTGGGCCGGGTCGAAGAATATTTCGCCGCGCCCTTGCGCCCCGGCGACAGCTTCATCTTCGCCGGCATGGCGCTGGAGGTGGAAGCGATCCGCGATCTGGATCTGATCGTGCGGGCCGCAAAAAAGGCAGCGCAGATACCGTCCTACATGGGCGCACGGATGCCGTTGACGACACATCTGGCGAGCCGCGTGCGCAAATTCCTGACCGATCGTGCGGGCTGGGCGCGCTTTCCAGATGATGTGCGCGAATGGCTGGAGATGCAGGATTATCGCTCTGCACTACCCGAGCCCGGGCAATTGCTCGCCGAAACCTTCCCGCACGAAGACCGGCATTATCTGGTGGTTTATCCGTTCGAAGGCTGGAACGCGCACCAGTCGCTTGGCATGCTGGTGACCAAGCGGATGGAAATGCGCGGGCTGAAACCCATGGGTTTCGTCGCCAGCGATTATGCGCTGGGTATCTGGAGTTTGGAGGAAGTCATCGATCCCGCCTCGCTCTTTTCGTCAGACATATTGGAAGAGGAGTTCGTCGATTGGGTGGAGAATAGCTATCTTTTGAAACGCGCCTTCCGCGAGGTCGCGATCATCTCCGGCCTTGTCGAACGCCAGCATCCGGGCAAGCGCAAGACCGGCAAGCAGGTAACCTTTTCGACCGATCTGATCTATGATGTGCTGCGCAAATATGAACCCGGCCATTTGCTGCTAGAGGCCGCATGGCACGATGCACGCGCGCGGCTGACCGATGTCGGGCGGCTGGGCGATTTGCTCGACCGTGCGGAGGATACCATGCTGCACATCCGGCTCGAACGAGTCAGCCCGATGGCGGTGCCCTTGATGGTGATGATCGGGCGTGAAAGTGTGGCGCAAGGTTCGGTCGACGACGCGCTATTGGTCGAGGCGGAAAGTCTGGCGGGCATAGCCATGACCCCCTGAAATGCCGTTCGTCGAATAATCGACACGGCGCTTGTTCGCGGCTCGTGCCAGGCGTAGTATTGCGCCAGAGGAGAACAGCCATGCGACATTGGCTTGGAATTTCGATGCTGGCGCTCTGCGCTGCGCCTTTGATGGCCTTTGTCGGAGGGCAGGAGGTCAATCCGCCTGCAGAGGCACCGCTGATCCCTGAATTGTCAGTTATCCAGCAGTTCGAAATCGACCGATCCGACCGTATGACCGTGCCGGTGCGCATCAACAACAGTGAGCCGTTGGATTTCATTGTCGATACAGGGGCCGAACGTACGGTCATATCCGGTGATCTCGCAAAGCGGCTTGCGCTGGAAGCCGGTCCGGAACTGAGGTTGGCGACTATTTCTGGCCCGACCGTTGCCCCTTCCTTTTACATCGAGGAATTGTCGCTCAAATCGCACACCGTTGAGGGTATCGAAGCCCCCGCGCTCGAACGCGGCAATCTTGGTGGCAATGGCCTATTGGGCATCGATAGCCTGGAAGACAGCAAGGTCTTCCTCGATTTCCGCACCCAGCATCTTGAAGTCCTGCCTTCGGCCATCGGCAAGCGCCCCGGTAAGCTCGAACAGGGCATGATCGTTGTCAGCGCCAAGAAACGCGCTGGCCGGATGATATTGTCGAGCGCAGAGATTGACGGTTTCAAAGTGGACATCGTACTCGACACCGGTGCGCAAGCCAGCATGGGCAATTTCGCGTTGCGCGATCGGTTGCGCAGACGGCATTTACGCTTCGAATATGTCCCGGTGACCATGAAAAGCGTCACGGGCAAGGAGCTGCCGGGCGATTTCAGCCAGATAAAGGAAATAAAGATTGGCAGTTTCAATGTCGCCAATCTGCCGGTCACCTTTGCCGATAACTATGCGTTCCATGCGCTCAATCTGAACGACCGACCCGCCATTCTGTTTGGCATGGATGCGCTGAAACTGTTTGACCGCGTGGTCATCGATTTTGGTAACCGGCGTGTCGCCTTTGATCTGCCAAGAGGTGCGCGCAACGAACCTTTGAGCCGGCTCGCGCTCGCCAGTCGCTAGGCCGACGTGCCTTTGCGTAGCTCAAGGCCGTGGCCGATCAGTTCGCGTTCGTCAAAGACGTAGCAGTTGCCTTGCCAGCGGCTCTCCGCGGGCGGCACTTCTTCGAGATACTTCAAAATGCCGCCTTTGAGATGGTAGACCTCGTCAAAGCCCTGCGCGCGGACATAGGCGGTTGCCTTTTCGCAGCGTATGCCACCGGTGCAGAACATCGCGAATTTCGGCGACTTGCCTTCAGCGCGCAGTTTATCTGCTTCAGCATCGAACCATGCCGGGAACTGGCGGAATGAAACGGTTTCCGGATTGATCGCGCGTACAAAGGTTCCGGCCTGAACCTCGAAATTATTGCGGGTATCGATGACGATGGTCTCAGGGTCGGAAATCAGTGCATTCCAGTCTGCCGGTTCGACATAGTGGCCTACGTCGGAGCGCGGATCGATTCCCTCGACCCCCATGGTCACAATCTCGCGCTTCAGCCGCACCTTCAACTTCCCGAACGGCATCGCATCCGCATGCGAATATTTGACCTCCATCGCGGCAAAGCCATCCCAGCTGCGGATATAGGCAACGACTTCCTCAAGCGCTGCGCGTGTACCCGCAATCGTGCCGTTGACGCCTTCTGTTGCGAGCAGCAGCGTGCCCTTGATCCCCCTTCGCTCGCAAAAGGCAAACAGCGGATCGCGGATCGTGCGCGGATCGGATATCGGCGCGAAATAGTAGAGGGCAACGACAGAAAGCATGATGGCGGCGCGCATAAAGCAAAAGCCTCCGCTTGTCAGCCCGTCGCGCATTGCTCATAGCGACCGCTGTGACGGCACATATTTTTTTTGGCGGACACGACTTTGAAGCGGCGGGTGAGGCGGCGCTCTATTGGCCTGCGCGCCGCGCCTTGCTCGTTGCCGACCTGCACCTCGAAAAGGCTTCGAGCTATGCCAAGGGTGGGCAGTTCCTGCCGCCTTATGACAGCCGCGCCACCCTAGAAGAACTGGCCGGGCTGGCGCGCAAATATGCAGTTGAGGCGATCTATTGCCTCGGCGACAACTTCCACGACGATGGCGGAGAGGCACGGCTGGAGGATGAAGCCGCACGACTGTTGCGGCAACTGACTGTCAGTTGCGACTGGCGCTGGATTGTCGGCAATCACGATCCGGGCCTCGCCGCAAATTGGGGCGGCGTAGTCCACGAAGAACTATGCTTCGATGGCGTCATACTGCGGCACGAAGCCGAACCGCACGACCGGCGGCCCGAAATTTCGGGCCATTTCCATCCCAAATTCCGGCAGGAAATCCGGGGACGGTTGGTATCGAGGCGCTGTTTTGTGCGGAGCGCGAGCAAGCTCATTCTGCCTGCTTTCGGTGCGCTTACCGGGGGGCTGGACGCTGACGATTCGGTGATCAGCGAGGCTTGCGGGGGATATGCGACTCAGGCGCTGGTGCCAGCGGCTGGGCGGGCGCTCTGCTTTCCACTGTCAGCCAGCCGGGCGCGGGCCGAATAAGGCGGTGCCGACGCGGATATGCGTCGCGCCCAATTGGATCGCAGTCGGAAAATCGTCGGACATGCCCATGCTGAGCTGCGACAGGCCGTGGCGTGCTGCGAGTTCAGCCAAAAGCGCGAAATAGGGGGCGGCCTCGACATCGGCTGGCGGTATGCACATCAGTCCGACCACCGCGATATGTGCAGCCTTTGCTGCCTCGAGCAGTTCAGGCAGTTCGGCAATCGCGCAGCCGCCCTTCTGCTCTTCTTCGCCGATATTGACCTGGATGAAGCAGGGAACCTGCTTTCCAGCCTTGGTCATCGCTCTCGACAGCGCCGACAATAGCGACATGCGATCGAGCGAATGGATGCAGTCGAACAGTTCAACAGCCTCTTCAGCCTTGTTCGATTGCAACTGACCGATCAGGTGCAGTTGAATGTCGGGATATGTGCTGCGCAAATCAGGCCATTTGCTTGCGGCTTCCTGTACCCGATTTTCGCCGAACATCCGGTGACCCGCGTTGAGAAGCGGACGGATTTCGTCCGCATCGCGTGTCTTCGAAACCGCAATCAGCGCAACGTCATCGGTGGAGCGTTTTGCAATCTTGCAGGCCTTGGCCATTTCGGCGTGAATGTCGGTAAGGCGGCGGGCGGGGGTTTCGGGAGTCGCATCGGGCATGGCCGCGCGCTATAGCGGTTGCCATGCCCGCCCGCCAGCCATTGCGAAAGCCTGTTCCGCGCATCTGGCTGATGACCGATCCACGGCTGGATGACCAGTTGCTGGCTGCCATTCGACGGCTGCCTGCCGGTTCAGGTGTGGTCTTTCGGCATTATGCGCTGGAACCAGGGCAACGCAGGCAGCTATTCGCGCGCATCCGCCATATTTGCGTGCAGCGTGGGCATATCTTGATGCTGGCCGGTGATGCCAGAACCGCAAGGGCATGGGGCGCAGATGGCGTGCATCGTCGAGGCGTATCAGCCAAGCCGTTGCTGCTAAGTGCACCGGTTCATAACCCTCGCGAAATCGAACAAGCAAAAAGGCACGGGGCGGACATCATGTTTCTCTCCCCACTGCGGAAAACCCGCTCACATCGCGGCGAGCGCGCATTAGGAGCCTTGGCGTTTTACAGGCTCGCAGTCCTATGCCAGCCCGCGCTGGTCGTGGCACTGGGAGGAATGAATCGGGCAGAGGCCGCCAAATGGCCGCGCAACATCGTCCATGGCTGGGCCGCCATTGACGCGTTCCGGCGTTAAACGAGAATATTAGAAGCGGATTTTCGTGCCGACATAGACAGCTTCGCTGTCCGGACCGCTATCAGCGGCGGGTGCAACGCGGTCACGCTCGCTCGCGTAACGAACGCCTGCTGTCACATCGACGCGACGCGAGATGGAGAAGCTGCCGCCGACATTGAAGGCGTAATCGCCAGCGGCTGCTGTGCCACGCGGGTTTGGCGCAGAATTGCCAACCTTGCCAACGCTGACATCGGTGTTGAAGCGGCTGGGCTTCTTCTTGCCTGCATCGTCGAGTCGGAAATCCCCCTTGCCAACCATGCCGGACAGGCGGGGCTGTTCGATCTGCACTGCGTTGGCAGGCAGTTTGAAGCCCTGCCAGCCACGTGATGCGGTCAGTTGATAGCTGGAATTGTTCACGCGCACCGTTGAACCGGCGCCCGCTTCAAACTTCGCAATTGCCGAACGAATCGAAACAGCATCGGACGAACCCGACAGGTCAGCCCGCGCAGCGACAGTCATTGTCTTGCTGGCGCGATCGCCCAAACCGGCAGGTGTAAAGCGGAACGCGTTGCCCTGAACGGCGTTGCGCTCTGCCTTGATGGCGAGCTTACTGTCGACGCCTGCCGGCGTGAAGCGTTCCATCCAGCTTTTGGTCGAAGGACCATAATCGTAGAATTGCGCCGCAAAAGCAGGAACGATCACCGGAGAAAGCAACAGCGAACCAGCAGCAAAAGCAAATGCCGCTTTGCGCCACTTTCGGCCTACAGATCCTTCACCCCACTGCATGATCGTTATTCTTACGACTCCATCTGTGGATAAACATAGGCGGAAAGTCTGCGCACACAAAGATTTTTAACGCTCCCATGCTGCTTTTTTCCATATTGTTGCAAAGACTCAACAATCAGTTGCAAAAGACATTCGATTTCACCGCTTTTCTGCGGCTTTCCACATGCTGTTTGCGGTTCAGTTTCGCGAAAGCTTGCTCAGGCCAACAAAGGTGAATAGAGACGTCGGCACAAATAGCGAAATCGCGAGGAATCAATATGCGTTTTAACCAGTTCGTCCTGGTCACGGCTTCGGTTTTGGCACTGGCCGCATGCGGCGGCAAGGAGAGGCCAAAGACCGATCTGGCAGCAAGCCAGGTCACGACCATTGGCGTCAACAGCTATTTGTGGCGTGCTTCGCTCGATGCGCTTTCGTTCATGCCTTTGCTGCAAACCGATTCTGCAGGCGGCGTCATCGTGACCGACTGGTATGTGAACCCGAACAGCCCCGGCGAACGCATGAAGCTGACGGTATCGATTCTCGATCAGGATTTGCGCGCGGATGCCCTGCGCGTGGCTGCTTCGCGGGAAGTAAACCAGAATGGTCAATGGGTTGCCGCGCCTACTCGCGCAGCGACGGTCCAGAAGCTTGAAGGCATCATCCTTACCAAGGCGCGCGACCTTCGCCGGAGCGCAATCGCCGACTGATTGTAAAATTCCCGCGTCTTCGCGTTGAAGGCGCGAAGACCAACAGGGAAGACCATGGCGTCACGATTTAACCCGTTCAAGGCGGACGGGCATTGGCAGAAAATCTGGGAAGAGCAGGGGGTGTTCAACGCGCCCCCGGCCACCGATCCGCGCCCCAAAAGCTATATCCTTGAGATGTTTCCCTATCCATCGGGGCGCATCCATATGGGGCATGTGCGTAACTACACCATGGGTGACGTGCTGGCGCGCTACAAAGCGATGACCGGCCATGCCGTGCTGCACCCGATGGGCTGGGATAGCTTTGGCATGCCCGCCGAAAATGCCGCGATGGAAAAAAAGGTCCACCCGGGCGCATGGACGCGGCAAAACATCGAGGCGATGAAGAAGCAGTTGAAGCGCCTCGGCCTCGCGATTGACTGGAGCCGCGAACTTTCAACCTGTGAACCCGAATATTACGGCCATGAACAGGCGCTGTTTCTCGACTTTTACAAGGCGGGCCTAGTCTATCGCAAGGAAAGCGAGGTCAACTGGGACCCGGTAGACATGACCGTGCTGGCGAATGAACAGGTGATCGACGGGCGCGGCTGGCGCTCAGGCGCTCTCGTTGAACGTAAGAAATTGAACCAGTGGTTTCTGAAGATTACGGATTTTGCCGAAGAGCTTCTCGAAGGCTTGGATGGGCTTGAGCATTGGCCGGAGAAGGTCAAGCTGATGCAGGAAAACTGGATCGGTAAGTCGCAGGGGTTGAAGCTGACCTTCAACCTGACCGGCACGCATGATGGCATCGACGTGTTCACCACGCGCCCGGATACGCTTTATGGCGCGAGCTTTGTCGCCATCGCGGCGGATCATCCGCTGGCGCAGTCGTTGGCGGAGAACGCTCCGGCGCTGCAGGATTTTATAGCCGAATGCAAACGTGGCGGGACGACCGCAGCCGAACTCGAAACGGCCGAGAAAATGGGCTTCAATACCAATTTGACGGTCGAGCATCCGCTCGACCCCAGCTGGCATTTACCCGTCTATGTCGCCAATTTCGTGTTAATGGACTATGGTACCGGCGCAGTTTTCGGTTGCCCGGCGCACGACCAGCGCGATCTCGATTTCGCCCGCAAATACCGCCTGCCAGTTCGCCGCGTAGTCGCAGAGGGCGATCTGACCGACAGCGATTTTGAAGGTGATGTGGCTTACACAGGCCCCGGCCAAATCGTGAATTCGGACTGGATGGACGGCATGAGCGTCGATGACGCCAAAGCCGCTGTCACCGCTAAGGCCGAGCAGGAAGGCTGGGGCGAGGGGCAGACGCAATATCGCTTGCGCGACTGGGGTGTCAGTCGCCAGCGTTATTGGGGTACACCCATCCCGATCATCCACTGCGAATTTTGCGGAGTGCTGCCGGTCCCGCGCAGCCAGTTGCCGGTGCAACTGCCTGAAGATGTCAGCTTTGACATTCCCGGCAATCCGCTCGACCGCCACCCGACTTGGAAACATGTGAAATGCCCCAATTGTCAGGAGCCGGCGGTTCGCGAGACCGACACGCTCGATACCTTTGCCGATTCCAGCTGGTATTTCATCCGCTTCGCTTCGCAGCCGGACGACAAGCCCTTCGACAAGCAAGAGGCTGAGGCCTGGCTGCCGGTGGGGCAATATATTGGCGGCATCGAACATGCGATCCTGCATTTGCTTTATGCCCGTTTCTGGACGCGGGCCTTGCAAAAGGTCGGCAAGCTGGACTTTGCCGAACCTTTCGCTGCGCTGTTCACGCAAGGAATGGTGACGCACGAGACTTACAAGTCGGCTGCAGGCACTTGGCTCAGCCCCGAAGAAATCAAGTTTGAAGGCGAAAAGGCATTTACCCTTGATGGTGCCCCGGTTGAGCGTGGTCGCATCGAGAAGATGTCAAAATCAAAGAAGAACGTCGTCGATCCCGATCCGATGTTCGACCAATATGGTGCCGACGCCGTGCGCTGGTTCATGTTGTCTGACAGCCCGCCCGAACGCGACCTCGAATGGTCCGAAAGCGGGATTGAGGGCACATGGCGCTTCGTGAATCGCGTGTGGCGGTTGGTCGATGGGCTGGAAGCACCTGACGGTAAAGACAAGGCGCTCGACAAGAGCCTGCACCGCGCGATTGCCGGTATCGCCGCCGATATCGAGGCGCTGCATTTTAACAAGGCAGTTGCCAAGGTTCATGGGCTCGTCAACGATATCGAAAAGGCTGGACCCTCGGCGTCACGCACTACAGCAATCCGCACATTGCCCCTGCTCGTTGCACCAATGTTGCCCCATTTGGCCGAAGAGGCCTGGGTCGCTTTGGGAAATGACGGCCTGATCGCAGGCCAGCCCTGGCCCGAGCATGATCCGGCATTGCTGGTCGATGACGAGGTGACTATCGCGGTGCAGGTGATGGGGAAGCTGCGCGACACGCTGACCGTGGCCAAGGGTTCGTCCAAAGACGGTCTGGAGGCGCTTGCACTGGCGAGCGAGAAGGTGCAGCGTTCGATGGATGGGGCGAGCCCCAAGAAAATCATCGTCGTACCCGACCGGTTGGTGAATATCGTTATATGATGCGACTGCTGCCTCTGTTCTTCGCTTCACTGCTGCTTTCGGCGTGCGGGCTGAAGCCGCTGTATAGCGGTGGTTCGCAGGGGCAGGTTTCGGCGTTGCTCGGCTCGGTCACAGTCGATCCCATCGAAGGCAAAAATGGCTGGCTGATGCGCAATGCATTGAACGACCGGCTCGGTGCTGCGGCGGAAGGTAGCACGCGCTATCGTCTGGCCATCAAACTGGATGACCAGATTGAAGGCTTTGGCGTACGCGCAGACGATACGGTAACGCGCGAACGGCGCACGTTGCGCGCGCGCTATCAACTGGTTGACCTTGAAAGTGGCAAGACGGTGCTTGATGCCACTGCCGGTTCGGACGCCGGCATCGACGTGGTCAGCTCGGAATATGCAACAATTGCTGCCGAAAACACCGCGCTTGAAAATCTGACCCAAAAGGTCGCTGAACAGATTGTCACGCGTATTTCGCTTTTCGCACAGAATCGGTGATGAGCGGCAAGCGGTCCGAGCGGGATTTCATTGCCAGTATCAAGAACCGGCCCGATATCCGGTTGTTTTTCATATTTGGCCCTGATGAATCTGCGGTTTCGGCGATTGCCGCCGAAATGTCGGCGTCGCTGGGGGCCGACAATGAAGCGGTCGATTTTGACAGCGGCCGGTTGCGTGGCGATCCAGCCTTGCTGGCTGACGAAGCGGCATCGCAGTCACTTTTCGGTGGCGCGCGCCACATCAGGCTGACCTTCAATCGCGAAGAAGCCTTCGATGCGGTCGAAAACCTGCTTGCAGCCGAACATGCCGGAAATCCGGTAATCGCAACCGCAGGTGACCTTAAAAAAACCAGCCGCCTGCGCAAGCTGGTCGAGGGATCGCCGCGGGCGCTGGCACATATCTGCTATGCGCCGACGGAAGGTGAGGCCCTTGACCAGTTGCTGGCTACAGCGCAGGCGCAAGGGCTGCGTTTCGACCGTACATTGGCGGCGCAAATCGTACGTTATACCGGGCAGGACCGGCGGCTGGCGGCATTGGAGGTCGAAAAGCTGGCGCTCTATTACGACGCAGATCAGACACGCCCGGCAACGGTTGAACCGGCTGCCATCGCGTTGCTCGCTGCGGAGACTGCCGAAGAAGATGTGACGGCGCTGGTTAACCAGGTGATGGCGGGCGAGGTACGCCTGTTGGGCCGTGAAATCGTTGAATCGCGTGCGCTTGGGCTGGATGCCATTCGCATTGTTCGTGCATTGCAGCGCCGCGTCGCCTTGCTGGCGGGGTTGCGGGCCAAGGTTGATGAAGGCGGTCAGCCGGGGTCGGTGGTGCGCGGGGCGCGGGGCATTTTCTGGAAAGAACAGGACGCTTTTGTACGTCAGGTTCAGCGTTGGACCTCGGCCCGGTTGGCGGGTCTCAATGCGCATCTGCTGGATCTTGAGGCGCGGTTGATGGCCGCCGGTGGGGAGCTTGGTCCCGTCATTCTTGAGCAAGAACTGACACGGATAGCCCGGGCAGCTGCGCGAAGTCGCTAAGCCTCATTCATATTCTGCTGTTATCGGTATCCTTCCGCGGAACTGCCCCGAGACATTTCCTTTCAGTATCAAATCGCCCCCAAAAGCGAATTCAAGCCGCCCATACATATCCAAACGTGGAGCTGGAGAGAGGTTGGTGCGTAGATTGGTGATTTCGATCGACCCGCCGGTAGCGCTTGTCAGTCGGATCGTTGACGGCATCTCCAGCCGGATAGCCCGTCCGGGTTCGCCCATTATCACGGCACTTCCAGCGAATGGGGGACCTCCGAGGTCGACAATTTCCCCGCTGACGGTTCGGGCACCGCTATTGGGGTCGATGGCTATGCTTCCGCCGCTGTCACCCGTTGACGTGGCCCGGCTGAAATCCAGCGAACTGCGAATTTCTATGTTGAGAGGGCGTGCCTTGTCATCGCTTTCGCGCCCGAATGTCTCAGTCGGTTGCGCCTGCGCGACCGCGACGGGCCAAAGCGCTATCCAGCCTCCCAAGAGAAAAAGTCGCGAAAGATTACGATACATTTGCTGCCGTCATCGACGAGTGTGGTTAATTTCAGGTGAAATTTACATATTCTGACAGGCTTGACCTTGCCGTTGCCAGGGCACACATTCCGAATATGGAAAAGCTAGAACTCAGCGAAGCGGAATGGCGCGAACGCCTTTCCCCTGTACAATATCATGTTTTGCGCGAAGCCGGCACCGAACGGGCCTTTAGCGGCTCGCTCAACCTCGAGAAGCGCGAGGGTGAATTTCACTGTGGGGGGTGCGGGACGCTGCTGTTCCGATCGACCGACAAATATGACAGCGGCTCGGGTTGGCCCAGCTTTACGGAACCGGCAAGCCCCGATGTCATTGCCGAATATCGCGATACCTCGCACGGCATGATCCGCATCGAGGTGCGTTGCGCCAAATGCGACGGGCACCTGGGGCATGTCTTCCCAGATGGCCCGGGCGAAAATGGCCTGCGCTATTGTATCAACAGCGTCTCACTCGATTTCCAACCGGACTAACTCCTTAATCCTGCTTGTCGGATTCCCGGTCAGGCAGTAACAGGTCGGGCAATGGCAAAAGCTGGACATTCGGCAGCGGAAGGGTCGCGGTTCAAACGTTGGACCGTCAACACGCTCAAAATCGTTACCGTCGCCGCCCTTTTGGGCCTGATGGTTGTGGGAATTTTTGTCGCGATCGCGCGCGGGGAAATCGACAGTTTCGAAGATCTGAAGTCATCGCCCAATGGGCAGATGATACGCGTTCGCGCGGCTGACGGGACCGTTATACAGTCGCTTGGCCCCAGCTTTGGCCGCTGGATACCGTTTGACGAGCTACCACGCGAAATGAAGGATGCCATGATCGCGGTTGAAGACAGGCGATTCTACGCGCATCCCGGCGTGGATCCGATTGGCATTACCCGCTCCTTCTGGGTGCGGGCGCAGCGTGGTTATTGGGCACAGGGCGGTTCGACAATCACCCAGCAGCTGGCGCGTAACGTTTACCTCAACAACAACCGCGATTTCGGTCGGAAACTGCGCGAAATCATCCTTGCGATGGCGATCGAGACCAAGTTCAGCAAGGAGCAGATCCTCGAACTTTACCTCAACAAGGTCTATTTCGGCGGCGGGGCTTACGGCGTTGATGCCGCCAGCCGCAAGTTCTTCGATCATGGTGCCGAAGACATTTCGCTCGCTGAGGCGACCATCATTGCAGGGCTGGTGAAGGCACCGTCGCGTTATTCGCCAACTGCGGACGCCAAGGCTGCCATCGGTCGCGCCGGTGTCGTGCTGGAAGTGATGCAGGATGCGGGCATGATAACGGCGGAGCAGGCCGCCGCCGTCAAACCCGCAAAGGTGCAATTGGCGCCCGAGCCAAAACAGGACAGTGTGCGTTACTTCACCGACTGGGCCTTGCCGCAACTCGATAATCTGATCGACGAGACGGAAAAGCCCATCGACGTCTGGACAACCCTCGACCTTGGCATGCAGCGCACGGCAACCAATGCCATTCGGGCAGGTGTACCACGCGGGGCGCAAGGAGCGTTGGTCTCTATCGACCGCGATGGTGCGGTGCGCGCGATGGTCGGCGGCACCGACTATGCCACCAGCAACTACAACCGCGCCGTTACAGCGGTGCGGCAACCGGGGTCTTCGTGGAAGCTGTTCGTCTATTTGGCGGTGCTTGAGGCTGGTTTCCGGCCCGAAGACAAGGTTGTCGACGAACCGGTAACCATCGCTGGCTGGACCCCCAAGAACAGCGGCGGCACCTTTGCAGGCGAAATCACGCTGCGCACTGCCTTTGCCTATTCCAAAAACACCGTTGCGGCGAAGCTTGGTGAGGAAGTCGGCACCAGCAGCATCGCCAATATGGCGCGTCGCTTTGGTATCACCACGCCGATCTCGACGACCCCTGCCATGGTGCTCGGCTCGTCTGAAACCCGGGTCATTGATATGACCCGCGCCTTTGCCTCGGTCGCAGCGCGTGGCAAAAGCGTGACGCCCTATGCCATCAGCAAGGTGACTACTATCGACGGCAATGTCATCTACAAGCACAAGCCCGCACGACAGGTGCAACTGGTTGAAGATTATGTCGCCGGTGCGATGACCGATCTGATGCAAAGCGCGGTAGCCACTGGCACAGGACGCGCGGCCTCGATTGGGCGTCCAGCGGCGGGCAAGACCGGAACGACCAGCAGCAACAAGGATGGCTGGTTCCTCGGCTTTTCGTCCGGCCTGACGACCGGTGTCTGGATGGGGCGCGATGATGCCCGCCCAGTTGGCAATCTGCAGGGCGGAACTGCGCCTGCCCAGGCATGGGCTGCCTACATGCGATCTGCGGTTGCAGGACGTCCGGTCGAGAATTTCGATACCGAGGTAACCTTCCCCGAACGGCTGGAAGATGAAGAGGCTTTGCTCGGCGAGGAAGGTGAGGAAGTGCTGGTCGATGAAAATGGTATGCCGATTGAAGGCGATCAACCAGGCGATGCGGGCGGCATTCCGCAAGAAATGACCGAGCCTGAACCACTCGATGAAGCCTGGATCGACAAGGCAATGGGCCGTAGCGGAGAGCAGGGCGGACAACCTGACGACGGCGCACCTCCGTCCCGCGCATCGGGACCGAAGACGGTGACGGCGCCACCACCTCGTCCCTGATTTCGGGGCTTAGAGCGCTTTATACTTTACATTTTTTGACCTGCCTCCATTATTCCCTGACAAGCATTTTCCCGCGCAGGAATATGCAATCAGCTCAGGGGTCGGATTGTGTCGATTGAACATTTCGACAGCAGGTCAGATCAATCCCGTGTTGACACTATGTCGACAGCGTCGGGCTATGTAACGCCGTCGCAGATCGAAGTGGCCCAGTTCGTGCCACCGCCGGAGCTCGCTCCCTTCGTCACCCAATTCTATCATTTCCGATGTAATCAGCGGCGTGTCCGCGATGCGCAACCGGCTGCATTGGGACACATCGTCTTTTATCTGCAGGGCAAAGGGACTTTGCGGTTCGACGACGGGCAGACCTATTGGAACGACCCGGTTTCCTTGTTTGGCCCGGGCATGGCGCATGCTGAATTTGATATAGAGGGCCCGTTCGAGGATTTCGGGCTGGCGATGTCGCCGCTGGGCTTTGTCGCGCTGACGGGCAAACCCGCACATAGCTTTGCTGACCGGATGGTGGGTGCTGATGAACTGTTCGGCGATGGCATCACGCAGATGGCGTTCCGTTTTCGCGTAGCCCGAAAGGCCGGATCGATCAGCGTGCGCGAGATGGTCGAGCAGACCACGGCTTTCCTGCTGCCCTTCATCCGCAAAGTGCCCGCTGACCATATCGAGCTGATCCAGACGGTTAGCCAATGGATTTCGAGCGAATTTGATCCGGACGTCGAAGCCGTCTTTGCCAAGATTGACAGATCGCGCAGCACTGCGACGCGGTTAATCCGTCACTATTTCGGTGCGTCGCCCAAGCAGTTGATGCGTAAATATCGTGCCCTGAGGGCGGCGACCGTGCTGGTGGACCCCGATGCCACGCCCGAAATGCGCGCGCGGGTCGAATCGCTCTTCTACGATCAGCCGCACATGATCCGCGAAATCCGGCACTTCACGGGCCGCACACCGGGCGCGCTCGACAGCGACGACACCCGAATCCTGCGCGTATGGCTGTCGAAGGACAATTTTCGTCAGCTGGAAGCCTATCCGGGTTGATTTTCCCTGCCGAGCGGCGCATATAAATCAGAGTAATCTAATCCGATTATGTGGGAAACAGGCTGGAGCGCGTCAATGCGGCTTTCGAACATGGCCGACTACGCTGTCGTTGTTATGGGTGCCGCCGCGCGCCATTGCGGGGGTGCGCGCACGTCTGCGACCGCGCTTTCGGATGAAACCGGCATTGCCCTACCGACGGTCCAGAAATTGGTGAGCATATTGACCAAGGGCGGGCTGCTCCGCTCGGTGCGTGGCGCAGGCGGCGGTATCCAACTGTCGCGCCCTGCTGCCGCGATCACGCTGGCGGATATTATCGAGGCGGTCGAAGGTCCCATTGCCATGACCAACTGCACCAACGCCGGCAGCTGCAACTGCGCCATCGAGCCGGACTGCAATGTGAAACCGCATTGGGCGGTGGTGAATCAGGCGGTGCGCGGTGCGCTTGCCGATGTGAAATTGACGAGCCTGGTGCAAGCATGACCGACGAAATCGAGATTAAGGACCGCGCCGCGCGCGAGGCGGCCGACAAGGTTGCCGATTATGAGCATGGCTGGGCGTCGGACATCGAAACCGAATTTGCCGAAAAGGGTCTCAACGAGGATACCGTCCGTTTCATTTCGGCCAAGAAGAATGAGCCCGAATGGATGCTCGAATGGCGGCTGAAGGCGTTCCGCATGTGGCAGGAAATGACGCCGCCCGATTGGGCAAAGCTCAACATCCCGCCAATAGACTATCAGGACGCCTATTATTACGCCGCGCCCAAGGCCAAGCCGAAGCTTGAAAGCCTCGACGAGGTCGATCCGGAAATCCTGCGCGTTTATGAAAAGCTGGGTATTCCGATCGAGGAGCAAAAGGTGCTCGCGGGTGTCGAAGGCGCGCGCAAGGTGGCGGTCGATGCTGTTTTTGACAGCGTGTCAGTGGCGACCACCTTCCGCGCGGAGCTTGAGAAAGCAGGCGTGATTTTCCGCTCCATCTCCGAAGCGATCAAGGAATATCCGGAGTTGGTGAAAAAGTGGCTCGGCAAGGTTGTGCCGATGCACGACAATTATTTTGCCACGCTCAACTGCGCGGTCTTTTCCGACGGGACGTTTGTCTACATCCCCGAAGGCGTGCGCTGCCCGATGGAGCTTTCCACCTATTTCCGCATCAACGCGGAAAATACCGGCCAGTTTGAACGCACATTGATCGTCGCCGACAAGGGCAGTTACGTCTCCTACCTCGAAGGCTGCACCGCGCCGATGCGCGACGAGAACCAGCTCCACGCCGCCGTGGTCGAACTGGTCGCGCTCGACGATGCGGAGATTAAATATTCGACGGTGCAAAACTGGTATCCCGGCAATGCCGAGGGGCTGGGCGGCATCTATAATTTCGTCACCAAGCGCGCGCTGTGTCAGGGGCGGAACAGCAAGGTGAGCTGGACCCAGGTTGAAACGGGCAGCGCGGTGACGTGGAAATACCCGTCCTGCGTGCTCAACGGCGAAAACAGCGTCGGCGAATTTTATTCGGTCGCGGTGACCAACAATTACCAGCAGGCCGATACCGGCACCAAGATGATCCACAATGGCAAGGGCAGCCGATCGACGATCATCTCGAAAGGCATCAGCGCGGGCAAGAGCAACAACACCTATCGCGGGCTGGTGCGCGTGGCCCCCAATGCAGAGGGCGTGCGCAATTTCACACAGTGCGACAGCCTGCTTTTGGGTAGCGAGTGCGGCGCACACACCGTGCCCTATATCGAAGTCCGCAACCCCAGCGCGCAAATCGAGCATGAGGCGACCACGAGCAAGATTTCCGACGACCAGCTCTTCTACGCGATGCAGCGCGGGCTGGGGCAGGAAGAGGCCGTCGCCCTGATCGTCAACGGCTTTGCCAAGGAAGTGCTGCAGCAACTGCCGATGGAATTTGCGGTGGAGGCGCAGAAGTTGCTGGGGATTAGCCTTGAGGGGAGTGTGGGGTGATGAAAGCTGCATTAACAGTGGCATTTTGCGTAGTCTTAGGATCGTTTCAGGTTTTGAACGCGCAGGCAACACAACCCGATGTCCCGACTCTGGCCCAGGCACTTGACCGTTGTATGGCAACCTACGCCGTCAAACTAACCAAAACTGACGCAACCGATGAGGCGATATATACCGCCGCTACGGAAGGTTGTAAGCAAATAGAAACGGATTTGGTCGCTGCTGTTCGGCAGGATGTTCCGGCAAACCAAGCAGACGCTGCTCTTCAGCAGTGGTCAGCGCAAGCCAAGCCAAACTTCATGTCTCTTCTGCAGCGAATCCGGACTGATCGCGCCGCTCGTCTAGCTCAATAAAGAATTTAAATAGTTATGCTCCAAATAACAAACCTCCACGCCACCGTCGCAGACAAGCCGATCCTCAAGGGCCTTTCGCTCAGCATTAATGCTGGCGAGATTCATGCGATCATGGGGCCCAATGGTGCGGGCAAATCGACGCTGGGCTATGTGCTGTCGGGACGCCCCGGCTATGAAGTGACCGAGGGTTCGGTAACTTTCAACGGCGAAGACCTGCTCGAAATGGAACCGCACGAGCGTGCTGCTGCTGGCCTGTTCCTCGGTTTCCAATATCCGGTTGAAATCCCCGGCGTATCGAACGTGCAATTTCTGCGCGAAGCCTTGAATGCGCAGCGCAAGCAGCGCGGCGACGAACCGCTTTCGGGCGGCGAATTCCTGAAGCTTGCCCGTGCGCAGGCGGACGCAATGGGCATGGATATGGAAATGCTCAAACGCCCCGTGAATGTCGGCTTTTCGGGCGGCGAGAAGAAGCGCAACGAGATGGTGCAGATGGGCATCCTCGATCCCGCGCTCGCGATCCTCGATGAAACCGACAGCGGCCTCGATATCGATGCGTTGCGCGTGGTGGGCGAAGGCATCAACCGGATCATGCGCAAGCCTGAAAAAGCCGTGCTGCTGATCACCCACTATCAGCGTCTGCTCGACTATGTGCAGCCCGATTTCGTCCATGTCCTTGCCGATGGTCGCATCACGCGCAGCGGCGGGCCCGAACTCGCGCTCGAGCTGGAGCGTGAGGGATATCGGGAGTTGGCTGCGTGAGCCTGACCCTCGCCCTTGCTGCAACGGCAAGCAGCGCCAATGCCATTCCGATGGACTTTCAAGGTCGCTGGTATCCGGCGAATGTCGATTGCAAGGCTGCAACTGCGGCGGGCTCGATCCTCATCCATGACGACAGCATCGTCGATGCAGAAACTGATCCTGAAACAGCAAAATTTCAATATCTTGTTGTCGAAGTGCACAAGCTTTCGAAACGCAAGATTGATGTCCATTCGAGCTATATGGAAGAGGGGTCAGAGGAAGGCTTGAACCCCGTCGGAAGCTTCCTGAAGCTCGGCAAAAAAGGGCGGACGCTGTCGATTGAAACCTATGAAGAAGATGACAGGCGGTTTCGGCAGCAGCCGCGCGCCCGTTACAAGAGGTGCGCATGAGCGCTCTGCCAACCCGTCACGATGAAGAATGGCGCTATGCGCCTGCCGAGGTTCTGGCCGGGCTTAAGGCCCTTCCCGATGCGCAGAAAATAGCCGTTGCAGCGGGTGAAACGCACCCGCTGTATAAATGCGTTTCGACGGGGGCCGCGAACAAAGTCGATATCCAGCGCTACCAAATCGACATTGCCGAAGGTGGGCGTTGTGAGGCATTTTTCCTGCTGACAGGTGGCGGCTACAAACGGCTCGATATCGACGTGACGCTTGCCGAAGGTGCGCATTTTGAATTGGGTGCGGTCGGCATCGGTCGCGGCGAGGAAGTCACCGAAATCGTCACCCGCCTCCGCCATATTGCGCCGGGGGCGACCTCGAACCAGGTGATGCGCGGCGTCGCGATGGATAAATCCACGATCACGATGATCGGCCGGATCGACGTCGCCAAAGACGCACAGAAAACCGACGCTTCGCTGGGTGCCAAGGGGTTGTTGCTCGACCGTACCGCGACGATCAACGCCAAACCCGAGCTCGAAATCTATGCCGACGATGTCAAATGCGCGCATGGCTGCGCGATCGGGCAGCTGGACGAAATGGCATTGTTCTATGCGCAACAGCGCGGCCTGCCGATGGCGGAGGCACGCAATTTGTTGATGCAGGCTTTCGTAGCAGAAGCCTATGGCGAGATAGCCGACAGCAAATGGCGCGACCATATGATTGGCTATGCCGAGGCAGCGTTGCGGGGCACCTTCTAATGGCCATCGTCTCCGAACGCGCGCTTGGCCGCTGGGAAAATGAAGGCGGCGGGCTGGCGCGCGAATTGCGCGACCAGTTCCCCGGTGTGCGCGACTGGCACTATCTCGATACCGCCGCGACCGCGCAGAAACCGCAGGTCGTGCTCGACGCGATGATGCGAGCGGGTGGAGAGGATTATGCCACCGTCCACCGCGGCGTCTATGCGCGTTCGGCGAACATGACCTTGGCCTATGAGGCTGCAAGACGGCGGGTGGCCGAATTTATCGGTGGAAGAGAGGATGAAATCGTCTTCGTTCGCGGCGCGACCGAGGCGATCAATCTTGTTGCGCACAGCTTCCCCCGAAAGGGGCGCATCCTGCTCAGCCAGTTGGAGCATCACAGCAATATCGTGCCTTGGCAGCTTGCCGGCTATGAAATCGACGTCTGCCCGCTGACGCCGGATGGCTGCATCGATCTTGATGCGGCGGAAGCGATGCTGACCAAGGATCATGTGCTGGTTGCTTTCGCGCATGTTTCCAACGTTCTGGGCTCGGTCCTCGATGCAAAGCGTGCAGCTGCGCTTGCGCATAAGGTGGGAGCGAAACTGCTACTCGACGGTTGCCAGGCTGTGCCGCGCTTGCCGGTCGATGTCGCGGAACTCGACTGCGATTATTATGTGTTCAGCGGGCATAAGCTTTACGGCCCGACCGGGATCGGCGCGCTATGGGGCCGCAAGGAATTGCTCGATACCATGCCACCCTATCAGGGCGGCGGTTCGATGATCGACCGGGTGACCTTTGAAAAAACGACCTACGCCCCTGCGCCGACGCGGTTTGAGGCGGGCACGCCAGCAATAGTCGAGGTGATGGGACTGCGCGCAGCGATCGACTATGTAGAAGCCATCGGACTCGATGCCATCCACGCACATGAGGCGGAATTGGTTCGGCAGACGCGTGAAGCACTGCGTTCGATCAATTCGATCACTCTCTACGGGCCCGAGGACGCGGCGGGGATTGTCTCTTTCAGCATGGAAGGGGTGCATCCGCACGACATCGGCACCATATTGGACGAAGAGGGCGTGGCGATCCGCGCTGGCCATCATTGCGCACAGCCGCTGATGGAGCATTTGGGGCTGCCCGCCACCGCGCGGGCAAGCTTTGGAATTTACAATGATGAAAGCGATGTCGCGGCTCTGGTCCGCGGCCTTGAACGGGTGAAAAGGATCTTCGGATGAGCGAAGAGCAGAAAATCTTGGTCGAAGAAGTCGACAGCGTCCCCACGCCGCCAAAAGCGCGCGTGGAAGATGTTGAGAGCCCTGCCGAAAAGCTGGAGCGCAAGAAGGATTATCTTGAGGGTTTTCTTGCGCAAAAGCCCGAGCCTGTGGCTGAGGGTGACGAGGCGCTGCAAGAGGCCGTGATCGCTGCGCTCAAGGAGATTTACGATCCCGAAATCCCGGTCAACATCTACGATCTTGGCCTCATTTATGGCGTGGAGATCAATGGCGGCCATGCGCTGGTGACGATGACGCTGACAACGCCACATTGCCCCGTTGCCGAAAGCATGCCCGGCGAAGTCGAACTGCGCGTCGGTGCGGTTCCGGGGATTGGTGATGCCGAAGTCAATTTGGTCTGGGATCCGCCATGGGGACCGGACAAGATGACTGATGAAGCACGCCTCGAACTGGGGATGCTGTGATGAGTGCTCAGAATCAAACGGGGGAAACCAAGACCCGTCGCCCGCTTCCCGCCGCCGTCACCCTGACGCCCGCTGCCGAAGAACGCGTTGCCGAGCTGATGCGCAATGCGCCCGAAGGCACGATTGGCGTCAAGCTGTCGACCCCGCGTCGCGGTTGCTCCGGCCTTGCCTATTCGGTCGATTATGTCAGCGAAGCTGTTGCTTTTGATGAGAAAATCGAAACCCCCGGCGGCACATTCTTCATCGATGGCGGTTCGGTGCTCTATCTGGTCGGCTCGACGATGGACTGGCAGGAAGATGAATTCACCGCCGGTTTCGTCTTCACCAACCCCAATGCCACCGGCAGTTGCGGTTGCGGCGAGAGCTTCACCGTTTAGGCGTCCGCGCCCCGCTCATTTCTTTCGCAAAGCCTCCGCCAAAGCGAAGGCCGTGTTGAGCTGGCCGAGCACCGCGCTCGCCTCCGCGCGGCGGATGACGGGCTTGTCCTTGCCCTTATCATAGGCCTCGACTGACAGATATTCGCCTGGCTTCAGTCCATTGATAATGCTGACAAAGGGCGCGCCTTCGAACATCGCCGATCGGATATATTCGATGGCGACCAACCGACCCATGTTCCAGCGCACCTCCATTGATGCACCCGCGCTGTTGTACAGCCGCACCGGCTTTTCGGGATCGAGCAAATTGCTGTTGCCAGCGAACAGCGACGGGTTGATTTCGAGCGCCGCCACCTGCCCTTCCTTGGCCGCGAGCCCGATCAGCCGCATGTCTGCCGCTGGATCGAGCGCGGAGATGCAGCGCGCGGAATTGGTGCCGATGGACGGCCAGCTGCAATCATAATCGCTTGGTCCGTCTTTCGGACGACCGACGTGCGGCATTCGATCACCGTCCAGCGCGATTTTGACGCTGTTGTCCAGATAAGCGATCCGCCCTTTCACGCCTTGCAGCGTGAATTTTTCGGAGCGCACCGTGATAATCCGGCTGGCATCGGCGTCGAAGGTTTCGGTACAATCTATCGTCCCGCCGAGCACTGGTCCCTTGATCAGCGTTCCGATTGAATCCCGCCATATTTTCGGTTTTGCCTGGGCAATCGCGGCAATTTCAGGCGGCAGCGGCGTGGTGCTGGCACACACCAGCGGTGGCGTAGGCGGCGCCATTGGCACCGGTGCGGGCAGCTCCGCCGCGCTCAGCATGGTGGGCATCAAAGCCCCGGTGGCTAGAGCATAAACAAGGCCTATAGCGCCGCATTTTGTCATAATCGCATTCACTCCGCAGGTCGCACGACCCCGACGCCTGCCTTTGGTGCACGTGCCATATCCATTGGGCTGGGGCAAGCGCGAGGCGGGGTGTGCAGTTGGCTGGGATTCAGTGGGCACTTCGCCAAGGGGAGATTCTGAAAGCAGCGGAGCTGCATCAAAAATCTCCGCGTTCTCGCGGCTGGCCTCCGGCCGTCTTCGACTCCTGCGTGATGAAAAAATTGTCTCACGCAGAGGCGCAGAGGTCGCAGAGGATAGGAAATGCGCTTTGCACGGTTTGCCATAGGATGTTGGCGGCCCTTCCATCGATTTATACTCAATCGGCGGCTCCTCCTGTCCTTCCTCCTCGTCAAAACCCGCAGATTCTTCAGAAAGTAGAAGCGAATGCCTTACCCTGGCCCGCGCCTCCCGGTCGCTGGCGGGCAGTGCCTCTTCAAAGAACAGATCCCACAATTCCTGCCCGTTCAGCCCTTCGTCGAGCATCTGCAGATAACAGTCAAAACGGACGACCACCGCCAATACCTCTGGCACGGCGGTTGCGGGGTTTACCCGGTCGAGCAGCGCCATCGACAGCCGGGTGTTTTGGCGGGTGTAGGTGGTGATGCCTTCTTCGCGCACCCAGCGGGCTTCTTCCCCCCGGATCGCAGCGCTCATCAACCGGTCGGCAACGATCCGCCGGGCAAGGATCAACGCGGCCTCCCAACCCAGATCAAAGGCAAAACCCCGCGCCTGCCGCCGCAGCGCATAGCCACCCGATACGCTCATCCCCACCGACCGCGCCGCATCCTCGACCACGCCATTGTCGGCCAGATGCGCCAGAAACGCCGCTTGCCGCCCGCCACTCCAACCATCGGAGCGGCTTTCATAGCGCAGATAAGCGGCGGCGGGGAGTTTGGCGTCGGTATCGTGGCGGAGGGGGGAGGGGTGGTTCATTTCACTGTCCTTTATCGAAAAGGCACAGGGCATAAGCCGACAAGGGGCGTGTAGGACAGTGCGGAATCGCGCCGTTGCGATTTAAAGGTTCACGCAAAGGCGCAAAGATTATCAAGAGCGCAGCTCTTGCTTCAAAGATCGCGCACGCAGCGAATGGGGATGAGGATTAGGCTCAAACTACCCTCTTCAAAATCTTCGCGCCTTTGCGTGATACAAAAAAGGGCGCTCCCGCGCCTGTCATTATCTCTGCGTCCTCTGCGGCTGGCCTCCGGCCGTCTTCGACTCCTGCGTGAGTTAATCCAGTCCGCGCGTCCCCAGCACCGCCGCCATCGGCAGCGGGCCGTAGATATGGGGGAAGAGGGCTCCGCCACGCGAAACCTCCCACTTCACGCTCTCGCCCAGTGCGGCCAGATCGACCTCGGCAATCACCAGACCAGATTGGCCTGCAAAATGCTTGTCGAGCGTGCCCTGCAGCTGGTCAGCGGCGGAGAGGTGGATATAGCCATCGGCCAGATCCACCGGCGCGCCGTGGAATATGCCGTCCGTCTGAAATTGCGCCCATTGGTCGGCGGTGAGGATTTTATAGGCGGTGCCGGGGTGGGGGGTGGTCATGGCTTGGGCGTTTTGGCCTTGGCCTTGTGCGCGGCGATATCGGCATCAATCTGCGCGATCCGCACGCGTTCGGGCGAATCCTTGGGCAGGCCTTTCAGTCGGGCGGTCGCCCACAGGCTGCGGCGTTCGGATTCGAGTGCTTTGAGATAGAGATCGGCCATGGCACCGGCCTAGCCGGTTATGGGGGTGGGGGATAGGTGGATATAGCCATCGGCCAAATCCACCGGCGCGCCATGAAACATTCCCTCCGCTTGGAATTGCGCCCATCGTTCGGTGGCGGGGTGGGGAGTGATCATGGGACGCAACCGTTCATAATTAAACTTTTTTCAGGTCGATGGGTATGCCCTTAGCGTCAATTTCCTTAGCTAGCTGAAGAGCGCACTCACTAATCTTTTCTTTGAATGGAATGTATATCAGACCTTGAATATCTGAGGGACGCTCCATCGCGACTTGATCTTTCATCAATATCGCCACTCGATCCCTTCCGAGAACAGATAGCATCATTCCCAGCTCAAGAACCACATTTTGGCGGGCTCGATAAGCAAGTTCTTCGGGATGGTTCGCGCGATGACCTTGGTCATCTGGAGTGGCCAAAATGACGGCGAAATTAGCTTCCTGTCTTACCGACTCAAGCTTTTCAATAATCGTCTGGCCACCGCTAGTTAGCTGATCGAGTATGAGAGCGTTAAGGCCCCATCGCCGAAGCATAGCTTCAAGTTCATTTCTAGCATCGGAATCGTGCCCGTACACTACAAATACGTTTCTGTTGGCCTGTGGCTTTGCGGCGGGGGCGGCAACCACCGACAGCGGCTGTGCTACACCGAGAATTTGGCGGACAGCTTCTTGGTTTTTTCCTTGAACAGATACTTTGCCTGTGTCGTAGACCTGAACAATCTGGCCATCGTCACATCGAAATTCCGTGCCTAGATCGTTGCCAGTCCTACCTTCTGTTTTGATACCAATGCCATTCGCCTGTAGTGTATCGCGCACATTTTCTGGCGTCCATCCGCTCACAAATCGTCCCTTCGTGGCCTAGGCTTTGTTCAAACTGAATAAGAAAAATGACGTCCTTCGCCGTAGTCGTATAGACTTACTGATCGACCGGAAATTGATCCCGAAAAATGATGGCCCGTGGCATAGTCATATCCAGAAAATCGGTTTCCTGATACATTGATTTGCCAGTGACTACCCCGACCATAGTCGTAATTGTTCGAAAAATGGCTGCCAGAACCATAGTCAAACATTGAGTTACTCGATCCGCCCATGGACGTATGCGCACCAGCTTCGTAGCTGTACACGCTTCCGCTTTGGGTGCCGTTCTTTCTTGCGGCAGCGTATGCGATTTTACGTCGTGTTTCGTCGTTCATTGTTTTACTCCGCCGCAACCCCCGCCTGCGCAAACATATCGGCTTCGTCGCTCGCAGCGTCTACTGCGCCATCATTGGCGGGCTTCTTCTTCCGCTTATCAAACGAATCCCAAACCTCGCCCCAATTGCCGCGGGTGGACGCTTTCGAGTATTCGGTCGCGCGGGTTTCAAAGAAGTTGGCGTGCTCCACACCGTTCAACAGCGGCGCGAGCCAGGGCAGCGGGTGGTCTTCGACCATATAGATTTGCGGCAGGCCCAGCTGGCCGAGGCGCCAGTCGGCGATGTAGCGGATGTAGCGCTTGATTTCCTTCGCGGTCATCCCCGGTACCGGGCCCATTTCGAACGCCAGATCGATGAAGCTGTCTTCCAGCCGCACAACTTTCTGGCAGCAATCGATAATGTCTTCCTTCACCGCCTTGGTCAGGCAGTCGCGTTCCTTGGTGAAGGCGTGGAACAGCTTGGTGATGCCTTCGCAGTGCAGGCTTTCGTCGCGCACCGACCAGCTGACGATCTGCCCCATGCCCTTCATCTTGTTGAAGCGCGGGAAGTTCATCAGCATGGCAAAGCTGGCGAAGAGCTGCACGCCTTCGGTGAAGCCGCCGAACATCGCAAGGGTGCGGGCGATATCTTCGTCATTATCGACGCCGAACTGGTGGATATAATCGACCTTCGCGGCCATTTCCTCATATTCGAGGAAGGCCGAATATTCGCTTTCGGGCATGCCGATGGTGTCGAGCAAATGGCTGTACGCCGCGATGTGCACCGTCTCCATATTGGAGAAGGCGGTGAGCATCATCTTCACCTCGGTCGGCTTGAACACGCGGCCATATTTTTCGTGGTAGCAATCCTGCACCTCGATATCGGCCTGGGTGAAGAAGCGGAAAATCTGCGTCAGCAGGTTGCGCTCATGCTCACTGATCTTCTGCGCCCAATCGCGGCAATCCTCCCCCAAGGGCACTTCCTCGGGCAGCCAGTGGATCTGCTGCTGCCGTTTCCAGAAATCATAGGCCCAGGGATATTCAAAGGGCTTGTAGCTGTTGCGGGCTTCTAACAGTGGCATTTTCTTGCTTCCTCGGTTCAAACTTTTCCCTCTCCCCTTGCGGGAGAGGGCAACGAGACTTGGCAGCTCGCTGCCTAGTCGCAGTGGGAGAGGGGGTGTGAGGCGACTTGCGTGCAACCCCTCTCCAACTTCGCCTAGCTGCTAAAGCAGCAAGGCTTCATATCCTCTCCCGCAGGGGGAGAGGAGGTAACTCACTGGCAAGCCAGGCATTCCTCATAATCGGTCTGCTCGCCCGCGCTCAGTTCGATCTTGGGCGCGTCGGCGGTGTTGTCCGCCTCGACGCCGCCAGCAAAGCCAGCGCGCTGGATCGACTTGCTGCGCAGATAATAGAGCGACTTGATGCCCAGTTCCCATGCGCGGAAGTGGAGCATGAGGAGATCCCATTTCTCCACGTCTGCCGGGATGAACAGGTTTAGCGACTGCGCCTGATCGATATAGGGCGCGCGGTCACCGGCGAGTTCGAGCAGCCAGCGCTGGTCGATTTCGAAGCTGGTCTTGTACGTATCCTTTTCCTCTGGGCTGAGGAAATCGAGATGCTGTACCGAACCGCCCTTTTCGAGGATGCTGTTCCAGACATTGGTGCTGTCCTTGGCTTTCTCTTGCAGCAGCTTTTCGAGATAGGGGTTCTTGACGATGAAGCTGCCCGACAGCGTCTTGTGGGTGTAGATGTTCGCCGGGATCGGCTCGATGCACGCGCTGGTGCCGCCGCAGATGATCGAAATCGATGCGGTGGGGGCGATCGCCATCTTGCAGCTGAAGCGTTCCATCACGCCGCGTTCCTCGGCATCGGGGCAGGCGCCGCGTTCGGTGGCGAGCACCATCGACGCCTGATCGGCCTGTGCCCGGATATGCTTGAAGATCTTCATGTTCCACGACTTAGCCATCGCGCTTTCAAAGCCGAGGCCGCGCGATTGCAGGAAGCTGTGGAAGCCCATCACACCGAGGCCGACCGAGCGTTCGCGGCCGGCGCTGTAGCGCGCGCGGGCCATCTCGTCGGGCGCGCGGTCGATGAAGTCCTGCAGCACATTATCGAGCATGCGCATCACATCTTCGACGAACATCTTGTCGCCGTTCCACTCATCCCATGTTTCAAGGTTGAGCGAGGAGAGGCAGCAGACCGCAGTGCGATCCCCACCCAGATGGTCACGGCCGGTGGGCAAAGTGATTTCTGCGCACAGGTTTGACGTCGAAACCTTCAGCCCGAGCTCGCGGTGATGCTTGGGCATCGCGTTGTTCACGGTGTCGCTGAAGATGATGTAGGGCTCACCGGTGGCGAGGCGGGTTTCAACGAGCTTCTGGAACAGCGAGCGCGCATCGACCGTGCCCCGGATGCTGCCATCCTTGGGCGATTTGAGGTTGAATTCCGCGCCATCGCGCACCGCTTCCATGAACTCGTCCGACAGCAGCACGCCGTGGTGCAGGTTCAATGCCTTGCGGTTGAAATCGCCCGAGGGTTTGCGGATTTCGAGGAATTCCTCAATTTCGGGGTGGTTGATGTCGAGATAGCAGGCGGCCGAACCGCGGCGCAGACTGCCTTGCGAGATGGCAAGGGTGAGCGAGTCCATCACGCGGACGAAGGGGATGATGCCGCTGGTCTTGCCGTTGAGGCCAACGGGTTCGCCGATGCCGCGCACGCTGCCCCAATAGGTGCCGATGCCGCCGCCGCGCGATGCCAGCCAGACATTCTCATTCCAAGTATTGACGATGCCTTCCAGGCTGTCGTCGACGCTGTTCAGATAGCAGCTGATGGGCAGGCCACGTCCGGTACCGCCGTTCGAAAGAACAGGGGTGGCGGGCATGAACCACAATTTGGAGATATAGTCATAGAGCCGCTGGGCGTGATCCTGATCGTCTGCATAGGCAGAGGCCACGCGGGCGAACAGGTCCTGATAATTTTCGCCGGGCAGCAGATAGCGGTCGCGCAGCGTTTCTTTGCCGAACTCGGTCAGCAGATCGTCGCGTGCGCTATCCGTCACAACATCAAAGCGCCGCACGTCGACAGTCTTGCTATCGCCAGCCTTGGCTTTCGCCTCGGCAACTTCCTGTTCGGGCTTTGCCTTCTTTACCTGCGGGGTTTCGGTCTCTGTCTTTTCTGCTTCGAGCATGTCCGCCATATTACCTTCTCCGGCCTCCCGGCCAGTATCCCTGAAATCCATGTGACTCTCTGCTCCCCAATTTGGTGCCGACTTCCACCCCGTTTGAATGTCGGCCCCGACTGTTAAAACCCAAGAAACTTGTTCGCTTCTTGTTCGACTCGGGAAGCAAACACTTCCCTTAGCATTTTGTGCGACCCAAAGGGCATAAATTCGCGCGTCATCCGCTATTTTTTCAGGGCAAAAATGCCCCGCTGCAGAATTGCTCCTGCAGGATGAAACACAAATTGTAGGTATGCCCCCTGTGGCCAACCGCTACCTATAGTGCCTCAACCATTTTCAGACGCAAGAGGGTAAATGGTTAATTAGGGACTCGATTCGTCGCTTGTCTGATTCGGTTCGTCGCACCATTTTGAGGGTGCGTCACAGCGACGCGTGGACTTCCTAAGGCTTGTATGACGCGCAAGAGTTTTTGCAGCGAGCGAGAAAAATTTTTTATCCACGACAAAATATCGGTGGGGATAAAGTCATTGCCGACTTGACTGACGCAGCTGCGTGGATTCGCATTTTAGTGTCAGGTGGATGACGCCCATTTGGATTAGTTCACCGGCATCGTTGACGTCGCGGACCGGCTGGCTGATTCTCCCGATAAAGCGGATCAAGCCTACACCGCGACTGTAGACCAGGTTCGCACGCATATCATGAAAAAGGATTGCAACTTATGCTGATGGCCATTGCCCTGATGGCAACCGCAGTTGGCGGTCCGGTCACATTCGGCGACTGGATGGTCGTGTGCGATAATGGTGCCCGATGCACGGCAACTGCAGCAGGCGAAGCACCTCTGGACGTCACATTTGTGCGTGAACCCGGTCCAGACAGTCTGCTTGAAGTCGAGTTGGATGATTTCAACAATGTCGAAGGACGGAAAGTCACCATCCTGCTGGGCGACAACAAAACCGACGTGGAATTTGTGGCGCGCCGCACAAAATCGTCTCCGACATCGTGGAGTTGGCATGCGGCTTTCCAGCCAGGTCACAGGGTATTTGACGAACTGCATCTGGGTGACAGCATCTCATTGCTCGAAAAGGGATCTGACGCGATGTCGGTGTCCACTGACGGGTTGGAAGCCGCTTTTGTTTACATGGATGCGGTGCAGGGGCGGCTGCACAATGAAAGCGCACTAGCAGTGCGGGGATACATTCCGGCAGCGCAGGTGCCCGCCGCGCCGGCATTGCCTGTCATTACGGTACCGCCCTTTTCCGAAAGGCCACCGGCACGATTATCGGACGCCGAAATTGCCCGGCAACGCGCATCCTATTCGTGCGAGCGCGAAAACAAACGGACCGAACCCGGCGACAAGATCGACTATGTCCGTCTGGATGAATCCACCACGCTCGCCCTATTGACGATTGAATGCATGGCTGGCGCAACCAACAGTTCTGAAAGGGTGATGCTGGTCGACAATGTCGGCAATGTCAGGCTGGCCAAGATCGAATATGGTTCGGGCCCAGACGACGATTGGGCCGAAGCGCTTCCCGGCGCGTATTGGGACGAGGCTGATCAGATGCTCGTAACCTCCGGCCGTGCTTCGCTCAGTTGTGGCGGCTCGACCCAATTTGCATGGGATGGCCAAAAATTCCGCCGCGCCAAAGACGAATGGTGGGGGGCGTGTGATATTGGTCCGACGCCTCCGGTCACCACCTGGCGCGCCGAGATACGGGTCCGGCCTGAATAGCAGGTCATATTTCTCGACCCGAACCGATTGCAAAACAGCCATAGGCGCTGCTAACGCGCCCCCATGTCTGGAAACCAAACGCAAAAACATCCGCTCGTCACCGAGCTTGAAGACCTGCTCTCTGTCCAGCGCATGGGCGATGGCTGGTATCTGGGGATGCGCAAGCCTGGCGGCGTAGGCCGCGTCTTTGGCGGGCAGGTTATCGCGCAGGCGCTGGCCGCTGCGCAGGATACGGTAGGGTCCGAACGGATCGCCCATTCACTGCACGCCTATTTCATGCGCGCGGGTGACGAGAATTACGAAATCACTTTTCGTGTTGAACGCGATTTCGATGGGGGGAGTTTTTCAACTCGACGAATTATCGCCCTGCAAAAGGACCGTCCGATACTCAACATGGCCGCTTCGTTTCAAAAACTGGAAGCAGGCTTCGAGCATCAGATTGACATGCCGGATGTGCCACCTCCTGAATCGCTCGAACCTGAAAACGAACTTCGCAAGCGTATCGTAGATTCCATCCCGGTCGAACACCGAGAAAACTTTGTTCGGGAACGCCCATTCGAACATCGCCCCTGCAATCCCCGTGATTGGTTAGGTGGGGAGATCCGTAATCCGGCCATCCAGAATATCTGGTTCAAACTGCGTGGCTCGATCGGCGACGACAAGGCGATGCACCGTTCGATGCTCGTTTATGCAAGCGACAGTTGGTTGCTTGGCACCTGTACTTTGCCCCATGGTGTCAGATGGGAAACTCCAGGCTTTGTCTCTGCAAGCCTTGATCATGCGGTTTGGTTACACGATGATTTCCGTGTTGATGAGTGGTTGCTCTATAGCTGCGACAGCCCATGGGCCGGGCGGGGTCGCGGTTTCAATCGTGGATCGATTTATACCCGCGACGGGCGGCTGGTTGCGACCTGTGCGCAGGAAGGCCTGATCCGGATGCGCGAGCCTAAACAGTGAATGAAATGGTTGCGTAAAATTCAAGGCATTAGCACGACGCGACAGTTGACGACGCGCGCGCTCTGACTCACAAGTCGGGATGAAGGAGTCCCGACAATGAAGCTTCGTCCGTTTGCGCTTGCCGCCATCGCATTTGCTGCGACTTTTGCTATCTCTCCCGCGCAGGCCAGCTCGGATTCGACCTGTTATCCGACATGGAAAATCCGGCAGACCAGCAACAATGGTTGCAGCGGCACCGCCCTGCTCAGTCCCGGCAACGACACGCGGGTAAATCTGCTGATGTTACTTTACGACCGGCATGGTTCGGTCGGGGTTTCGAACGTTCCCGATTATGACAGCTATTATAATGATCGCCGTCGTAGTGAGGCAGAGCCGTTCAGCTTTCCTTATTTTGCTGGAATATTGGGGCCTGGGCGCAAGGAGCGCGATGACAGTGCCGACTTCCCCTGGGGCACACGCTGCATGTCGAACCAGTCAGGTTCTGCCTCCTTTATCGCCGCCGTGGGCGCAGCAAAAGGTTTGAGCGGGGCTGAGCGGGCAACGCTCGCGGCTGCGCGCAGCGCGATGAGCCCGCAATGTTCAAGCGGCGAGACAGCCCGAGCGGTCGCCGAAGTCGCGATACAGAATGTTTCCTCCAAGACCGGCAAGGCCTTTGCCGATTATCTGATCGGGGCGGCTGCCTTTTATGATGGCGATCTGCCAGGCGCGCGGGCTGCCTTTACCGGGATAGGCAAGACCGGCGACAATTGGCTCGACGCAGCCACGACTTACATGATTGGCCGTGTTGCGCTCAATCAGGCTACCGAGAGCGCCTTTGGTGACTATGGCGATCTCGACAAAGAAGGCGGCGACAAGGCACTGCTCGCTGCTGCCGAAAATAGTTTGCGCGCCTATCTGAAGGGCTGGCCTAACGGCGAATATGCGGCATCGGCGCGCGGCCTGCTGCGCCGCGTCTATTGGCTGGGGCAGGACCGGCAGAAATTGCTCAACGAATATATCGCCCAATTTGCCGAAAAGGATGCGGGAAAGCGCAACATTTCACTCGCTGATCTGGTGCAGGAGCTGGATATCAAGCTGTTCGGCGAACTCGGCCCCGATGATACCAGCGATCCCGAATTGCTCGCGGTGATCGCGCTGCGTGAAATGCGCTATTATGATGAGGAGAGCCAGCAAGATTCGCAGAATGGCCCGATCAGCCGTGCTTCGATCGAGGCTCTACGCGGTCGGTTTGCCGGCCAGGAAGATCTGTTCACCTATCTGCTGGCGGCGCACGCTTATTATGTCGAGAAGAATCCGGATGCCGTATTGAAACTGATCCCGGCCAGCACGACCGGAACCAGCTATCTCGATTATAGTCGGCAATTGCTGCGTGCAGTGGCGATGGACGAAGCCAGTGATGCAAGGGCGCGGGGGGCGTTGATTTCCACGCTCAATGCGGGCAAGCTGCCCTTCCAGAAGGGCACGGCAGAACTCGGCCTAGCGATGCATCTGGAGCGCACCAAGGCGCTCGACCTTGTTTATGCCG
The DNA here is from genome assembly GCF_003367235.1 of Sphingorhabdus pulchriflava. Taxonomy (GTDB): domain Bacteria; phylum Pseudomonadota; class Alphaproteobacteria; order Sphingomonadales; family Sphingomonadaceae; genus Sphingorhabdus_B; species Sphingorhabdus_B pulchriflava. Next base: position 138,314 of record NZ_QRGP01000001.1, read on the forward strand.
CTGGCTCTCCGATCCGCGATCCGGAAATACGCGAAATCCTGCTGCGCTATTCAGCTGGCGCTGCGCTGCTGCGCACGCGTGCTGCCGACAAGGCGGCTCCGGCTACGGAACGCAACGTCGCGCTCTATGCCTTGCTCTACAAGCAACTGACGCGCGGCGACTATGCGGGCTTTGTCAAGGATAGCGCGCTGGTTCCGGCCAATGCCAAACGGATCGCTGCCGACGATTATGAAACGCCGCGTTTCTCAGAGGTTGCGGTGTTCAATTGGGCAGGATCAAAGGATTTTGCCTGCCCGACGCTCCGCACCACGGCCTCCACGCTGGCCGCCAATGCCAAAGATCCGCGCGGGCTTTTGTGTCTGGGTGAGTTCGTGCGTACGCATGGCATGGACCCCGATTTTTACGGCGTGACCGAATATTTGGATGAGCCGCGTGGCAAGGATGAACTGGGCGGAAATCCAGCGCCCTTTGGCGGTAAGCGTTTCTCGCGGCTCGATGCCTATAAGGTCATCATTGCCAATCCGGCAGCTGGGGCTGAAAACCGGGCTTACGCATTGCACCGCGCAATCCGTTGCTATGCGCCAAGCGGGAATAATGGCTGCGACGATAGTGAACAAACGCCCGCGCAGCGCAAGGCGTGGTTCCAGCAACTCAAGCGCGAATTCCCGACTTCGCCTTGGGCCAAGAAACTGACCGTTTATTGGTGATTGCCTGATGCGCCTGTTTGCGCTTCTTGCGCTGCTGTTGCTCTCTGCCTGTAACAGAGCGGAAGATGGTCGTGTCGATGCGCAGGCCTATGATGCCTTCTGGCTCTGGGCCGGGGTTGAGCCACAACCGGTGCTCGACAAGGCGAAGGCGATTTATATCCTCGCCGCTGAAATCAAAGGCGGGCCCGATGGGCGCTATGTTGATCTGCGTCCGGGGATCCCGCGGGTAAAGCATGCGCAGGTCTGGATTGTGTATCGTGTCGAGACGCTGGCATGGGAGGCGAAGGTGCTGCCGCGCATCCGGCGCGACATGGAAAACTGGAAGGCCAAGGGTAACCGGATTGCAGGCATCCAGATCGATTTCGACGCCGCGACACGGGGGTTGCCGGGCTATGCCGCCTTCCTGAAACAACTGCGTGCCGAATTGCCGACAGGGACCGGCCTTTCGGTCACCGGCCTGCTCGACTGGAGCAGCGGTGGTGACAGCCCTGCACTCAATGCGCTGGCCGGGACGGTCGATGAGGTGGTGTTGCAAACCTATCAGGGGCGGCACACCATATCGGGGTATGAGGCCTATCTGCGCCAGTTGGAGCGGGTGAAACTGCCGTTTAAAATCGGCCTTGTGCAGCATGGCGAATGGCAAGCCCCGCCCGACCTGCCGCGCAATCCGAAATTCAGGGGCTATGTGGTTTTCCTGTTGAATCCCGAGAGGTCTTGAACATCCGGCCCGTCTGCGTAAAGGCGATGGCGTTCTCCCAGTAAACAGGGCCTGTTCCATGACCGTCACGATTTCCGAAAACGACATCATCGCCATAGCCGAAGGCGACATCATAGAATCTGTCGCCGACGCGCTGCAATACATCTCCTACTTCCACCCGATGGATTATATCCGTGCGCTGGGCGAAGCCTATGAGAAGGAGCAGGGACCGGCGGCGAAGGATGCGATTGCGCAGATCCTGACCAACAGCCGCATGTGCGCAGAGGGGCATCGCCCGATCTGCCAGGATACCGGCATCGTCACCGTCATCGTCAAATGGGGTCAGCAATGCGTGCTTGATAGCCATCGCAGCTTGCAGGAAGTGATCGATGAAGGCGTGCGCCGCGCTTACCTCCACCCCGAAAACAAACTGCGCGCCTCGATTTTGGCCGACCCCGCCTTCACCCGCGTCAACACGCGCGATAATACGCCGTCGGTGGTCCATCTGGAAATGGTGCCGGGTGACAAGGTGAGCTTCGACGTAGCGGCGAAGGGCGGCGGCAGTGAGAACAAGACCAAGTTCAAGATGATGAACCCGTCCGACAATATCGTCGACTGGGTGCTCGAAATGGTGCCCCAAATGGGCGCGGGCTGGTGTCCGCCGGGGATGCTCGGCATCGGCATCGGCGGCACTGCTGAAAAGGCGATGGTGCTCGCTAAGGAAAGCCTGATGGGCGCGATCGACATGGCGCAGCTGAAGGAACGCGGCCCGCAAAATGATATCGAGCGGCTGCGCATCGAAATCTTCGACAAGGTCAATGCGCTGGGTATCGGCGCGCAGGGGCTGGGCGGCCTCGCGACGATCCTCGACGTCAAGATTATGGACTACCCGACCCACGCCGCATCAAAGCCGGTGGCGATGATCCCCAATTGCGCCGCCACCCGCCACGCGCATTTCACGCTGAATGGTGAGGGGCCGGTGTTCCTCGAAGCGCCCAAGCTCGATGAATGGCCCAAGGTCGAATGGGCCCCCGACAGCGCAGCGAAGCGGGTGAACCTCGATGAACTGACGCCCGAAGTCGTTGCCGGTTGGAAGGCGGGCGACCGCCTGCTTTTGAACGGCAAGATGCTCACCGGCCGCGACGCCGCGCACAAGCGCATTGCCGACATGCTGGCCAAGGGTGAGGAATTGCCGGTCAGCTTCAAGGGGCGGATGATCTATTATGTCGGCCCGGTCGATCCCGTAGGTGAGGAAATCGTCGGCCCCGCCGGCCCCACCACCGCGACGCGCATGGACAAGTTCATGGACATGATGCTCGAACAAGGTCTGCTCGGCTGCGTCGGCAAGGCCGAACGTGGCCCTGCCGCGACGCAGGCGATTGCCAAGCACAAGTCAGCCTATCTGATGGCAGTCGGCGGCGCGGCCTATCTCGTCGCCCGCGCGATCAAGGGCAGCAAGGTTGTGGGCTTTGAAGATCTGGGCATGGAAGCGATTTACGAGTTTGAGGTCAGCGACTTCCCCGTGACCGTGGCGGTCGATTCCACGGGCGAGAATGTCCACACCAGCGCGCCGCTCGTCTGGAAGAAGAAGATTGCCGAGGAAGGGTTGTTGCCGGCATAATTGCGAAGGGTGGTTGTTACAAAGGAGTCCTTATGTCTGGTTTGCGCTACCCATTTCTGCCGATTATCCTGTTGTGCTTCCTAACCGCCTGCGCACCAGAAAGAGAAAATTCTGGCTCAGCGACAGTCAATCTGGCTGAGGCGGACCTAAGTAAACACGATCAATGCTCTGCCGCCTTTCGTGCTGGCGAAAGAACCGAATTTACGGGAAGCGACGGATCGGTATGGATCTGGCTGAGAGGTAGCGATGGCACGCTCAGTCACTATTGCCGTAAGCAAACCGAAGGTGCGGTATCCGCATGGATCGAGGCATCCGCTGGAACGCTGGCTACTCACAGGCTTAAAATTCGATCAAAGGATGATCCGGTAATTTTTGAGCGGATCGATAACAACTAATATCGCCAATACATTGCTTCGCGGCAAATCAGCTCGCCGCCTGTTCCGCCGCCAGCCGCGCATAATAGAGCTGCACGTCATATTCCTCGTCGCCTTCATAGCGCGGGGCGTAGCGGGCGAAGGCGGCTTCGAGTTCGTCGATACGTTCGCGCAGGCGCACGATATTATAGCTGTGCGCGACCAGATAATATTCACCGGCCTGCATCTGTTTGAAAATGATCTCGGCAAAGCGGTCCGCCTCCATGCCCATATTGCGCGACAGTGCGGTTGCCACCCAGCCGGGAATGATGACGCCGGGGGTAATGTTCGAAAGCTCGGGCTTGTTGGCGATTTCGCGGCGCAGCACGTCCATCAGCCCAAACAGGGCATGTTTGCCCGATACATAGGCCCCGCCGCCCGTCGGTAGCGCGTTGAACAGCGCGTTTTCCGATGCGGTGGCATAAATCGCGGCGGGCAGGCCATCGGCGCGATAGCGTTTGCCGAAGGTCTGGATGCCGTGCCACACCCCCCAGAAATTCACGTCGTAAAGCGCGCGTGCCTCAGCCAGGTCGGTATTCAATATGCCGCCGCGCGGCCCGCCCAGCCCGGCATTGTTGACGATGATGTCGCCGCGCCCATTTTCGGCCCAGGCGAAATCGGCGAGCGCCTCGATCGCTTCCACGTCCGCCACGTCGCCTGCAAAATATTTGGCGTCGATGCCCTGTGATTTTAGCGCCTCGGTCGCTTCGCCCAACACCTCCTCGCGCGGTTCAAACAGGATGATCCGCGCGCCTGCGCTACCCATTTGTTTGGCGAGGGCAAAGCCTATGCCAGTGGCCCCTCCGGTGATGACGGCTGTCTTGCCTGCAAACTGCATCGCGTTCCTCCCTTGGTTTTTCTGCGCTGGGTTGTCTTGGCCGGGCTATGGCGTAAGACGATGTCATGAACCCCGTCATTTTCAAAGAGGTCATCTTCCCGCCGTTCGACACCACCATAGTCGGCGACGCATGAGCGAAAAGGGCAAATTCCGCCAATTCCTCTCGCGCCTTGGCCCGGGGCTGGTGACAGGGGCGGCGGATGATGATCCTTCGGGCATCGGCACGCACAGCCAGGTCGGTGCGCAATTCGGCTATGGCCTCAGTTGGACTTTCCTGTTCAGCTTTCCGCTTATGGTCGCGATTCAGGAGGTTGCGGCGGAAATCGGGCGGGTCACTGGGGGCGGTATCGCGCGCAATTTGCGCCGCCATTATCCCCGCTGGTTGTTGGTGACGATGGTGTCGCTGCTGCTGGTTGCCAATATCATCAACCTCGGGGCCGATCTTGCAGCAATGGGCGCGGCGGTTGGGCTTTTGATCGGCGGGCCATTGGGGCTCTACACGCTCTTGTTCGGTGTGGTGTGTGTCGCCACTGAAATCTGGATGTCTTACGAGCGTTATTCTTCGGTGCTCAAATGGACGACGCTTTCGCTCTTTGCCTATGTCGCGGTGGTGATGGTTGCCCAAGTGCCCTGGGGCGAGGCCCTGACCTCGTTGGTAGTGCCGCGTTTTGAATGGACAGGTGCCTATGCGACCGCCGTCGTCGCCATATTGGGAACCACCATCAGCCCCTATTTGTTTTTCTGGCAAGCCGGGCAGGAAATCGAGGAACAGAAACGCCACCATGTAAAGCCGCTGTTTATGACACCCAAAGAAGCCGGACCCGAACTGACACGCATCCGCATTGATACGCTGACCGGTATGGCCTTCAGCTCGATTGTATCGCTGGCGATCGTATTCGCCACGGCCGCGACACTACACGCCAATGGCGTTCGTGATATCGAAACCTCGGCACAGGCGGCAGAGGCGCTGCGGCCGATAGCTGGCGATTTCGCTTTTGCACTGTTTGCCTTGGGGATTATCGGCACTGGTATGCTTGCGGTTCCGGTTCTTGCCGGGTCGGCGGCCTATGCCGTCACCGAAATGTTCGGCTTTGCCGGAAGCCTCGATGCCAAGCCGCGCAAGGCCAAGCTGTTTTACGGCACCATTGCGATTACCACGATGCTGGGCGTCAGCCTGCAATATGTCGGCATTGATCCAGCGAAGGCGCTCTATTGGGCGGCAGTGGTCAATGGGGTGCTGGCAGCCCCGCTGATGGCGGTGATGATGCTGATCGCGCGCAATCGGCGGGCGATGCATAGCCTTACCTTGAGCACCCGCGCGACAATCACCGGCTGGATTGCAACCGCCGTGATGGCGATCGCCACCATCGTCTTTTTCGTCACCCTATGATCTGGCTTCCCGCAACTCTTCTTGCCGCCCTGTTTCAGGCGTGGCGCACCGCGGTGCAGCAACGGGTGCGGGCGGAGCTTTCCGTGAATGCGGCTGGATTGGTGCGTTATCTCTATGGCTTGCCAGTGGGAACGGTGTTGCTGGCGCTGTATCTGTGGTGGACGCGCAGCGACCTTCCGGACCTCCATTTGCCCTTCATCGCCTTTTGCGCCGCTGCCGGTTTTGCCCAGATCATCGGCACCAATTTGCTGCTGATGGCCTTTGGCTATCGCAACTATGTCGCGGGGACGGCCTTTGCCAAAACAGAGGCAATGCAAGGGGCCTTGCTGGCGTTCCTGATGTTGGGTGAAACTTTGAGCTGGCTGACTATCGGCGGGATCGCCGTTGGCGTTGCGGGCGTCATGATAGTGGCAGCCGGAGGGCAGAGATTGCGCCTTGCCGACATTGTCCAACCCGCCGCTTTGTGCGGGCTCGGTGCCGGATTGGGCTTCACCATGACTTCGATCTTCGTCAAGTCGGCGTCGCTCGAACTGGCGACTTCAGACAAGCTACTCGCCGCATTGGTGGCGCTGGTGGTGGTGCAGGCTTGGCAGACGCTGATGCAGGGTAGTTATGTTGCCTGGCGGGAGCGTGAGCAACTGCCGCGCGTCTTTGCGACCTGGCGCACATCAGGGCAGGTGGGGTTGCTGGCAGCCTTGGGTTCGGCCTGCTGGTTCACCGGCTTTGCGACCGCACCGGTCGCACTGGTGCGCGCGGTCGGGCAGGTTGAGGTGATTCTGACGCTTGGTTTCAGTCGCTTTTACCTGCGAGAGGCGCGGAAGCCGGGCGAAGCGATGGGGCTGATGCTGGTTGGCATCGGCGTGGTGCTGGCGCTGGTCGGCGGGATTTAGGCTGAGAGGAAGTCGAGCAAGGCTTGCTCATACCGGTCGACGCCTGCCCGTTCGGCAATGCGCGCATCGAGCCAGCCCTTTTCCGGACGGGTGATTTCTTCGGCTTCCTCGACATCCGCATCATAATCGCGCGGCAGATCCTGCGAGCGGAAAATCTCGGCAAACCCGGCCTTCAGGTCAAGCTGGCCCATGCGGGCGAAAAAGCGGCCGATGCTGGGCGCGCTGTTGCGCATGAAACCTTCGAGCTGTTCGGCGCGTTCGCGGGTCAGCGGCGTGTAGGCAGAAAAGCCCTGCAAATGGTTGGCGACGCCCTGCACAAACAGCTTTTCCCATGCCGGGGCATTTTCGCTGCTCAGACAGGCATCCTTGATGCGGAACAGCAGATCGGCCTCTTCGCGGCTGACAATCACGGGGCCATGGCTGCCCGCTGCGAAGATCAGGCGGCGTAGTAACAGGGCTTCGTCAGCGGTGACAGTGCGCGGTGTCACGGCGGTTTCGCGGGTCGGGCCTTCGCCTGATACGATAATCTTTTCAATCTGTTCCAGCGCATAGAATTTCAGGACGTTGGGCAGATCGACCGCTTTTTCCGCCAGCTTGACCAGCAGTTCCAGCTCAGCGACGCTTTCGACATGGCCATCTTTGTCGATTTCTTCGATGACCCATAGCGCGTCAGCTTCGCTGACATAACCTTTAGGCTCTGTGCCATCGATGACATAGTCGCACAGTGCCTCGGTGAAAAATTTCACCCATTCAGGATCCTTGGACTGGGCATGGGTGTTGAGTTCAAACAGCGCCTGAGCGTCGCGTTGCGATAAGACGCCGTCGCCCCACGCCCATTGGCGCAAGGCCAGTGTATCGCGCGCCGAAATCTCTCCGCCTGCACGGACGGCTGCTGCAAAATGATCGAACTGGAACGACATCGCTATCCCTTACGCCCTGCGCCAAATGGCAATAGGCTGAAAGACATAGCGCAAAGCGGTTAACCGGATGTTACACCGGCTGACAGCTTTAATTTTGCGGTGGCGGTGCGCCCTGGCCTGCAGCTTCAGCGGCCTTTTGCATCTGTTCTTGCTGCTGCTTCATCGCTGCCTCAAACTGGTCGCGTGGCAGGAAATCCTGCAGTTCGACGTCGAAAATCAGCAAGCTGCCACCGGGGATGGCAACACCGCCGGTTTTCTGGTCGGGCACGTCATTGGGGCCATAGCCGATGTCGCTCGGGATCCAGATTTTATACTTGCCGCCCTTTTGCATCAGCTTCAGTGCTTCGGTGAAGCCGGGGATGCCACCCGAAACGGGGAAGGGGCCCGATGCGGGCTCCTGAAAAACCTTGCCGTCGCGGAGCGTGCCGGTGATCGAGATCATCGCGACATCATTGTCGGTCGGCGGCTTGCCTTCGCCGCTTTGGATCGTTTTGATCTGCAGGCCGGATTTGGTGACCGTTACACCTTCTTCATCGGCGTTGTCGGCCAGATATTGGACATCGGTTGCATATTTGCTGCGGATGTCGCCCGTGCCCCACCAGGCCAGTCCAGCGCCTGCAAGCGCGACAACGGCAATTCCTGCCCAGAATTTGGGAATGGAGCCCTTTTTGATCGGCTGGATCGGAACGGTGGTGACGGACATGGTTGTTTCCTCATTATATTCGGGGAGGGGGCCGGAGCCGCCCCTATCAAATCACCGCCCTCTTAGCGGCTTTGCAGACAAAAAAAAGAGCGCCCGTGGGGCGCCCTGTTTTTTGCCGGTTGGCAAGGCAGATTATTTGCTGCCGTCGCGTTCCGCAGCCTTGCGTTCCATCTTGCGGGCACGACGGATGGCAGCAGCCTTTTCACGGGCGCGCTTTTCCGACGGCTTTTCATAATGGCGACGCATCTTCATTTCGCGGTAGACGCCTTCGCGCTGCAATTTCTTCTTCAGGGCACGCAGCGCCTGGTCCACATTATTTTCGCGAACGATAATCTGCATAAAAAATCCACACTCCAAATCTTCTGACCGTATCGAACGGAAGTGCGAGCCGGTGCTGTATGACCAAGGTTCGCGCAAAACAAAAAGCGCCGCATGTACTGCGACGTTCGCGACGGGCCCCTATACCGACTCGCCAGGCGTTTCAAGGGGGATTCGTGTTCGTTCGCGAACTGTGGCCTGAAAGTCACGCTATCGGAATATCTTATCGGGTGGTTGAAAGGTGCGATTTCCTGCCATAAGCATTGGGAATCGGGGAAAACTGCGGATTTGTAGCGCAACAGACTACAGGACGACAGGGTTCCCAGTTGCAAATGCTGGGGAGCATTATATCATGAAGATTCAATCCGTTAAGGGTCGGATTGCGTTTGGCGTTTCGGCCATCGCACTGGCCGTTGTGGCACCTGCTTATGCGCAGGAGGCACCTGCCGACGAAGAAGTTCAAAGCATTGCCGACGGTGAAAGCGCCGTTTCGGAGACGGGCCAACCCATCGTTGTTACCGGTTCACGCATCCGTCGTGACGAATTCTCCTCGACTTCGCCCATCTCGGTCATTGATCCGGAACTGGGTGCGAAGCAGGGGCAGAACAGCGTTGCCGAACTGATTCAGTCGTCGCCGATTGCATCGGGTTCGAGCCAGGTCACCTCGGCGATTTCGTCGGCCTTTGTGACCAATGGCGGCGCGGGTACCGAAACCATCTCGCTGCGCGGCCTTGGCGCTGAACGCACGCTGGTGCTGCTCAATGGTCGTCGCGCTGGCCCTGCTGGTACGCGCGGTGCGGTTTCGGCATTCGACCTTAACGTGATGCCAAGCTCGATTGTCCGTCAGGTCGAACTTCTCAAGGACGGTGCGTCTTCGGTTTATGGTTCGGACGCGGTCGCAGGCGTTGTCAACGTGCTGACCAAGAAATCGACCGATGGCCTTGAAGTTGAAGGCTTTGCCTCGGTTCCCGGCAAGAGCGGTGGCGAGCAATATAATATCAGTGCCGCCTGGGGTAAGGAATTTGACGGCGGGCACTTCCTGATCGCTGCCGACTATTACAAGCGCAAGGAATTGAAGCGTCGCGACCGTAAATATCTGGAATGCGAAGAAGATTATATCTTCACCGAAACCGGCGAGCGTGCCGACCTGACCGATCCGCGTACAGGCGACTATCGCTGCACCGATTTGCCCTGGGGCCATGTCTGGCTGTATGACCTGACCTATTATTATTCCGCTGATGGTTCTTCGAACATTCCGGGGAGCACGGGCGATTTCAATGCGGTGTTGTTCCAGTACAACTATGCCGGTGACAATCTGCAGAACTATCTGACGCCCATCAATCCGGCGACCGACCCGGCACACATCGGCACGCCTGCCGGTTGGTATCCGGTTGCGCGTACCGGGGATCGCAACAGCTTTGCCCTGTACAACAACTATTCGCCCATCCAGGCGAAAGAAACCTTCATTCCGAAGAATGAGCGTTTTACGGTTTATCTCGATAGCGCGATTGAATTGGGCGATGTCGCTGAATTCTACGTCGAAGCACTGCACAACCAGCGCCGCACCCGTCAGGATGGCTTCCGCCAGTTCTGGCAGTTCGGTGTCAACGAAACCTTTGGTGACCCGTTTGCCGTGGGTTGGACCGGTGCCGCCTATCTGAGCCCGACCTTGATCGCCGACGTTGGTGATTCGAGCCAGAAGGTGAAGTACACCCGTGCGGTTGCCGGCCTGCGTGGCGATGTCGATAAAGGCTTCTTCAAGGACTGGAGCTGGGACGTGTACTACCAGTTTAGCCGCTCGGATGGCCGCTATACCAACGAACAGATCCTTGCCGACTCGATCGCGACACAGGATTTCCGTTTTGGCAGCTGCGTCGGCACCACGACCGCAGTTACAGGAAAGCAATGTATCGATATCAATTGGGTCGATCCTGAATTCCTGCGTGGTAACCTGTCACAGGCCGAACGTGACTTCCTGTTCGGCACCGAAACGGGCCGGACGATTTACGACCAGCACAATATCGAAGCTTCAGTTGCAGGCGATCTGTTCGAATTGCCCGCTGGACCAGTCGGTGTTGCATTGGGCATGAGCTATCGTCAGGACAAGATCAACGATCTGCCCGGCGATATCACCTATGCGCTGACGCCGGGTGGTGATCCTTCCAATCCGGCTGACTATATCAACAATGCCTGGGGTAGCACGGCATCGGGTAATACTGCGGGTAAGAGCATCACCAAGGAAGCCTTTGGCGAAGTTTCGATCCCGCTGATCTACAACACGCCCTTCATCCAGAACTTCACACTGTCGGCCGCCGCGCGCGTCACCAGCGTGAAAGCAACCCGCAAGGTCGATGGCTTCTCCGCCAAGGACAATGCGAACTGGACTTATAAGCTGGGCTTCAACTGGGAAGTTACCGACTGGCTGCGTTTCCGCGGTACCTATGGCACATCCTATCGTGCACCGGCGCTTTTCGAACAGTTCCTGGCTGACCAGACCTCGTTCCTCAACCAGCGTAACGTCGATCCCTGCATCCGCTGGGGTCAGAATCTGGCCGATGGTCTGATCAGCCAGCAATTCGCAAACAATTGCGCGGCGGATGGTGTTCCTGCCGGTCACACCGGTTCGGGTATTGAGGCAACGGTCATCACCGGCGGTGGTATCGGTGTGCTTGAAGCAGAAACATCGAAGGCGAAAACGATCAGTGCGATCCTGACGCCGAAATTCGGTTTCCTGCCCGACACCACCTTCAAGCTTGCGGTCGATTATTTCGATATCGAAGTGACGGGTGAAATCGCTCAACTCGGTGCCGGCAACATCCTCGCTGGCTGCTATGCGTCGGACTTCTTCCCGACCGATCCGCTCTGCAGCCTGTTCGAACGCGGTCAGTTTGACACCAACGGCAACGTCATCAGCGCTGTCAACGTCGGCTTTGTTCGTGACAGCTTCATCAACGTCAACAGCCAGCGCAACAAGGGTGTCGATGTCACAGCCGAGCTGCGCCATGACTTTGGCAATCTGGGTACTCTGCGCTTCCTTGCACAGATGACCTGGCAGACACGCGACGACATCGCGCTGTTCGAAGGCACCACGGTTTCGACCAACGGCGAGCTTGGCGAGCCCAAATGGGTCGGCGATTTCAACCTCGTCTGGAGCAAGGGCAATGTTGAACTGTTCTACGGCCTTGACGTTGTCGGCGGCACTTCGAACGAAGCTGACTTCATCGAAGACAATGGCTCGACCTGTCTGACCAGCGCGACCTTCGGTCGTTACTGCGTCGATGTGACGACCCCAACAGTCTTCTATCACAGCGCTTCGGCTTCGGTTGATGTGAATGAAAAGTTCAAGATGACCCTCGGCGTCAGCAACCTTCTCGATCGTAAGCCCCCGCAGGTTTCCGGCCTGTCGGGTGGCGAAGTTTCGGTGAAGGGCCGTTCGGCATTTGCATCGCAATATGACTATGTTGGTCGCCGCTTCTTCATCAATTTCGGGGCGAAATTCTGATCGCTTTCGATTGACAAGTACAGGAACGTGGTGGCTTGAAAGAGCCACCACGTTTTTTTTGGCCTGCTATTCTGGCCGCCAAGCACTAAATTGATGGAGCGCGCGATGCCCACAGTTCGCATCAAACCCGATACGCTGGATGAAGAAAACCGCCGCTTTGCGCAGGTTCCGCTGGCAAAGCCGGTTTTCCTTAACAGCGTGCCCAAAAGCGGCAGCCATTTGTTGCGCAATATCATCCGCATGTTTGTACCGGTCGAGCAGCAATATAAGGCGCAATTCATCCAGCATGCGATCCTCGACGATCATGTCGAGGCATTTGACAGTGAGCGTCCGATGCTCAGCTGGGGGCATTTGCTGTTTTCGGATGCTTCGGCGATCGAGACGTCGACCGCGAATGTCATCCTGCTCGTGCGTGATCCCTATAAATGGGTGCTCGCCCGGACCCGTTTCTTCCTGTCGGACGAATATAAGGGCAATGTCGAGCATCTGAAAAGCGGGGCGTTGAAGGTCGAAGATCTGTTGAACCTGATGATTTTCGGGATCTTTCGCAAAACGCCTTCGATGGCCGAAATCTTCAACTTCAACGCCATTTCCTGGATGGGAACCGGCGCGCATTTCGTGCGCTATGAAGACATAATCGCCAATCTGCGTGCGCTCGACAGTGCAGAAGCGGAACAGTTTTTCGGCGACCTTTTGGGCAAATGCGGTATCGCTTTGCCACCCGACTGGCGCGAACGCGTTCGACTGGGCTCGGACCCGAGCCAGAGCGGGACTGCGCGCGAAAACCTGACCGGCATGGGCATAGAATTGCCCGAAGAACTGCCCGACATGCAAAAGCGTCTGGTCGATTATGCGGCCCCCGGGCTGCGCGGGATGCTGGGCTATAGCTGATTGATGTGGCAGCCCGGCGAACCGGCTGCTAACACCGTTTGTGCATGACCAAGCTTACCGTCAACGACCGCCCGGTCGAATATCGCATGGACCCGCAGACGCCCTTGTTGTGGGCGTTGCGGGATGCGTCCAATCTGACGGGTACCAAATTCGGTTGCGGGCAGGGCGATTGCGGTGCCTGCATTGTCGACATCGACGGCGAAGCACTGCGTTCCTGCCTTGTGACGCTGGCAGAGGCGGAAGGTCGCTTCGTTACGACGATCGAAAAACTGTCGGTCGACCGCAGCCATCCCTTGCAGCAGGCCTTTGTGGCGGCGGGAGCCGTCCAGTGCGGGTTCTGCACGCCGGGAATGATCATGGCGGCGTCGATCCTGCTCAAGAAAAATGCCAGCCCGACTGATGCCGATATCGATGCGGCGATCACCAATATCTGCCGCTGCGGTGTCTATCCACGGGTGCGCGATGCCATTCAGCGTGCGGCGCGGGTGATGCGCGGCGAAGCGCGGCTCTCGGTCGCCCCACCCCCAGGTATCACGCCCGAAGATGCCGCTGCCGCTGTGCCTGCATTGCGGCTAAAGAAGGACTGAACCGCCCTTCGTCAGGCGATAGCGAGTGCTGCGGTTAACAGCCCCAGCCCGGTCGACAGATGTACGCGCAGGCGCAGCCAGCCTTTGGGCAGTGCGATAGCTTGCGCAAGCGCCCGATCGACCAGCGGCGACAGCAAAAGCCCAATAGTCAATATCCACAGCGAGGGCGCTGGCCAATCCCAGCCCCTGACCCATGGAAGATAGGATGCCAGCGAAATCAGGCTGGGCGCGACGGCAGCGACATAGATCCAGCGCGGCGGTTGGACGGCATTCAGGGCCAAACCCCACCAGACGCCGCCCAGAAAGCTAAAAATAAATGCCGCATAGCCATAGCCCCCAGCGATCGCGATCCATTTGAAGGAGGCATCGTCGAGCAGCATCGCAACGGCCAGCAATTGCGGCAGCAGCCCGGCATAGCCGAGCCATTTGGCGAGGGGATCAAGCGATGTGGCGGGTTCAGTCATCACGTCGCACTAGCGTTGCCCGCGCCGCCGCCCAACACGACCTTATGCCTGTAGTGTTGCTTCGTCCTTCGCAAGCTAGGCGCAAGCTATGGCGCAGACGCTTATCCTGATTTTGGGGGACCAACTGACTCCCGGCGTATCCTCGCTGCGCGGCGCTCGTCCCGATAAGGCCCTGGTGCTGATGGCCGAAGTGGCGGGCGAGGCGGGCTATGTGCGCCATCATAAAAAGAAGATCGCCTTTCTATTTTCTGCAATGCGCCACTTCGCGGAGGAGCTGTGCGCCGATGGCTGGACGGTCGATTATGTCCGGTTGGATGATGCGGATAACAGCGGCAGTTTGGCGGGCGAAGTTCTGCGCGCAGCCGACCGGCATGGCGTATCCCAATTCCGTGTGACCGAACCGGGTGAATGGCGCGTGCTGCAGGAATTGCAGGTGCTCGATACCGTCATAGACCTCGAAATCCTGCCCGACGATCGCTTCATCGCCAGCCATGCCGAATTCGAAAGCTGGGCAGAGGGCCGCAAGGCGCTGCGCATGGAATATTTCTATCGCGACATGCGGCGCAAGACCGGGCTGCTGATGGATGGCGATGCGCCGGCGGGCGGGCAGTGGAACTTCGATCAGGACAATCGCAAGGCGGCATCACGCGATCTGCTAATGCCACAGCCGCTGCGTTTCGCGCCTGATGCGACTATGCGCGAAGTACTCGATCTGGTCGAGACGCACTTTGCCGACCATTTCGGCACGCTTGAGCCCTTCTGGTTTGCCACCACCCGCACCGATGCCAAAGCGGCTTTTGCGCATTTCCTGAAAACTGCACTGCCGCGTTTCGGCGACTATCAGGATGCAATGCTGGCGGGAGAGAAGTTCCTCTATCACGCGGTGGTCTCGCTATACTTGAATTGCGGCCTGCTCGACCCGCTTGAAATGTGCCGCGCGGTCGAGGCCGAATATCGCGCGGGTCGCGCCCCGCTGAACGCTGTCGAGGGTTTCATCCGCCAGATCATCGGCTGGCGCGAATATGTGCGCGGTATCTATTGGCGCGAGGGGCCGGACTATGTCCGCCGCAACGCACTGCAGGCCACACGGCGCTTGCCCGCATTCTACTGGAGCGCAGATACCGAAATGGCCTGCGTGAAGGCCTGTGTCGAACAGACGCGGGACGAGGCCTATGCGCATCATATCCAGCGGCTGATGGTCACCGGCAATTTCGCGCTTCTCGCTGGCGTCGATCCACACGAACTGCATGAATGGTATCTCGCCGTTTATGCCGATGCCTATGAATGGGTGGAGGCCCCGAATACGGTCGGGATGAGCCAGTTTGCCGATGGCGGCCTGCTCGCCTCCAAGCCCTATGTCGCGAGCGGGGCCTATATCGACCGGATGTCCGACTATTGCCGCGGCTGTGCTTATGATGTGAAGGCCAAGGCGGGGCCAAAGGCCTGCCCGTTCAACTATCTTTACTGGGATTTTATCTCGCGGCATCATGACCGGCTGAAGGGCAATCCGCGTATGGCGCAGATGGTGCGGACGTACGACCGTTTCAGTGACGCCCGCAAAGCCGAAATCAAAACGGATTCGGCGCGCTTCCTATTGTCCATGGAAACCCGTAATCAGGAACCTCTATGAGTGCAGCACAAAAGATTACGGTCTGGTTCGACAGCGGCTGCCCTCTTTGCCGGAAAGAGATTGCGCTGATGCGCCGACTGGATCGCGCGCACCGGATCAACTTTGTCGATGCAACCGATCACGCCACAAGCTGTCCACTGGACCGCGCAGACATGCTTGCCCGCTTCCATGCGATGGAGAATGGTAAGCTCTTGTCCGGAGCTGCGGCTTTCGCCGCCATGTGGCGCGTCATACCTGTGCTGCGACCGCTGGGGCTGATGGCGCGGGTGCCGGGTGTGCTGCGGCTGCTTGAATGGGGGTATCTGCATTTCCTGCGCGTGCGCCCGCGTTTGCAAAGGTGGTTGGCATGAGCGATCCGCGCTATCGCAAAGTGCCGTCGGCGCGGCTGTCTCGTCTGGCCTCTTTTGGTCAATTGGCCGGCGGCATTGCAGGCGGCGTACTGGCCGAAGGGGCCCGTAAACTCGCAAGCGGCGAGCGCCCGCGCCTGTCGGACCTGCTGCTGACCCCGGCCAATGCGGTGCGCGTAACCGAACAGCTTTCGCGGCTGCGTGGGGCAGCCATGAAGCTGGGGCAGATGATCTCGATGGATGCGGGTGATGTTCTGCCAGCCGAACTGACCGCGATCCTCGCCCGTTTGCGCGATGCCGCCCATTTCATGCCTCCCGCCCAGCTCAATAAAGTGCTGATTGCCGAATGGGGTGCAGACTGGCGGCGCAAGTTCGCGCATTTCGAGGCGAGGCCGATCGCGGCAGCCTCGATCGGGCAGGTCCACCGGGCCACGCTTCCCGACGGCACATTGCTCGCGATCAAGGTACAGTATCCGGGTGTGGCCGACAGCATCGATGCCGATGTCGATAATGTGGCCAGCCTGCTACGCATGTCGAACCTGCTGCCCTCGACGCTTGATATCGCGCCGCTGCTGATCGAAGCTAAACGGCAATTGCATGAGGAAGCCGATTATATCCGCGAGGCGGAGCAGATGCAGCGCTATCGGCAATTGCTGGACGGGGAATCCGATTTCATCGTTCCGTCGCCATATCCGGAACTTTCTGGAAAACGGGTGCTGGCGATGGATTTCATTGCCGGCCAGTCAATCGAGACGCTAGAGACTGCTCCACAAGACGTGCGGGACAGCACAATGGCCGCCTTGCTCGATCTGGTGCTGCGCGAATTGTTCGAGTTCGGTTTCATGCAGACTGACCCCAATTTCGCCAATTATCGCTGGCAGCCGGAAAGCGGGCGGATTGTCCTGCTCGATTTCGGAGCGGCGCGGGCGGTACCGGAAAAGACGGTCGCATCCTATCGGCGGCTGATGCTCGCAGGATTGGCACAGGATCATGACGCCCTGCGCGATGCGTTGATCGAAATCGGATTTGTTTCCCCCGTCACCTTGCAACGCCACCGGCCCGCGCTCGACGGGATGATCGATATATTGATGACGCATCTGGGCAAGCCCGGGCTGTTCGACTTTGCCGACCGCAGCTTTGTCGATCGCGTGCGCCGCCATGCTGAAACGATTATTGCCGACAAGGCGGCGTGGCATGTCCCGCCCGCCGACACGCTTTTCGTGCAAAGGAAGGTTAGCGGCACGGCCTTGCTGGCAATCCGCATGCAGGCCCGATTGCCGTTGCTTGAAATGGTTGCCCGCAAGGTGGGCGCGGGCGACTAAGCGCGGGCGCGCGCCTTGCCTGACCGGCAGCGGTCGGAGCAGAAACGCACATTGTCCCAGTCGCGCTCCCATTTCTTGCGCCAGGTGAAGGGCAGGCCGCATGCCGCGCAGATCTTTGTCGGCAGGTCCGATTTCTTGCGCATCTTGGCCATGGGTCAGAGCGCCAGTTTCAACTGGTCGGCCTTCACACCCGCACGCTTGCGGTCGGCGGTGCGTTTGCGGCTGCCATGTTTCTGGACCACCGCTTTGGCCTCGGCGCGCGCTTCGGGCTTGCGGCGTAGCGCATAAATCGCATCCTTGGCGAACTTGGCCGCAGCCGCATGGTCGACGATTCGATCTGGATAATCGGGGCACAGTCGCTCCCTGTCCTCCTCCGTCAGTTTCCATGGTTCGTGCAGCCAGGCATCGGGCACATCCGCCAGTTCGGGCAGCCAACGGCGGATGAAGACGCCCGTCGGGTCCTGGTCATATCCCTGCTTCACCGGGGAATAGATGCGTATGGTGTTGATACCCGTCTCGCCCGCCTGCATCTGGCATTGCGGCCAGTGGATGCCGGGTTCGTAATCGATGAATTTGCGCGCGAGCACGAGGCCGCTTTCCTGCCAGTGCAACCACAGATCGTAGCTCGCAAAACTCATGAGCATCGCGCGCATGCGGAAATTGATCCAGCCGGTGGCGTTCAGATAACGCATGGCGGCGTCGATGAAGGGATAGCCGGTGCGGCCTTCGCTCCACGCCGCCAATTTGGCTGCATCAGCCGGACGCGGACGCAGCCCGTCATAGATGCGCGCCATCGGGCGATATTCGGCCTCGGGCTCGCTTTCGAGTTTCTGGATGAAATGGCAGTGCCAGTGCAACCGCGCGATGAAGCTGCGCAGCGATTGCCGCCACGCCTTTTCCGATAGAGGCAGTTCACGATAGCGCGCCTGCGCCGCTTGCAGGGTTTCGCGGATCGAGAGCGAACCATAGGCCAGATGCCATGACAATCGCGAGCAAGCGGTTTCCCCACTAAGTGGCGACGACATTTCGCGGGTATAATGTTCGCCGCGTTCGTGCAGGAAGCTGTGCAGCGTGGCGAGGGCTTGAGCACGGCCAGCCAGGGGAACCACTTGCACGCCGTCTTCTGTCAGACCCAGTTCTGCTGCGTCCGGCAGATTATCGGTCACGCTCCGCTCCCACATCAACAATGGGGGGACAGGTTGCGCTGGCATCGCCATCATCCGGTCCCAAGCCTGCGCCCAGCGATCGCGGTTGACCTTTCGCCCGCGCCAGACGCCGAACTGCCGGTTTTCCTCGAACGCGATACCCTCTGTCTTGCACCAGCGACGGACGGCCTTGTCGCGATCAAAGGTCCATTCGTTACCGGTTTCCTCATGCGCGCGCAGCACGAAGGGGCCGTGTTCGGCCTTGATTGCGGACAGCACACTCACCGCGTCTCCGACCCGGATGCAAAGCCGCCCGCCCTTTGCGGCTATGGCCTCGCCCAGATCGGTGATGCAGGCCCGCCAGAAATTCCATTGCCGTGCCGAAACATCGGGCTGCCGCCAATAATCGGGTTCGACGATAACCAGCGGCAAGATACGGTCGCGGATCGCCGCCGCGCACAAGGCCGCATGATCCTCCAGCCGCAAATCGCGTTTGAACCAGACGACCTGCAGCATGTCAGAAGGCGATCCTCTCGCCATCCCATGCGAACAGGTGGCCGCTCTCTTCGGGGGTCAGCCCGGCCAGCACGTCGAGCATCCGCCCCGCAGCATAATCCGGGGTGAACAATTTGTTTTCCGCTACCCCGCGCTGGAATGGCTGCGACAGCGCAGTGTCAGCAGTGCCGGGGTGCAGCGCGACGATGATCGCCTGAGGATGGGTGCGCGCCATTTCGATGGCGAAGTTGCGCACGATCATATTGAGCGCCGCTTTGGATGCCCGATATGCATGCCAACCGCCCAGCCGGTTATCTGAGATTGAACCGACGCGGGCGGAAAGGACCGCAAAGACGCTGCGCCGATCTTTAGGCAGGCGGGGTAGCAGATGCTTTCCAATCAACGCGGGGCCGATTGTATTGACCGCAAAGGCGGCTGCATACGCCTCCGGCGTTTGTATTTTCAGGCTCTTTTCGGGCTGGATACTGGCCGAATGCAACATACCGGTGGCGACAATCGCCAGATCCGGAGAACCGATGGTGATGGCCGCATCAGCGATGCTCGCTTCATCGTTCAGGTCGAAAGCGAAAGGCCGAACTTTTGGGTTGCCATCGATGTTCGAACGCGCTCCCGCATGAACACAGGCTATTTCCGGTTGGGCTTGCAACTGGCGAACAAACGCCGCGCCGATACCGCCGCTTGCTCCAAAAATGCAGGCATTCAGACCTGGTGCGGGCGGTAAGTGCATCGGATGCAGATGTCGTACCACGTCGCGCACGGCAATTCGGGAGAAACGCTGTGGATGCGATAAAAGCAACTACCTCCGATTAGCATTGGATAAGCCGCGCCTTGCGGGCTAATCCGGTTCGAAACCAATGAAAGTGAGTTACTTCAATGCGAAACGTCGAACGTTTGACTGCCGCCATTCTCATGTTCGGTTCGCTTGCCGGGCCCCTTGCCGCTGCCAGAATCTCCCTCTTGCCCAATGCGGTCCAAGGCATCTGGATGACCGATGACGGCGAAGGGCGCGCACAGTGCAAGGCGTATTTGGCCGCAATGCAGGCAGACAATGAAGATGCTTATATGCAGCTTGTCGGCGCCGAAGTCATCAGCGCCAATATGCTGCACAGCTATGCCGAATATGGTGAAGGCAATTTCTATCAGCCAAAGCGGATCGAAAAACTCGGTAAACAGGTTTGGCGGATTACCGCTGCGGTCGGAATAGACGGCTCACCCGAAGGGCAAGACAGCGGGACAGCCAAATTCAAACTGTCGCTGATCCGCAGCAAATTGAAATGGGATATGGAATCGTTCGACGGTAAACCGGTCGATAGCTGGGATGCGCATCTCTATTTCCGTTGCACCGCAGTGCCGACCGGAATGTACGCCAGCTGAGCCTGTCGCT
Source organism: Sphingorhabdus pulchriflava (assembly GCF_003367235.1). Lineage (GTDB taxonomy): Bacteria > Pseudomonadota > Alphaproteobacteria > Sphingomonadales > Sphingomonadaceae > Sphingorhabdus_B > Sphingorhabdus_B pulchriflava. The sequence continues at coordinate 158,599 of NZ_QRGP01000001.1, forward strand.
CAGGCTTCCAGCTCAATGTCCCAATAGAGCCAGTCGCGCCAGCTATCGTGAAGATAATTGGGTGGGAAGCCGCGGCCGCGATCCTGCAATTGCCAGCTGGTCGGGCGGATCGCCGCCATGCGTAGCTGCATATGTGCCTGCGCAGGTGTGCGCCCGCCTTTTTTCAGGTTGCACGGCAGGCAAGCGGTGGTGACATTTTCCCAACTTGTCCGCCCGCCCAGACGGCGCGGGACGATATGATCAAAGGTCAAATTGTCAGTGCAGCCGCAATATTGGCACTCAAACTTGTCGCGTAAAAACAGGTTGAACCGGGTGAAGGCCGGATGCTCGCTGGGCTTCACATATTGGCGCAGCGCAATGACCGAGGGGATCTGCATGTCACGGCTTGGGCTGTGAACATGGCGTTCATAGCTGGCGACGATATCGACCTTTTCGAGGAACACCGCCTTGATCGCGGTTTGCCAGGGCCAGAGGCTCAATGGATAATAGCTGAGCGGGGTATAGTCAGCGTTCAGGACAAGCGCAGGACAATTATCGGGATGTCGTGCCCGCTCTGCAGCTTGGAATGATCCGGCGTGGTACATGCCTCGAACCCTCTCCCCATGCTTTTAACACTGTTTCTTCCCTCTCCCAAGGAAGTTACAGCATTTTGACATAAGGCAGATTATGGCGGCATAAATTGACGTCAAGGGGGCAATGGACACCATATATGGTAATTCTGTGGGTAAAATAGCAGGCATTACATTTGCACCACAGCAGGTCGTGGCCACCCGCTTTGCACCCAGCCCCAACGGTCGGTTGCATGTCGGCCATGCCTTTTCGGCGATGTGCGCGCATGATTTTGCCCGTGCCTTTGGCGGCAAATTCCTGCTGCGGATTGAGGATATCGACGGCACCCGCAGCCGGGCGGAGCATGTCGCCGCGATCATCGAGGATATGCAGTGGCTTGGATTGCAGCATGACGGGGAGGTGATTTACCAGTCCCAGCGGATTGGCGCCTATGCGGCCGCGCTGGAACAGTTGAAGGCAATGGGGCTGGTCTATCGCTGCTGGTGCACCCGCAGTGAAATTGCCGAAGCGCTGAAGCATAAACCGGTGCGTCATGGCCCCGACGGCCCGGTCTATCCAGGAACGTGCCGGGGCAGACGCCACGGGCAGGGCGACTTTTGCTGGCGGCTCGATATGGCGGCTGCAGTCGGGCAAACAGGCCCACTAAGCTGGACCGATCTGGTCGCCGGGCCGCAGCAGGCAGACCCCATGCAGTTCGGCGATGTCATAGTGTGGCGCAAGGATGCACCCGCCAGTTACCATTTGGCGGCAACGCTCGATGATGCTGCGGATGGTATCAGCCATGTGGTGCGCGGGCTGGACCTGTTTGCCTATACGACAATCCACCGCATTTTGCAGGCGCTGCTCGCGCTGGCAGAACCCCTCTACTGGCATCATCCCCTGCTGCTGGATGAAAAAGGCGAAAAGCTGGCAAAGTCGCGTTTGTCGCAACCGCTTGCCGAATTGCGCGCAGAGGGCATTTCCGGTATCGCGCTGATTGAGCAAGTGCGGCAAGGAAAGCTTCCGCTTGGCATCGCCCGGTCCAACGCCTAGATGCAACCCGCCGCGCCGAAACGATATAGCGACAGCGCAAACCAAGGATAAAGACAATGGCCGCCTTACTTATCATCGCCCTGATCATCGTTATGGGATTTGTGGTTTATTCGGTCGTTCGCGGACTTCAGGCCTTTGCCAAGATGGATCCGAACGATGTCGACGAAAACGGCATTCCCCGTTCGCTTGGCAAACAGAATCAAATGATGTTCGCGCGCGTCAAATATCAGGCGATAGCTGTCGCTCTGGTCGCGATTATCGTCATTGGCGGGGCGTTCGCGAACTAAAGCCGCCGGGATGGTCAAGCTCAACAAGATTTACACACGCACCGGTGACAACGGTACAACCGGGCTTGTAGATGGCTCGCGCCGGTCAAAGGCCGATGCGCGGATGCACGCAATTGGCGAAGTCGACGAAGCCAACAGCGCGCTTGGCATTGCCATCGCCGCATTGGAGCGCGGCGGCGGAGAAGCGCAACTGGTCTCGGGATTGCGCCGCATTCAGAACGACCTGTTTGATTTGGGCGCCGACATCGCAACCCCGGGGGATGATTTCACGCCGGGAGAAATGACGCTGCGTATCGTTCTAGCGCAGATCGACTGGCTGGAAGCGGCGATTGATGCCGCCAATGAGCAACTCCCTGCACTGACCAGCTTCATCCTTCCAGGCGGCAGCGAGGCAGCGGCGGCGATGCATCTGGCGCGTGCGGTCACACGCCGGGCCGAACGGGCGCTGGTATCGGCGGCGGCTGGTGAGGCCATCAATCCGCTGGCGACGACCTATCTCAACCGGTTGTCCGACTATCTGTTTGTACTCTGCCGTCTGATCAACAAGGATCGGGGCGGTGACATATTGTGGGTGCCTGGCGCGTCGCGTTAGAGCCTATCACGCGCCTGCCTGCTGTCGCGTTCGCCCGCAGGGCCCAAGCGAATCCATGACAAACCGATAGTCCGCCTGTGCTCGCCCGATGTCGGCGGCATTGCCGCTTTCCACCAGCTTGGCGTCGAGCGCCCGCGGCAGACTGCATGCCAGTCGATACCACAGCAGCGTGTTGCGCGCCGGGGCGATGGCCGATTCATCGATAACATCGCCGGTGGAGACGGCCCAGCGCTTGGCCTGGCCCGGGCGGCTCAGGATAGAAATAGAGATGGGCTGCCCGTTGCTGGTGCGCAGGAATATCTGGGTTTCACCTTCCCCCAGGATCGAGCCCTGGCTGTGAAATGCGCCGGTTATCGCATTTATCGCTTGCGGTGCCTCCAACTGGACGGCTTCGCGGGTTATCGCGCGCAATATAGCGTCATTTTCCGCGCTCCATTCGACCAGCGCGTCAGGCCGTGCGAGCCGCAATTCGCCGGGACGACCGGCAACTTTGGATCCCAACAGGAAATAACGACGCTTTTGCAGCTTGGGTATTTTGCCTTTGGCGTCCTTGGGTATGTCGAGAAGGAAGCGGGCTTGCGCGGCAAATCCGTCGCTGCCCCGGATTAGCGACGCGACGTCAGCTACTACCAATACGCGCTGCAGCGTAACCGGGACGCCGACGGTCTGGGTTTCAGGCAGTTTTGTAACCTTGCGTATCTGGGCATCAAGAATCAGCGGTGACTGAACCACCAGATCGGCGACATCGGCATAGGAACCGCCTTGGGCAGGAACGGCAAAAGCCGAACTGACGGTGTTTTGGGCCGATAACTGCGGTGTCGACAACAGCAAGGCACAGGCCGTCGCCACTTTGATGGTTATCGCTGTCTTCACCTTGGGATTCCTTCGCAAATTGGCTCAACGCACGCTGCGATGACATTCCTATTCATCGCTTTGAACTGGGGCAAGGCCGATGAATTGCGGATTAATCGCAGAATCCGGATTGCCTGCGCTTTTGGGCCTCGCTAAGACGATGGCGGAATCAGCCGTTAAAAAAGATTTCAATAGCGCTGACCAGTTGGGTGGCTTCTAGTTTTGTGACGCTTGCCGAGCGGTCCGCGCGTTTTGGGGAAAGTAGGAGAGTAGTTTCCGCATGGCATATGCTGATCAAGATGGAATGAGTTCGAGCCGCCTGGTCTCGATCATCATCGTCGCGCTCCTTCACGCTTTCCTTGGCTATGCGTTGGTTACCGGTCTTGCTTATGAGGCGGTACAACAGGTCAAGGCAAAGCTGAACGTCGTCGACGTGAAGGAAGAAGAACCACCTGAAGAGGAACCGCCGCCAGAGCCGGAAAAGCAGATCGAGCCGCCCGTCGTCTCGCCGCCGCCGCTCGTGACAACGGTTACGCCTCCCCCGACCGTACGGACTGTGGACACACCTCCACCGGCCGCGCCGATCGTGCCGACTGCAGCTCCGCCTGCGCCTGCCGCTCCGCCACCGCCTCCGCCGGTCGCCAAGCGCCCGAACCCGATTCCAAAGGGTAATCCGGGCAACTGGGCGAATACCAACGACTATCCGTCGCGTGCTTTGCAGCAGGAACGCGAAGGTACTACCGGCTTCCGCGTAACCGTGGGTCCAGATGGTCGTGTGCAATCTTGCTCGATCACGTCTTCCAGCGGCCATGCCGATCTTGACGATGCGACCTGCAAGAACATCCAGCGTCGTGGCCGCTTTGATCCAGCACTGGATAGCAGTGGTAATCCCACATCGGGTTCGTGGTCCAGCCGCGTCCGTTGGCAGATACCGAAGTAATTTCTGGCCCGGCGACTGGGAGCACTGACGCCGGGTGTTCTATGACCTTAGATTTTTGAATTTGAGAGGAAGTACAAATGTCGATTGCAATTCTCACTGCAGCCGCTGCTAACGAAGCCGCCGCCGCACAAAAATTCGGCCTCATCCCCGCACTGAACGAAGGCGGCCCTATTAGCTGGGCAATCTTCAGCGTGATGGTGATCATGTCAGTTTTCTCGTTCTACATCATGTTCACCAAGCTTATCGAGCAGCAGAAGGTTTTGAACCAGGCCAAGCAGGTGAAAGCCGGTTTCTGGCGCGCCAACAGCCTGGAAGAAGGCGCTGCCAAGCTTGACAAGAACAGCGCATTCCGCCAGCTCGTCGACGACGGCATCTCGGCGCAGAAGCAGCATGGCCTGCTGACCGATCCCGTTGAAGCCCATGACTGGCTGCACGGCGCGATGTCGCGTTCAGAAGAATCGATCAACAACAAGCTTTCGGGCGGCCTTGCCTTCCTCGCGACCGTGGGCGCGACCGCTCCGTTCGTGGGTCTGCTCGGTACCGTTATCGGCATCTACTCGGCGCTGATTAAAATCGGTATCGCTGGTCAGGCCGACATCGGCAAGATCGCCGGTCCGGTTGGTGAAGCTCTGATCATGACCGCCATCGGTCTGTTCGTCGCTGTTCCTGCGGTGCTTGCCTATAACTGGCTGCAGGCGCGTAACAAGACCATCGCCCGTAGCCTGGCATCGTTCTCGAACGACGTTCTCGGCTACATCACTTCGGGCGGCAAGGTGAAGCCTGCAGTTTCGGCTGCACCGGCTGCCAAGCCTGCTGCTGCTCCGGCCGCTGCTGTAAAGAAGTAAGGCGGGTCAGGGCCGCCCGTTACGGCGGCCCGCACCCCGTTTATAGCGCCAGTCCGAATGCTGGACTGGAATGCAAGCAGTCAGAGAGGAATAGTAAATGGCAATCAGTTCTGGAGGCGGCGGCAATGACACGCCAATGTCAGACATCAACACGACACCGCTCGTGGACGTGATGCTGGTGCTTCTGATCGTCTTCCTTATCGCAATTCCGGTGGCCATCCAGACAGTCAAGATGGAGCTTCCGGTCGTTCAGTTCGAACCGACCAAGGCGAAGCGTGAAAATGTTTTGCTGTCGGTGACAACGACCGACGTAAGCGGTAATGAACCGGGATCAGATGCATATCAGGGTGCAAGCCCAAGCGGCGAATGCCGTATCTACTGGAATGTGACGCCCGTCGATTCGACCGAATTGGTCGATCGTGCGGCGAAGCATCTGAAGCGTGAATTTGATGCACTGGGTGGTGAAGAAGCGGCGAAATCCGGCGCGATTACCCCCGACATGCTGCCCGAGGCCCATATTCGCGGTGACGTGAATACGCCTTATCGCTGCATTGGTGGTGCGATCTATTCGATGCAGATGGCGGGCTTTGCCCGTGTCGGCTTCATCTCTTCGCCTTTCCCGCCGCTCGATTCGGCCAAGTAAGCCGATCCTAGTTTTAAGGAGCAAAAATCATGGCAATGAGTGGTGGCAAGGATGATGGCCAGCCGATGATGGAAATGAACACGACGCCGTTGATTGACGTCATGCTCGTTCTCCTCATCATGCTGATGATCACCATCCCTCCCGTATCGCACGCTGTTAACATCGACCTGCCGGTGCAGGATCCGAACCAGCCGCCGCCGGAAGAATTGATCGATCCGGTGGTCAACAAGATCGTGATCATGCCGAACAATGAAATCCAGTGGAACGGCACGCCGTCTTCGCTGGACCAGATCGAGCAGTATCTCGTTCAGACCAAATCAATGAGCCCGGAACCCGAATTGCAGTTCCAGCCCGCCCCGACCGCGATGTACGACATTGTCGACCAGACGCTGGCCGTGGTGAAGCGGAGCGGCATCACCAAATTCGGTTTCGTCGGAAACGAACAATATCGCGTCTTTGGAAAGTCTGCCGTTCCTGGCAACTGATCCAAACAGGCAATCGACATTTAGGGGCGGCCATTGTGCCGCCCTTTTTTTGTGTTCAAGTCCAGCGATCATTTGGACGACTGTTTCTGGTAAGACCGTCGCTGTAGGGGTTGGTGCGCGGGCACGTCGAAAGCAGACTCAAACAAAAACTGGCAAGATTGCCCGGTCGCAACCATTGTGATAGCCCAAGGTCATGAAGGCTTCTTGTCAATGTGGACAGTTGCACGTGACCGTGCCCGGACCAACATCATCCATTGTAGTCTGCCATTGCATAGCTTGCCAAAAGCGGACAGGTTCCCCCTTTGGTGAAGCCGCTTATTACCCCCATGATCAGGTTAACATTGAAGGCGCGTCAAAGCAGTTTACGCGCCCCACAGACCTTGGCGGAACCTTCGATCAATTCTTCTGCGAGGAATGCGGCACTACCGTTTTCATGCGAGGCACTAAAAATCCTGACGTAACTGGTATCCCGATAGGCTTGTTTGACGACGCGCATATGATGCAGCCAATCCGTTCGGTTTGGGAAGACAGGCGTCACCCATGGGTCGAAATTTCAACGGCTACGCAGCATTTCCCAAGGGCCCGCGTGGATTGATTGAATATGCTTCCACCTACCTGGCGAAGGCAGCCATACGAACCTGCTCGAAGGCAATTGGATCAAGCATCAAATTGCAAACTCGCTAGTCGTGCATAGAGCCCGCCAGCTTTGCTTAAGGCATCATGTGTGCCTTCCTCCACAATGCGACCTTCGTCCATCACGATGATGCGGTCCGCCTTGCGCACCGTTGCCAGGCGGTGAGCGATAACGATCGTGGTGCGGCCTTCCATAAGATGCTCGAGCGCATCCTGCACCAGCCGCTCGCTCTCGGCGTCCAATGCACTGGTGGCCTCGTCTAGCAGCAGGATCGGTGCATCGCGCAGCAGCGCCCGGGCGATGGCAATGCGTTGCCGTTGGCCGCCCGAAAGCCGCGCACCGCCTTCTCCCAGATAGGTATCTAGGCCCTGCGGCAGTTCGCGCAGGAAATTGCCGGCATTGGCCTGTTCCGCCGCACCCCAGATCGCGGCATCATCGGCGAGCCAGTTGCCGTAGCGCAGATTGTCGCGCGCGGAGGCCGCGAAAAGCACGGTGTCCTGTGGGACCAGCGCCATACGCTGGCGAAATTCGGCCGGATCGGCGCTAGTCAGGGCTACGCCGTCAATCCGCACGGTGCCCGATTCTGGATCGTAAAAACGCTGAGCCAACTGGAACAAGGTCGATTTGCCCGCACCCGAAGGCCCGACCACCGCAACCGTTTCCCCGGGCAAAATCTTCAGGCTGAAATCGCTAAGCGCGGCAACCTCCGGCCGGGTCGGATAGCGGAATTTGACATTCTGGAACTCGATTTGCCCTCGCGGCGCGGGCATCGCCACCGGATTTGCTGGCGGTGCAATATCTGGCACTTCCTGCATCAGCTCGGCCAATCGCGCTGATGCCCCTGCCGCGCGCACAAGGTCGCCATAGACCTCGGAAAGCGCCCCGAAAGCCCCGGCGACCAACCCGCCATAAAGCACCAGCGCCATGATCGTGCCGCTGGTGATGGTTTTGGCGGCGACCTGTTCGGTGCCCTCCCAAACCAGCATGGTAATCGCGCCAAATATCAATGCGATGACAATCGCGGTCATCAATGCGCGGATGCGGATTCGCTTCTTCGCGGCCGTGAAAGTGTTCTCGACCGCATCGGAAAAGCGCTGCTGCTCGCGGCTTTCCTGTCCGAAGGCCTGCACGATTTTGAGAGCGCCGAGCGATTCCGAGGTGATGGTGCCTATATCGGCCACCCGGTCTTGGCTACTGCGCGAAGCCTTTTCCAGCCGCCGCCCCATATAGACGATGGGAAACACCACCAGCGGGATACCGAAAAGCAAAATCGCGGTTAGCTTGGGCGCCATGCTGAACAGTAATGCGATACCGCCGACTCCGATGACGACATTACGCAAAGCGACCGATACCGTCGTACCGACTACTTGCTCGATAATCGCAGTATCCGATGTCATGCGGCTCGCGATTTCGGCGGGGCGGTTTTCTTCAAAGAATCGCGGCGCGAGGCGCAACAGGTTACTTTGTACTGCAACGCGGATATCGGCGACGACGCGTTCACCCAGCCAGCTGACAAAATAGAAGCGGAAGGCTGTCGCAAGGCCGAGAACGACGACAATAGCCAGCAAAATCTGGAAATAAGGGGCTACATTACCCCCATCCTGCGCAAAGCCGTTATCGATCACATATTTTGACCCCATAGGGATCGCCAAAGTCGCCCCTGCAGCCACGAGCAAAGCCAGTGCCGCAAAGACAATCTGCTTTGGATAGCGCACTGCATGTTTCCAGATCATACCCAGATTAGACAGGCGTTTGTTTGCAGGCTTATCTATCGGCGCGACGGTTTGCGCTTCTGCTGTTTGCTCAAGGGCATTGTCAGTCATTCCAGCCGCCTAGCAGGCGTGGCGAAGCGTCACAATCGCAGAGAATTGGCTAAGCTCGATTTTCTATGGTGCAATGCACAATAAATGCCTATGTTGATCGGCGAAACAGGATGCCCGATTTTCCGGGCGCACGACATTCGGGGACGCATAGATGCTCTACACCGGTTACGATATCCAGCGCGGCTTTCTGGCCAGTGCTGGCTGGATCGCCCAGAAACAGGCGGATTTCCTCAACAATTTCACCAATTCGCCTTTGAACTATGGCAATCTGACCTCGGTCACCGCCTCTGCGCTCGACGTGTTCGCCCATTCGGTGATGCCGCGCGGCAAGCCAGCTTTTGATCTCAAGGTCGTCGAAATCGACGGCAAGCATCTGCCGGTCGAGGAACATAATGTCGCGCGCAAACCCTTTGGCCAGCTCAAGCACTTCACCTATGAAGGCAGCGAGAGCAAGCCCAAGCTGCTGATCTGTGCGCCTATGTCGGGCCACTTTGCGACGTTGCTGCGCGGTACTGTCGAGCGGATGCTGCCGACGCATGATGTCTATATCACCGACTGGAAAGACGCGCGCGATGTGCCGCTGACCGGCGGCGGCTTCGACCTTGAAAGCTATATCGACTATCTGATCGAATGGCTCGAATTCATCGGCCCCGATGCCGGTGGTCGCGGTGCGCATATGCTCGCGGTCTGCCAGCCGTCGGTCCCGGCCTATGCCGCCGCGGCTATTATGAGTGCAAACAAGCACCCGTTGCGCCCGCGTACGCTGACCATGATGGGCGGACCGATCGACACGCGCGAAGCGCCGACTGCGGTCAACGATCATGCGACCCGTCGCCCGCATGACTGGTTCGTGCACAATGTGATTGCGACTGTACCGCCTTATTACAAGGGCGCTGGACGCCGCGTCTATCCGGGCTGGCTGCAGCTCTCCGGTTTCATGTCGATGAACCTGGGCAATCACATGATCAGCCACTGGTCGATGTTCTCGAACCTCGTCGAAGGCGATGGTGAGAGTGCTGACCGGCACAAGGATTTCTACGACGAATATCGCGCTGTCTGCGACATGACCGCCGAATTCTATCTGCAGACCGTCGATACCGTGTTCCAGAGGCATCTGTTGCCCAAGGGCGAGTTCAACTATCGTGGCAAGCTGGTCGATCCGGGCGCGATTGACGATATTGCACTGCTAGCAATCGAGGGCGAACGGGACGATATCAGCGGCATCGGCCAGACCAAGGCGGCTTTGACGATCGCAACCGGCCTTCCGGATGCGATGAAACAATATCATATGGCCCCCGAAGTCGGCCATTATGGCATCTTCAACGGCAGCAAATGGCGTGAGAAGATTGCACCGATTGTTGAAGACTGGATCCTCTCGCACAACGGCTAGACAATCGCGGCTCTATTGCCCAAACCCCTGTACCAAGCCTGATTGGGGGAGGGGCGATTGAGTCTTCGCATTAGTGCAGCCATTGAACGCTGGCCGGTCGCCGGTCAGTTCATCATTTCGCGCGGATCCAGGACCCATGTTGATGTGCTGGTCGCCGCGGCCAGCGACGGCGCGCATGTGGGGCTGGGTGAGGCCACCGCGATCTACTATCATGGCGAAAGCGCCGAAAGCTGCCTGACGCAGATTGAAGCGCTAATCGAGATACTGGAATCGTTGGATGTGCGCGAGGCGCGGGCGGCAGTGCAGACTTTGCTGCCCCCCGGCGCTGCGCGCAATGCGCTCGATTGTGCGCTGTGGGATCTGGAGGCCAAAGCCAGTGGTCAGCCATTGTGGCGGCTTGCGGGACTGAACGAGGCTCCACGGGCTTTGCCGACAGCCTTCACTATCTCGCTCGGCGATCCCGATGTCATGGAAAGCCATGCCGCAGGCGCGGTGGCGCGTGGCTTTGGCCTTTTGAAACTAAAACTGACTGGCGAGGGCGATCGGGAGCGGGTCGCCGCCGTGCGGAAAGGCGCACCCCAAGCGCGGCTGATCGTCGATGCCAATGAAAGCTGGGCTGCGCTTGATATTGAAGCGGAGGCGACGGCACTGGCGGCGCTGGGTGTCGAGATGATCGAGCAGCCCGTTCCGGTCGGGCAGGATGCCTTGCTTGAAGGCGTGACATCGCCTTTGCCCATCCTCGCCGATGAAAGTTGCCAATCGAGCGCCGATCTGGAGCTATGCGCCCGCTATTATGACGGCATCAACATCAAACTCGACAAGGCTGGTGGATTGACCGAAGCATTGGTGATGGCGAGGGAAGCCGAAACGCGCGGGCTGAAGTTGATGGTCGGTTGCATGCTTTCGACCAGCTTGGGTATCGGACCTGCTTTTCTTGTCGCGCAGGGTGTCCAATGGGTCGATCTGGACGGACCGATCTTGCTAGCCGAAGATCGAGAAGATGGATTCCGCTTTGATAAGGGAATGATCCTGCCGACGTGAACCGGCAGGATCGAATTTCAGTTCAAACCGCGTCAAGATACTCGATCTCGGGCGCTCCCGCCAGGCAAGGGCCGAGCTTGGGGCCAGCGGCGCGGAAATAGTCGGTCTTGCCATGCGCATCGAGCGCGGCCTGATCGGCATAGGCTTCAAGCACCCGATAGACCTGACCATTGGCGCGCGAGCGGGTGAGCGTGTAGAACAGATTGCCCGGTTCATTGGCGCGAACCTGCGCGGCGAGTTCGGTGAAGATTGCTTCAAATTCGGCGTTCTTGCCTTCTGCGACGGTCAGGGTCGCGACTACTCCAATTCCTGCCATTTGCATTCCTCTCTCTTGTTTTGGAAATTCGGATTCAGTTCCGGCCGTCGAGCGCCGGATCCAGTTCCTGCCCGGGGTCGAGCTGCACGCCAAAGCTGTTCAGCATCATCGATACCTGGGTATATTGGCCAACGGTCATCACCAGATCCATCTTCTGCTTGTCGCTAAAGAAGGACAGGGCAGCCCAGCTGGCATCGCTGACGTGGAAATCGCGGGTGAGATCATCCGTCGCGCGCAGCATGGCGCGGTCCGCCTCGTTCCATGACGGATCGTCGGGTCCAGCCTTGATGGCTTCGATTTCAGCTTCGGTCAGCCCGGCATCAAGCCCGATGCGGGTGTGCTGGGTGAATTCATAGCCCGACGCGCAATTATAGCCGACGCGCAGGATCACCAGTTCGCGGTCGCGCTCAGACAGGCTGTTGCGCCGCGATAACATGTAACCGCCCCATGCCAGAAAGGCGGTGAGCGCCTTGGGTGCGTGGACCATGGTGCGGAAAATGTTGAGGATGTGCCCGCCGGAACGGGTCACATCCTTTGCGGCCTCGACTATGGGTGCCAGAGCCTCGCGCTGCTCATCATCGATCTTTTCGAGATCGACGGGGGCAATGCGAGGCGCCGACAACCGCATGTTAGAGGACTTCGAACAGACCGGCAGCACCCTGGCCGCCGCCGATGCACATGGTGACCACGGCATATTTCGCACCGCGGCGCTTGCCTTCGATCAGTGCGTGGCCGGTGCAGCGGGCGCCGGTCATACCGAAGGGGTGGCCGATCGAGATCGAGCCGCCATTGACGTTGAGCAGTTCATCAGGAATGCCGAGCTTGTCGCGGCAGTACAGCACCTGCACGGCGAAAGCCTCGTTCAGTTCCCAAAGGCCGATATCGTCCATCTTCAGGTTGAAGCGTTCGAGCAGTTTGGGGATCGCGAAGACCGGGCCGATGCCCATTTCGTCGGGCTCGGTGCCAGCGACAGCCATGCCGACATAGCGGCCCAGCGGGGTCAGGCCGCGCTTTTCGGCAATTTTGGCTTCCATCAGCACGCAGGCCGACGAACCGTCCGAGAGCTGGCTGGCGTTGCCGGCGGTGATGGTGTGGCCTTCGCCCATCACTGGCTTCAGGCTCGCAAGCCCTTCGAGCGTGGTGTCGGGGCGGTTGCAGTCGTCCTTGTTGGCGGTGACTTCCTGATAGCTGACTTCCTTTGTCTCCTTGTTCACCACAGCCATGGTGGCAGTGCAGGCGATGATTTCATCATCGAACTTGCCCGCAGCTTGCGCGGCGGCGGTGCGTTGCTGCGACTGGAGCGAATATTCGTCCTGATATTCGCGGCTGATATTGTAGCGCTTGGCGACGACTTCGGCGGTGCCGATCATCGGCATGTAGATATGCGGGTGCATTTCGAGCAGCTCGCGGTCGGGCTCGACAAACATCTTGCCGCTGCCAACCACTTTGGAGATGCTTTCGAGTCCACCGGCGACACAGATGTCCATATTGTCGACCAGGATCTGCTTGGCAGCGGTCGCAATGGTCATCAGGCCCGATGAGCACTGACGGTCGATCGTCATAGCGGGGACGGTGACCGGAAGGCCTGCGCGCAGCGCGGCGAGGCGGGCGACGTTACCGCCGGTCGAGCCCTGCTGGGCAGCGGTGCCCATCACAACGTCGTCGATTTCGCCGCCTTCGAGACCAGCACGCTCGACAGCGGCCTTGATCGAATAGGCACCGAGCGTTGCGCCGGTGGTGTTGTTGAATGCGCCGCGCGCTGCCTTGGTCAGCGGGGTACGGGCGGTGGAAACGATTACTGCGTCACGCATGGGAGAATTCCTTTCGACGTTCACGTCGCCCCTGCGCAGGCAGGGGCCGATGTCGGTTTAAGCCATATTCGCCGGAGACACCTCCTGCGGCCCCTGCCTGCGCAGGGGCGACGGCTAAGCTTTTATACGAAAAACTGGGTGATCCACTCGGCGATGCAGGCGGGCTTTTCCTGGCCTTCAATCTCGAGCGTATATTCGATGGTCTGCTGCCACTGGCCGGGGCGCTTCTCCTCCAGCTCAAGCAGCTTGAAATGGGCGCGCACGCGCTTGCCGACGCGCACGGGCGACAGGAAGCGGGTTTTGTTGCCGCCATAGTTGACGCCCATCTTGACGCCATCGATTTTGGGGCAGGTCGATTTCGCCATCAACACGGGCAGCAGCGAGAGCGAGAGAAAACCGTGTGCGATGGTGCCGCCGAACGGCGTCATCTTTGCCATTTCTTCGTTGACGTGGATGAACTGGTGGTCGCCGGTCGCATCGGCGAATTTGTTGACCATATCCTGGTCGACCAGCATCCAATCCGAACTACCGATGACTTCGCCGACCCGGCCTGCGAGTTCGGCAGGTGTTACTCCGCTCATATCCTGCTCCTTGTTGGTGGATTTGCGCGCGGTTTTGCGCCTTTCAGGGCGGCTTGACAAGAGTGCAGCGGTTTTCCCCCGCTGACCCTACGTCACTTCATCGCAAAGCCTAAAGTAAAGCGCGAATCATGTCTTTTTGCGGGGTGTCGACTCCGCTTTTGCTGGCGTTGAATAGGGCATGACCAAGGTGCCATCGGGTGCCGCCGTATAGGTCGTCTGCGTCGGATAGGCGAACTCGATTCCCTCTTCGGCAAAGCGTTTGGCTATACCCAGCCCGATGGTGTGGCGGGCTTTGAACATCTCGTCGACATCCTCGCTCTGCACATCAAAGACCAATTGGAAGTCGAGCGAGCTGGGGGCGAAGGTGTGAAACCCGCCGCGAATGAATTCAGCCCCCTGCGCTTCGACAATTTCGCGCAGCAAAAGAGGCACGCGTTCTGCGGTTTCGGGGCTGGTATGATAAACTAGACTGATCAGGAAATTGACCCGGCGATAGACCGACTGGGTATTGTTGGTGATCTCCTTCTCAAGCAGCTTGGCATTCGAGATGATCTTTTCCTCACCGGTCAGCGCGCGCAGGCGGGTACTCTTCATCCCGATCCGTTCGACCCGCGCGGTTGTGGTGTCATAAGTGATGGTGTCGCCGCGTTTGAACGGGCGGTCGAAGATGATCGACATCGCCGCGAACAGATCGGAGAAGATACCCTGCGCCGCAAGGCCGATGGCGATACCGCCAACGCCAAGGCCCGCAATCAGACCGGTGACATTGACCCCCAGATTGTCGAGGATGACGATCGCTGCAATCGCGAACACCGCAAAGCTGACCAGCAAGCGAATAAGGACCATCGCGCTTTGCAACGTCTCATGCTCACCGCCACTTTCATTGGCGCGGCGCTCGATAAGGCCGATGACGATTTCGCGCAGCCAGATCGCAACCTGCAGGACAACCGCAATAGTGAAGAGCACGTCGATGGTGCGCGCCAGTTGTACGGGCGCATTGGCATAGCCGTTGACCAGTTCGACCGCGACCATGATGCGGAAGAACTTGCCCGTGCGCGCCAAAGTCCGCGCGATGATTGAGGTCATCGCGGAGCGGTCTTCGCTTTCGCGCGCGATCTTGGCAGCGCGGCCTTTGAGCCAGCTCAGCAACAGATACACCAAAGTCGCGGCAATTACGGCGACGGTCAGTTCGGCAATATTTCCGCGCACCCAGATGGTGACGACCTCTGCATAATGATTGAGGCGTTCGCCGATCGCGGCAACTGGATCGTCGGGAATTTTGGGAAGCGGTGCAGTCATGGCGGCAACCCTAACCGGCCACCCTGTTAACGGCAAGGCCCAGTCAGGTCGTCGGGCTTATCTCTTTTGCCTTCAAGCGCTGCTTACGTATCGGCGTCCACGCCGCTTCGTTACGCCTTCGCGCGAGATATGTGTCCAGACCCAGCTGCATCGCAACCAGCATATACACAAAGGGCTGAAAGGCGATGCCGACGAACAGCGAACCGACCAGATAGATGATCTGCGCATTTTGCAGCGCTGTGGCCAGTGGCGCTACCCAGCCTTCGTCCGGCCGATTGCGTCTCTTGTACATGCGGGCAACGATTTCCATCCGCCACACCCCGCCGACATGGATCAGCAGCCAGATGATCAGGCCGGGAAAACCCTGTTCGCCCAGCATTTCAAAAAAGCTCGAATGGTAGGCGCGGCCCTGGTCGACAATTTCGCGGCGATCGACGGCTCCGGTATCGAAGCCATTTTCATCGACGACGGGCAGGTCATAGCGGATCTTGTTGATGCGATAGGCGTCAAATCCACCGCCAAAGGGATGTTCCTTTACGAACTCCCACGTCCATTTCCACACGGCAATCCGCGTTGATGCGGATTCGTCGGTCTTATAGTCTTTGATCGTTTCCATCCTATCCGAGAAAGCGGATGGGATGAAGGGTATCGCGGCAAGCCCGACAAGAGCGGCGCCGGTCAGATAAAGAAACCGCCGCTTTGTCTGACGGATGAACAGCAGCGCGAGCACAGCGATGCAGACCAGCCCGGTGCGTGCCTGTGTGCCGACTGGGATCAGCAGCGCGGCGAGCGTGAGTGCTGCGGCATAGGTCTTCACCTTCCAGTCGGGTTTGAAGATGGTGCCATGCTGCGCCAGCCAGACTATCAGTGGGATGATGGCGATCGCCACGCAACTGATGATGCTGCCTTCATAAAGCCCGGAATTGTCATTAATCAGCAGCACGAGCGAGCCATAGCCACCTCCGCCAAGCGCAGTCTTTATTCCGCCTGTGACGATCAGTGCCGAAGCACAGAGTACCAGCGTGAGCGCCAGCGCCTCAATGCGGAGCCTTGTTTTTAGAAGCAGCGGCAGGAAGGCAGCAAAAACCAGCGCCTTCCACACCCAGCTCCATTTTTCCTGCGCGGCCAAAGGTTCGACCGCGACGGTGGTGGAGTATCCGCAATAGGCGAGCAGCACGAGTAGCAGTGCCCAGCGTGGCGATACACGCACATCGCGTTTATCATCGCTGACCAGAAAGCCAAGGAACGCCAAAGCGAACAGGATCAGCGAGAGCGGAATCGAATTGAGCAGGAAATAGCTCAACCGCTGCGGCGCGATGATATCGATATAGGCATAGACCAATGTGAACAGAAATGGCCGCTTGAATGCCATCAGCATCAGCAGCCCCAGATAGCCGACGAAAAACAGGTCACGCATCGGTTGGCGCGCCTTTGCGGTTTGCATGTTTGCGTCGTGCAGCGCCAAAGCCCTGCGGTTCGGCATCGGGTTCGGGCGGCGGTTCGCGATCGAGATCCTCGCGCCGGGTGAGCAACCAGAAGGCGAGCAAAAGCAGGCCATGGCTCAGCGCTATCGAGAAATTGTCGATCATCCGGCGTTAGATCCCTGCCTGTTCCGCTGGTGCAGAACATAGCTCGAAATTGAAAAATCAGGAAAAGCATTAGCTTCTTTGGGTTGACGGCGCGTTAAATATATTGCCGCTATGGGGCGACCATGCCTCGCATCCTTCACGTTCTTGACCACAGCCTGCCATTGCACAGCGGCTATACCTTCCGAACACGCGCGATCCTGAAATCGCAGATCGGTGCGGGCTGGGAGGTGCGCGGGCTCACCGGGGTACGCCAATATCAGCATGGCAAGCTGCCCGACGGTGATCTTGAAGAGGCGGAAGGGCTGCAATTTTTTCGCACGCCGCAATCCGTTTCCGGCCCATCTGGATTGCGCGAATGGCGGGAAATCCTGGCGCTGGAGCGGCGCATTATCGAGGTCCATCGTGAATGGCCGTTCGATATCGTCCACGCCCATTCGCCTGCACTCAACGGCCTGGCCGCCGCGCGTGCTGCGGCAAAATTGGGGCTGCCCTTTGTCTATGAAATCCGCGCCTTTTGGGAGGATGCGGCGGTTGGGAATGGCACCGGCACCGAAGGCTCGCTCAAATACCGGCTCACCCGCGCACTCGAAAACCATGTGGTTGCGCGCGCTGACCGGGTGGCCGTTATCTGTGAGGGATTGCGCTCCGATCTGGTTGCGCGGGGTTTCGATGCGGGCAAGATTTTCGTCTCGCCCAACGGTGTCGACATGGAATTATTCGGCAATCCTCCACCGCGCGACGAGGCATTTGCAGTGGAGCTCGGCCTGACGGGCAGGGATGTCATCGGCTATATCGGCAGTTTCTATGACTATGAAGGCATTGACGATCTGATCGCGGCGATGGCGCATCTGAATGGTGCGGCAAAGGACGCCCACCTTTTGCTCGTCGGTGGCGGCCCGATGGAAAAGGCATTGCGCGCGCAGGCAGAAGCTTCACCTGCCGCAGATCGTATCCATTTCGTCGGACGCGTTCCGCATGAAGAGGTCGAGCGTTATTATAGCCTGGTCGATGTCCTCGCTTACCCGCGCAAGCGGATGCGGCTGACGGACCTTGTGACCCCTCTGAAACCTTTGGAGGCGATGGCCCAGGGGCGGCTGGTTGCAGCCTCCGATGTGGGGGGGCACCGCGAACTGATCGAGGATAGCGTTACCGGGGCGTTGTTCCCCGCCGACGATCCAATAGGTACGGCGAGGGCCATCGACTCATTATTTTCGGACAAGTCGATGTGGCCTGCGCGAAAGGCCGATGCGCGCGCTTTTGTCGAGCAAGAACGCAATTGGCAGAAGAACATAATGCGTTACGATCCTGTTTACCATTTCCTGTTAGGCCGTGATAAACAGGGGTAAAGTTGCGGCTGGTCCGTAACACGAAGCCCGACGGAAACAGGGTAGTTATGCAGTCGAAGTTGAAGCTCGATCACCAGACTCAAGCCGTTGCCATGGCAACGGGTGGTGCTGCCATTGCGGCGATTGCTGCAATGTTTGTACCTACGGGAATCTGGGAAACGCTGACCGGTTCGACCGGGGTATCGGAAATGATTCCGGCAACGGCTGCACCGCTTGGCGACACCGCACGGGCGCTGATTTCCTTTACCTTTGGCGCGCTGACCTTTGCCGTGCTGACAGTGATGCTGTTGCGCAAAAATGCGCGGCCGAAACAGTCGGTCATTACACAACCCGAAATTGAAGCCGAAGCAGAGGACGTAGCTGAACCGGTCTGGATTGAGCCGTCTCCCGAAGCCGAATTGGCAGAAGTTGACGGCGACGAAGCAGAAAAAGGTTCGCTGCTGTCCCGATTGCGCGATCGTATTTCGGCCTTCGCTGCTGCGCGACGCAGTGCTGACGGAATTACCGATTTCGAAGATCTTCCCAAATTGCGTTCCGGTGATGCGCATCCCGATGCGCCACCGCGCCGCCCGCTGCTGGCAACGCGCGATCTGGTTGATCCGGCAGAGGCTGAAGAGACTTTGGTTGAACAACTACTCCCGGCGGTCGATGGGGTTGAAGATGTTGTTCCGAACGAGCCCGTTGCCGTGTCGGAAATTGTCGAGACGGAAATTGTCGAGACGGAAAATGTGGTTGAGGCTGTCATTGAGGATGTAGCATCGACCGAAACAGCGGAGCCGGTCGAAGTGGCGGCTCCCGTTTCGTCGCTTGAATCCGACAACTCGGCAGCGTCGCTTGCTGACATGGTTACGCGTCTCGAATCTGCGCTTTCGGAAAGGGATGCCAAATTGGCCCGGCTGGAGGCGCTGGTCGCCAACCGCCCGGTGTCGAATGTGCAGCCAATCCGCGAAGCCAAAGCGGTAGAAGTCGAACCGCAGTCAGCAGAATCTCAGCCAATGCCCGTTGCATCGCGCCCTATGCTCGAAGCCGTCGATCCGGAACCCGCACCGATTAAGGGCGAATCCGAAGAACTCGACGCCGCGTTGCGCTCCGCACTTGAGACGCTGCACCGAATGAACGCCCGCACCCGATAAGGCTCAATCGTCGAGCAACAAGGCTTCGATCGTTAGTAAAATGCTTTGGTCTTCGATCACAGTTTTACACACAGCAATGTCCGCGACAAGCTGACGGCGTAAGGCGAATTCCGTGTCGGGCAATGCCGTGGCGAAGGCCGCCGCGCGCGACCGGCAATTTGCGCCCGAAAGTTTCATTGTCAGCACGACGCGTTCGCCGGAAAAGGTCGCACTGTGCCATGCCTGGGTTTTTCGGCTCAACATCTCTGCTTCGGGTAGCAGCGCGATTAATGCCTTGCCCAGATTGCATGGGGTAACCGAACCATTCATGCCGCTTCCTTCATCTGCAACAGATCCAGATGCCGTACATAGGCGGCCATGAACGCCTCCGCGCGCGTTACCATGGCCGCGCGCAGACAACGGCCATTGCGCATGTCCAATACCAGCCGCGGGTCGCGGGCGACCCTTCGACCGAATGTCGTCGGTGCCATATCGTGCAGCCGAAGGAATCGTTCGATTTTCCGATTGATGTGCATTTGCGTTCCTTTCCATCAGGCACCACCCTTTTCCGGCTGTTCCCACCGACGAATCGATGAGAACGTGACAGGAACATTGCTGGTAGGAAAAATCCTACTTGTCTAGGAAAAATCCTATTGCTAAGGAAGAATGATGGTAAACAGCGATCCGCGTGCCGAACTTGATCGGCTGGTACAGGCGCATGGTGACGATTATTCGTCGCTGTCGCGCCTCATCGGGCGCAACCCCGCCTATATCCAGCAGTATATCAAGCGCGGCTCACCCAAGCATCTGCCCGAGCGGGAACGCAACATCCTCGCGCGCTATTATGGCGTCGCGCCGCAGCTATTGGGTGCACCGGAAGAGGAAGGTGCGAAGCGCGGGGGATTAAAGCTGGTCCCCAAGCTGGCGGTTGGCGCATCGGCGGGGGCAGGGGCGCTGGCCGAGGGAGAGACGCTCGCGGGAAAGGTCGGCTTTGACGAAGCGTGGCTGCGCAAGCTCGGCGTGGAGCCTGCAAATGTCTCGTTAATACGGGTCGAGGGCGATTCAATGCAGCCGGTGCTGAGTGATGGCGATGACATCATGGTCGATAAAGGCGCGGCGCTTAAGCCGCTGCGCGACGGCATCCACGTTATCCGGATTGACGGCGTGCTGATGGTCAAACGACTGGCGCGGGCCCCGGGCGGGCGGCTGTCGGTGCTGTCGGATAATCCCGCTTATCCATCATGGCCTGATCGTGATCCGGTTGAGGTGCAAGTGGTGGGCCGCGTGGTCTGGGTGGGACGGCGGCTTTGAAGGGCTTGCGTTCGCCGCAGCACGCCGCCACATAGTTTGCATGTCGAACGTTACATCTAGCATGAATACGCAGCCGCCCCTAAAAGCGGTCATCATCCCCGTCACCCCGCTGCAGCAGAACTGCACGCTTTTCTGGTGTACCGAAACCAACAAGGGCGCGCTGGTCGATCCGGGCGGCGATCTGCACAAGTTGAAGGATGCGGTGGCGAAGACCGGTGTCGAGCTGGAAAAACTGCTCGTGACCCACGGCCATCTCGACCATTGCGGGCAGACGGGCATGCTGGCGCAGGAACTCGGCCTGAAAATCGAAGGCCCGCATGAGGAGGACCGCTTCTGGATCGCGCAGCTTGACGATGATGGCAAGCGCTGGGGGATGGACGCCAAGACCTTTGAGCCGGATCGCTGGCTGCAGGATGGCGATACCGTGACCGTCGGGAATCTGACGCTCGACGTCATCCACTGCCCGGGGCACACGCCGGGGCATGTCGTGTTCTACCACGGGCCGAGCCGTCTCGCGATTGTCGGCGATGTGCTGTTTCAGGGATCAATCGGCCGCACCGATTTCCCGCGCGGCAATCACCAGAAACTGATCGATTCGATCACCCAGAAACTATGGCCGCTGGGCGATGATGTGACTTTTATTCCGGGACACGGCCCTACCAGCCAGTTCGGCCACGAACGCAAGGTCAACGCTTATGTCTCGGATTATGCTTTGAGTTGAAGGGCATCCCCTCCCGCACGCGAGAGGGGAGAGACGGAGTACTCACCCCAGCTTCGAATACACGCACCACAACGCATAGCCTGCCAGACCGAGCAACGTCAGCATGGTGATAAGCGTGCCGACCATGCGGCCTTTGCCCAGAGTCCCACCGTCCATGCCAAGGCCGTGCGCGAGGCGGCCGAAGATGTAGATGATACCAACATACCAGAGCCAGTTGGCGCTGCCCTGCGTCGCTTCAAGCGCTGCAATTAACACCAGCACGAAAGGCGCGCTTTCGACGAAATTGGCGTGGGCCCGCATGCGGCGGATCAGGAATTCGTCGCCGCCGTCGCCGATCGATACGCCGCCCTTGGTGCGCGCCTGTCCGCAGCGGATCATCAGCCAGATATTGACCAGCGCGGCACCCGCGGCGATTGTCAGCGTGATAGGTAGTGCAAGCATTATATATCCTCCCGTTGTTCGATTGCGGTGCTAACAGCCAAGTCGCACCTTGCAAAGCGCAGAAAAATCGCTAATAGCCGCCGCTCATCCGCAGCACCGGGGTGTTTGAGTGCCGATTCTGGCTTTGCTTGCCAGCGCCGACATTCTTCCTTAAAGCTGCAGAAACATTAGATTTTTTTGAAATGGAACAGGTGCCGAGATGGCTGTCCCCAAGAGAAAAACTTCGCCGTCCAAGCGCGGCATGCGTCGTAGCCATGATTCGCTGAAGGTCGAAGCCTTTCAGGAATGCTCGAACTGCGGTGAACTGAAGCGTCCGCACCATGTGTGCAACGCTTGTGGCCATTATAACGGCCGCGAAATCCTCGCTGTCGCCTAATTTCCGGACAATCGCTCTTCTCCACGGAGGGATGATATCGTGACCACTTCACCGCGTATCGCTATTGACGCGATGGGCGGTGATGAAGGCGTTCGCGTGATGGTCGCGGGCGCCGCATTGGCGCGCCACCGGCATGAAAGCTTCAAATTCCTGCTGGTTGGGGATGAGGTGCAGATCAAGGCTGCGCTCGAAAACCACCCGAATCTGCGGGCCGCTTCCGAAATTCTCCACACTACCGAAGTCGTCACCGGCGATGACAAGCCGAGCCAAGCACTGCGCAAGTCGCGTGGCAGCTCGATGGGGCTGGCGATCAATGCGGTAAAGTCGGGTGATGCTGCCGCTGCAGTCAGTGCGGGCAATACCGGTGCTTTGATGGCGATGGCGAAGGTCGCGCTGCGGACAATGCCGGGGATCGATCGGCCCGCGCTTGCCGCCTTGCTGCCAACGCTTACCGACACCGACGTCGTGATGCTTGATTTGGGCGCCAACACCGAATGCGACGCACGCAACCTCGTGCAGTTCGCGGTGATGGGCGCTGCCTATTCGCGCATCCTCTATAATTGGGAAAAACCGCGCGTCCGCCTGCTCAATATTGGCACCGAAGAAATGAAGGGCACCGATAGTCTGCGCTTCGCCGCCCAGCATCTACGCGACAGCCCCGAACTGCACATGGCGTTTCAGGGCTTTATCGAGGCGGACAAGATCAACCGCGGCGATTGCGATGTGGTCGTCTGCGATGGCTTTTCAGGCAATATCGCGCTGAAATCGATCGAGGGCGCAGCGCGCTTCGTGACCGATCTTTTGCGCCGGGCCTTTACCAGCTCGATCCGTTCGAAATTCGGCTTTCTGGTTTCGCGCCCTGCGACAGAGTTGCTCAAACATCATCTGGATCCGAATAATCACAACGGTGCGGTTTTCCTGGGCCTCAATGGCGTGATCGTCAAAAGCCATGGCAGTGCGAGCATCGAAGGCGTAGCCAACGCTGTGAAGGTTGCAGCCCGGCTGGTCGAGGACGACATCACCAAGCGCATCGCGCAGGATCTGGAACAGATTTCGGCCAAGGAAGTTATTGAGGAATGAGCGGATCCGCGCTTCGCGCCGTCATCAAAGGGACGGGTTCCGCACTGCCTCAGCGTCGTGTTTCAAATGCCGAGCTCGCCGCACAAGTGGATACTTCGGACGAGTGGATAACCGAGCGCACGGGAATCAAATTTCGCCATATTGCCGGACCCGATGAAACCACGGCCACGCTTGGCGCCGAAGCGGCGCGAAACGCGCTTAATGCGGCGGGGATGACCGAGGCCGATATCGACCTTATCATCGTTGCTACGTGCACCCCTGACCAGACTTTCCCTGCAGCAGCCACCAAGGTGCAGCATATATTGGGTCATCATGGCGGTGTTGCCTTTGATGTAGCGGCGGTGTGTTCGGGCTTTCTCTACGGCTTTTCTGTTGCCGAAAGCATGATCCGCGCAGGCTCTGCCAAAAATGCGCTGGTGATCGGTGCGGAAACCATGACTCGGCTGCTCGATTGGGAAGATCGGGGCACCTGCGTGTTGTTTGGCGACGGGGCAGGCGCTGTCGTTCTTTCGGGTGAAGTGGGCGAGCGCGGGGTTCTCGCCACGCAGCTCCATGCCGACGGACGGCATAATGAATTGCTCTATGTCGATGGCGGGCCGTCAACGACGGGCACCGTCGGCAAATTGCGTATGCAGGGTCGTGAGGTGTTTCGCCATGCCGTGACCAATCTCGCCAGCGTGATGCACGAAGTGCTTGAACAGGCCGAACTGGTGCCTGCTGACATTGACTGGGTGGTGCCGCATCAGGCCAATGCGCGCATCATCGATGCGACCGTAAAAAAGCTTGGCCTGCCGGCCGAACGCGTGATTCTGACCGTGGCTGAACATGCCAATACCTCAGCCGCGTCGGTGCCGCTTGCGCTTGACGTTGCCGTACGCGACGGCCGTATCAACGCTGGCGATGTGGTCGTTTTGGAGGCCATGGGCGGTGGATTTACATGGGGCGCGTCGGTCGTTCGCATGTGACCCGTTTTCGGACGGGTAAAAATTCGTCATCCATTTTACATCCTTCTGAAATTGCTATATGTTCCAAGGGAATCACGGGGGTCGCGTGAATTACGGAGGAGAAACCATGGCAGATGCTGGTACTTTGACGCGCGCGGATATTGCGGAAGCAATTAATCGCCATGTTGGTCTTTCGCGCGCGGATGCCTCCGCCATGATCGAATCGATCCTGGAACATGTCATCGACGCGCTGGTTGCGGGCGAGAATGTGAAGATTTCCGGCTTTGGCACTTTCGTGCTGCGCGACAAGGCGCAACGCATCGGACGCAATCCGAAAACCGGCGTCGAAGTGCCCATCACGCCGCGCCGCGTGCTGACCTTCCGTGCGAGCCAGGGCCTGCGCCACAAGGTCAAATAAACTGCGATGGACAAGGCACCCGAAGCGTTTCTGACCATTGGTGAAATGGCTGACCGGCTGGGCGTGAAAACGCACATCTTGCGCTATTGGGAAGAACAATTCCCGATGCTCAAGCCGCTGAAACGTGCGGGTGGACGGAGGCTTTACCGGCCTTCGGACGTGGCGCTTCTCGACCAGATACAGGATCTTCTGTCGAAACAGGGATATACGATTCGGGGTGCCCGGGCCTATCTGGCAAAGGGCGGCTCGGCCGAAAACGTCGCCATCGCAGCACCATCGCCCATAACCGCGCCAGCACCGGCTCCTGTGGGGGATCTTTTTGCCAGACCTGCTGCGTCAACATTGGTTCCGGAATTGCGCGCAATCCGAGATCGGTTGGCAAAAGCTTTGGCTGCTGCCTGAACTATTCGATCGTATAATCAGGCAGCGAATGGAAAGCGCTGCGCAGCGCATCTGACCATTTGTCCGACACCGATCGGTAATAGGGGTCGTCCTCGGCGATACGGCGTTTTTGCAGCGGTTCAAACCGGTCGCGCGGCAGCAGCAGCATGTCGAGGGGCAGGGCAACCGAAAGGTTCGCTGCCATCGTTGAATCGAACGACACCATCAACAGCTTGACCGCGCTTTCAAAGCTCATGTCCGACTGGAAACCGCGCACCAATATAGGGCGGCCATATTTGGTTTCGCCAATCTGGAAAAAGGGGGTGTCTTCCGACGCCTCGATGAAATTGCCTTCGGGGTAGATCATGAACAGCCGGGGTTCCATGCCCTTGATCTGGCCGCCGACGATCAGCGTGGCATTGAAGGTCGTTTCGGCATTGAGCCCGGTCTGTTCGCGGGTGCGGATGGTTTCACGCAGCAAATCGCCGATGATCTGCGCGACCTGAAACATGGAAGCGGCCGCCAGGATAGAAGGATTACGCTCCTCGGGGGCCTTGGTGCGCTCGGCGAGCATGCTGATAACTGACTGCGTGGTGGCCAGATTGCCAGCGGTCATGATCGTGATGTAGCGTTCACCCGGTTTTTCGAAGCTGTGCATCTTGCGGAAGGTCGAGATATTGTCGACGCCCGAATTGGTGCGCGTGTCCGACATGAACACCAGCCCCGAATCCAGCTTCATCCCAACGCAATAGGTCACTCTAGTCTTGCCCCTGTATCCCTTTTGCCCACGCGTTACTGTTCAACGGCGAGGCTGACAACCATGCTCTGCTCACCGCCGCCATAGGAAATGCCCGAAATCGGCGCGGCCTCGGCATAATCGGCACCGGTAGCAACGCGGACATAACGCAAATCGGGGCTAATCCCGTTCGAGATATCAAAGCCGACCCAGCCCAATCCTTCGACATGGGCTTCCGCCCAAGCATGACTTGCTTCCTGCTCGACGCGGTCGGATAGCATTAGATAGCCGCTGATATAGCGGGCGGGGATGCCCAGACTGCGCGCCGCCGCGATAAAGACATGCGCATGGTCCTGGCAGACGCCATGTCCGGCAGCAAGCGCGGCGTCTGCTGTAGTTGCGGAATCGGTGTGGCCGATATCATAGCGCACCGCTGCCAGAACCTTGGTCGAAAGCGCATGCAATGTCGCCAAAAGGTCATCGCCCTCGGCCACCGCTGACCGGGCAAGCGCCTGTATCTCGCGCGTCGGCTCGGTCAACGGGGTTGGTCGCAGGAAATACCAGAGCGGTACATGTCCGCCATGCCGCCCCATGATCCCGGCCGTGTCGTTGGTTTCAACCTCGCCATCGCAGCGGACGATGATTTCACCCGCACCTTCGTTGATACTCACAAGCAGAATGTGGTTATTGTGATAGTCGATATAGTCGGCTTCCACCTTGCCGCCTTCGATCTCGGTTTTCCAATGCAGGATTTTTTGCGCAGCATTTTCCTTGGGGATCAGCCGCAACCGCTGCAGCCCATAGGGTACTGGGTGCTCGAAACGGTAATGGGTCAGATGATGGATTTTCAGCAGCATTGCATCATCCATAGAACCTGTAATCGCGCTCGATCTGGCCTGCCAGCTGCGCATTGCAGGTCATGAAGTCGGTCAAGAATTCATGCAGCCCGCTCTCGAATATCGCTTCGATCGGGCGTGTTTGCAGGCCGTTGTGGATTTCATCAGCCAGATCGTGCGACGGCATGCGGCTGCCATAATCTTTTTCCAGATAGCAGAGATTGCCGTGCAGTTTCTGGTAACAGAAGGCGAGCGAGCGCGGGAAACGTTCGTCGAGGATCAGGAACTCCGCCACGCCGACGGGTCGCGTATCCCCGGCATTGAGCCAGCGGAAGGCGTGCTCGGCAGAGACCGAGCGCAGGATCGTCTCCCACTGAACATTATCGAGCGAGGAGCCGACAAAGGAGAGCGAGGGTAGCAGCACATAATATTTGACGTCGAGGATGCGTGCCGTGTTGTCGGCGCGTTCAAGGAAAGTACCGAGGCGCGCGAAATTATAGACGTCGATTCGCAGCATCGAGCCATGCAGTGCACCGCGCACCTGAGCCGATTGCTGACGGATCATTGCGATCAGGCCGGGCAGGTCTGTTTCCCGGGCAGGTCGGGCTAACGCCTCCTTCATCCGCATCCAGAAGATGTTGGTCGCCTCCCACACTTCGCGGGTTAGCGCCGTGCGCGTCATCCGTGCATTGTGCCGCGCGGTTTCGAGCATCGCGAGCACTGAGGTCGGGTTAGCTTTGTCGCGTAATAGATAATTGACGACATGCGCTGCCGCATAATCATCATATCGGCTTTCATAGCCCGATTGCAGTCCGGCAGTGGTGACGACCGACCGCCACTCCTCATCCGAGCCCGTATTCCGTGTCAGCGCCATGCGGTGTCCGGCCTCGAGCAGGCGCGCCATATTTTCGCACCGCTCCAGGTATCGGAACATCCAGAATATGCCGCCTGCGGTTCTGCCGAGCATCTAGTCCTCCAGCACCCAGCTGTCCTTGGTGCCGCCGCCCTGGCTCGAATTGACGACGAGTGAACCTTTTTTGAGCGCAACCCGCGTCAGTCCACCGGGGGTGATCTCGATTCCATTGGGCGAAACCAGGACAAAGGGTCGCAGGTCGACATGGCGGGGGGCGAGCCCGGCCTTCGTCAGCACCGGCACGGTCGACAGTGCAAGCGTCGGCTGCGCGATATAGTTTCCGGGGCGTGCCTTCAGCTTTTTGGAGAAGGCTTCCAGCTCCGCCTTGCTCGCCGCTGGCCCCACAAGCATGCCATAGCCACCGGAGCCATGGACTTCCTTGACCACCAGTTCCTTCAGATTGGCGAGCACATATTTGAGCGCATCGGGTTCCGCACAGCGCCAGGTCGGTACATTGGCGAGCAACGGCTTTTCGCCGGTATAGAATTCGACAATCTCGGGCATATAGCTGTAGATGGCCTTATCGTCAGCGATGCCGGTGCCTGGTGCGTTGGCAATCGTGATCTTGCCTGCGCGGTAGAGGTCCATGATGCCGGGCACGCCCAGTTGCGATTCCGGGCGGAACGTCATGGGATCGAGAAAATCATCATCGACGCGGCGATAGAGGACGTCGATCGGCTTGTAGCCCTGCGTGGTACGCATGGCGACGCGGCCGTCGACGATCCTCAGGTCATGCCCCTCGACCAGTTCTGCCCCCATCTGGTCGGCCAGGAAGGCATGCTCGAAATAAGCGCTGTTGTAGATCCCCGGCGTCAGCACCGCTACCACAGGCCGCCCATCGCAGCCTTTGGGGGCGCAGGCCTCCAGCGAGCGGCGTAGGTTTTTGGGATAGCTGCCTACCTCGCGCACGCGGATCGCGCTGAACAGTTCGGGAAACATGTTCATCATCGTTTCGCGATTTTCGAGCATATAGGACACACCCGACGGCGTGCGGGCATTATCCTCCAGCACGTAAAATTCGTCATCGCCGGTGCGCACAAGATCGATGCCAACGATATGGGTGTAGACGCGGCCCGGCGGAGTGAAGCCGATCATCGCGGGCAGGAAGGCGCTGTTTTTTGCGATTAGTTCTTCAGGAACGCGGCCGGCACGGATGATTTCCTGCCGGTGATAGATGTCGTGGAGGAAGGCATTGATGGCACGCACTCGCTGTTCGATGCCGCGCGACAATTTGCTCCATTCCTTTGCGCCGACAATCCTCGGCACGATGTCAAAGGGGATCAGGCGCTCTTCGGCCTCGTTTGCGCCATAGACGTTGAAGGTGATGCCGGTGCGGCGGAATACGGCGTCGGCCTCTTCGGCTTTCTTGCGTAGCGCGGCCAGCTGCTGCCCTTCAAACCATGCGGCATAATCCGAATAGGCGCTGCGGGCGCCACCGTCGGGGCGCAGCATTTCGTCAAAAGCCGGTTTGGGCTGCTCCATGAGTCACGAAGCTGTCAAAAATTTAGGCAGTGCACAAGTGCTTTTCGCAACTGCACAATAAATGTGCAACTATGATTTTACATGGTCATATCACGGGCAAGCAGCATGTCGCTGAATTCGACATCATCAACCATGAAAATGGTGTCGCCAATCTTCGCAAAACCGTGCTTTCGATAGAAGCCGATCGCGCGATCATTATTTTCATATACGGCGAGCAGCAACCGGCGTGCCTGTCTTTTGTGCGCGATATCTATGGCGTGCTGCAGCAATGCTGCCCCGTTTCCGCCACCTTGCCACGGCCCGAGAAGATAGATTCGCTTCAGTTCCCAATCCCCGTCCCGCTGGAAATCGGAATGTTCGGGCGGGCAGAGCATGGCATAGGCCACCGGTGCACCCAATGGGGTTTCGCCGATGATGATGTCGACATCGGGATCGGCCAGTTTGGCGGCATAGAATTCGGGGCTGTGCAATTCCTTGAGGAAGCGGATCAGCGCCGGGCCGGGATGGTCGAAAGCAAAGGTTGCAAGGAAGGTTGCCTGTCCCAACAGCGACAGCGACTCCTCATCCCCCGGCTGTGCGCTGCGCCAGACGATCGGCGTCATTCGGCGTCGGGCCCGAGGCTGGAGTCCAGATCGCGCGGGCGGACGAAGCGTTTGAGGTGCGCGACGGGCTTTCCAATGTCGGCCCAATGGTCGATCGGGATTTCGAGCTGTGCAAGTGCGGCTGTCGGATATTTGATCTCGACCTCATCGCGCAAAGGCGAACTGCCGTCGTCGGGTACTAGATCGAATACCAAATCTTCAACTGCAGGGCAGTGGCCAACCACCATTATAATATCATGCGCGTCGTCGACCTCACGCAGCACATCAAGCACGGTAGCGCTTGACGCCAGATAGATGCGCCTTTCCCAGGTCGGCTCCATCTTGCGGCCATAGCCCGCCCAGACACCATCCAACGTTTCGATCACGCGCACGGCGGGGCTGGCGATGACATGTTCGAAGGTCACACCGTTGGAAGCCATCCACTGGCCGATGGTGCGCGCGGCCTTTTCACCGCGTTTGTTCAGCGGTCGGTCAAAATCGCGCGCGACCGGATCGTCCCATCCCGACTTGGCATGGCGCAGCAGGTAAAGCGTCTTCGTCAAAAGGGGATATCCTCGTCCTCAATCTCTTGCGCGCTCCCCTGCCCGAAATTTGTTGCAGGTGAAAGACCGGATTTGATCCGCCGCACCGCCTCGTCGAGCGTTACGCGGTGGATGGGCGTTCCGGCAGGAAAGGCGGTTAGCAACCGTGAGGGTGTGGCGGAAGAAAGCAGCACGAAATGGCCCTTGTCATCTGCTTTACGGATCAGGCGGCCAAAGGCCTGCGCCAGTCGAGCGCGGATGATGCGGTCGTCATATTCGGTGCCACCACCCATCAGCCGCCGCGCCTTGTGCAGGATGTCGGGGCGCGGCCAGGGCACCTGTTCCATGATGACAAGGCGCAGCGAATGGCCGGGAACATCCATCCCGTCGCGCAGTGCATCGGTGCCGAGTAAAGAGGCGTGCGGATCGTCGCGGAAGATGTCGACCAGCGTGCCAGTATCCATCGGGTCGACATGCTGGGCGTAGAGCGGCAGTCCGTCGCGCGCCAGCCGGTCGGCAATGCGGGCATGGACGCTGCGCAGCCGCTTGATCGCGGTGAACAGCCCCAGCGCGCCGCCCTGTGATGCCGAAATCAGCGCCGAATAGGCCCCGGCGAGTGCAGGCATATCGCCGCGCGCAATGTCGGTGACCACCAACACTTCGGCCTGGCTTGCATAGTCAAACGGGCTGGGGGCAGAGAAATGTTCGACTTTATGTTCGAGATGCGCGGCCCCAGTGCGGGCCTCGGCGGTGCCCCAGTCCCCGCCGCTCCGCAACGTTGCGGACGTGGTGAGGATGCCGTGCGCAGGTTTGAGGACGACGCTCGATACGGGTCGTGTCGGGTCGAGCCAGTGGCGGTGGATGCCGATATCATATTCGCGGCCCTCGCCGCGATCGACCGCCAGCCAATCGACAAAATCGGGATCGGCGGGGCCGCCGCCGCGCCCGAGAAGGGCTATCCAGCCACGCAACGTGTCGACGCGCCAGCCCAGGCTCGCCATCGCGCCTTCGATGCGCGCGCGGGCGGCCGCATCGAGCCAGTCGGGCGCATCCTCGACGATCGCCTCCAGCCGCTGCCCCAGCACCATCAGAGGTTTGACGAGTGCTTCGAGCGTCTTCATCAAATCGGCAATCGCCTCAATGAGATGCGCATCCAGATTGGCGTATTCGGTTTCGAGGCCATAGCCGCTTTCGGCCTGCCCTTCGTCGCGCGCATAGACCGTGGTGCGCACAGCGGCGAGCAGCCGTTCGGCAGGCCCCGATGGCACGCCTTCGTTGACGCGGCCCAACCAGCCATCGCCGGGCAGTGCTTCTGCCGCCTCGCGCGCTGCTTCGATGGCAAGTCCGCCTTCTTCGTCATAGCTGGCGACATCGGCGAGCCGCGCCGAAAGCCCGCGCCGCCTGCCGCGCGCCTTGCCCTCGGGGCCGATGATCCAGCGGCGGATTTCGATCATTTCCGCGCCCGTCAGCGCGGCGGCAAAGGTCGAATCGGCAGCGTCGAACAGATGATGGCCTTCATCGAAGATGATACGTGTGGGTCGGTTCGCCTCCTCGCGCCCGCGCGCTGCGTTGACCATCATCAAAGCATGGTTGGCGATAACGATATCGGCCTGCGCCGAAGCGCGGCTGGCGCATTCGATGAAGCATTTGCGGTAGTGCGGGCAACCTGCATAGATGCACTCTCCGCGCCGGTCGGTCAGCGCGGTCGAACCGTTGCGACGGAACAGGGTCGGCAGCCATCCGGGCAGATCGCCCCCAATCATGTCACCGTCGGCGGTATACGCCGCCCAACGCGCCACCAGATGCGCGAGTATGGCAGCTCGCCCCGCAAAACCGCCTTGCAGTGCATCCTCAAGGTTCAACAGGCACAGATAATTTTCACGGCCCTTGCGGACGACGACCTTTTCTTTGAACTGCTGCGCGTCGGGATAGACCCGTCGTGCCTCACTCACCAGCTGCCGCTGCAAGGCCTTGGTATATGTCGATATCCAGACCGCGCCGTCAGCCTCTTGTGCCCATAGCGATGCGGGAGCGAGATAGCCCAGTGTCTTGCCGATGCCCGTGCCGGCCTCTGCCAGCAGCATATTAGGTTCACCTTTGCGCGCCCGCGGATCGAAAATATGGGCAGCGCTGGCGGCAAAGGCGCGCTGGCCTTCGCGGATTTCGGCACCGCTGCCGGTCAATCGGGCGAGTTGGGTTTCGACCGCTGCTCTATCGAGCACCACTGATCGCGGCGGCGTGCGGAGCGGTGCTTCCTCCCATTCGGGCAGTTTTGAAAACAGCCAGCGCTCTTTTTGTTCGGGTTTGGGCAGCTGGTCGGCAACCACCCGCGCCCATGGCCAGCGCAAACGCGCCAAGGCCTGCGCTGCGTCCCATGCACCTTCGCGTTCCGGCCATGCGGGGTCGGTGAGGGTGGCGAGAAGCTTTTGGGTGGCGGTTAGGAGCAAGCCGGCAATCGCTTCGTCACCTGCAGGTTCGCCGAGCCCCAGCAGTTCGGAAAGCCCTTTGGCCGTAGGCACAACAAAGCGCGCTGGATGCACAAAGGCGAACAGTTCGAGCAGATCGAGCCCCGACAATTCGGCATAGCCCAGCCGCTGCGCCACCAGCGGCGCGTTGAGCAGGATCATCGGCGTTTCAGCCGCCCGCGCCACCGCCTCTGCCTTACCCACCCGCCGCGTTTCGCCATTTGACGAAGCAATCCAGATACCGGCATGGCTTGCATGCAGCGCAGGAAAGGCTAGGGGAGGGGCCATATCCGCCATTCATGGCAAGTTTGGAACGAAAAGGAAACGTTGAAATGAGCGTCGATCCCGCCCTTCGCACGGCAGCCTTGGCGAGCAAGGCATGGCCCTATGAAGAGGCACGGCGCGTGCTCAAACGTTTTCCGCAGGGTAAGCCGGGCGGCGCGCCTGTGCTGTTCGAAACCGGCTATGGCCCGTCGGGCCTGCCGCATATCGGCACTTTCAACGAAGTGCTGCGGACAACGATGGTCCGCCGCGCACTGGAAGAAATGGCCGACATGCCAACACGGCTGGTGGCTTTTTCCGACGATATGGATGGCTTGCGCAAGGTGCCGGACAATGTGCCCAATCAGGCGATGCTCACCGAACATCTGGGCAAGCCGCTGACGCGCATCCCCGACCCGTTCGAGAAATATGAGAGTTTTGCGCATCACAACAATGCGATGCTGCGTGAATTCCTCGACCGTTTCGGTTTCGAATATGAATTCGTCTCTTCTACGACAATGTATGAGGGCGGCCAGTTTGACGAAGCGCTGAAGGGCGTGTTGCGCAATTATCAGGCGATCATGGAAATCATGTTGCCGACATTGCGCGCCGAACGGGCTGCCACTTATTCGCCGGTGCTACCGGTCAGCCCCAAGTCGGGTATGGTGCTGCAGGTTCCGGTAACGGTGGTCGATGCCGAGGCAGGGTTGGTTTCGTTCGAGGATGACGGTGAGACGATCACCCAGTCGATCCTCGGCGGGCAGGCAAAGCTGCAGTGGAAGGTCGATTGGGCCATGCGCTGGGTGGCACTGGGAGTCGACTATGAAATGTACGGCAAAGACCTGACCGACAGTGGCATCCAGTCGGGCAAGATTGCGCAGGTTCTGGGCGGGCGGAAGCCCGACGGGCTGATCTACGAAATGTTCCTCGACGAAAAGGGCGAGAAGATTTCGAAGTCGAAGGGCAATGGTCTGAGCCTTGAGGATTGGTTGTCGTACGGCACCGAGGAAAGCCTTGCCTTCTATGCGTATCGCGAACCCAAAAGCGCGAAGCAGCTTCACCTTGGCGTGATCCCGCGTGCGGTCGATGAATATTTCCAGTTCCGTGGCACCTATGCGGGGCAGGAAATCGAGAAGAAGCTCGGCAATCCCGTGCACCATATTCACAACGGTAAGGTTCCTGCGGATGTTCCGCCGGTGACCTTCGGGCTGCTGCTCAATCTCGCCGGTGTGATGGGGCCGCATGCGACCGCGCCGCAGGTCTGGGGCTATCTCGGCAATTATGTGCCCGATGCGACCGCTGCGACGCATCCGGAGCTCGCGAACCTCATCAATCTCGCGCTCGCCTACAACCGCGATCATGTCGCGCCGACGCTGCAAAGGCGCAAGGCCGAGGGGATTGAGATCGAAGCGCTCAAGAGGCTCGATGCTGAACTCGCGCCGCTCCCGGCCGATGCCCCGGCTGAGGATATCCAGAATATCGTCTATGAAATCGGCAAGACCGGTGGTTTTGAAAATCTGCGCGACTGGTTCAAGGCGCTGTACGAGACGCTTCTGGGTTCGAGCGCAGGCCCGCGCATGGGCAGCTTCATCGCGCTTTATGGCATTGCCAACACCCGCAAGCTGATCGCCGAGGCGCTTGCATGACTGTGGTCGCCGCCCGCATCTATCGTGATGGGCGGCTGCTGACCGACGTCGATCTGGCCAAACCCATCCCGACGCTGGAAAAGAAAGAGGATTTCATCTGGATCGGGCTGCACGAACCCGATGCGGCTACGATCAAGACGATTCAGGAGCATTTCGGCCTGCACGAACTGGCGGTCGAGGATGCGCTCGATCCACGCCATCTGCCCAAGATGGAAAATTATGGCGAAACGCTGTTTGTGGTCGCGCGCACGGTGCATTTGGAAGGTCCGGCTGACAATGCACGGATCGCCTATGGTAACACCGCGATCTTTCTGGGGCGGCAGTTCATCATCACGGTCCGCCACGGTTCGATGCGCGGGCACGCCCCGATCCGGCAGCAGTTGGAAGCGACGCCCTGGCTGCTAAAGCACGGGCCGGACTATGTGCTCCATGCGATCCTGGATTTCATCGTCGATGGCTATTTCGATGTTATCGATCTGGTCGAAGAGCAGGTGTTAGCAATGGAAGATCAGGCGCTCGTCACCTTCCTCGATCGCGCCCAGACATCGCGCCTGTTTACATTGCGGCGCGACCTGTTCCGGCTGCAGCGGATATTGGGGCCGATGGAAGATCTGGCCAACCGCTTCGTCAATATCGACCTGCCGCAGCTGGACAACGAGATTGACCCTTATTTCCGCGATCTTGCCGATCATGTCCGTCGGGTGAACTACCG
Organism: Sphingorhabdus pulchriflava; assembly: GCF_003367235.1. Lineage (GTDB taxonomy): Bacteria > Pseudomonadota > Alphaproteobacteria > Sphingomonadales > Sphingomonadaceae > Sphingorhabdus_B > Sphingorhabdus_B pulchriflava. The sequence goes on from NZ_QRGP01000001.1 coordinate 193,633, forward strand.
CGTGGCGGGCTTGCGCGATACGCTGACCAGCGTGATCGAAACCAGCGGACTGCTGGAGCAGCAACGGCAGGGTGTGATTACCCGGCAGCTAGCGGCCTGGGCTGCCATTTTGGCGGTACCGACCGCGATTGCGGGCATTTACGGGATGAATTTCAAATTCATGCCGGAGCTTGAAAGCCGTTACGGTTACTTCATTGTGGTCGGTGCGATGGCGCTGATCTGCGGATCGCTCTTTTATCGCTTCAAGAAGCTGGGCTGGCTGTAACCCGCCGCAATACCGACATATAATTCGGCTCGATCGTCATTTTCGCATGATAGCCCTCCTTGCCGAGCAAGGCATGCGCGCGCGGCAGGCTGTAGCAGGGCACGCCCATGAAGAGGTGATGCTCGCTGTGGTAGTTGACCCAATAGGGCGCGACGGTCGCGCGCTCGAAAAAGCCTGCATAAGTGGTGCGGGCATGGCTGAAGGGATCGTCGCTACCTGTCGTGGTGCAAGCATGTTCGGCTATGTTGCGAATGCGCAGGAACAGCTGGAATGTCGTCGCCAGCGCCACGAGCCAGAGCAGAAAGGGCAGCCAGCCCCAAAAGGTCAGCGAAACCGCAAGCAGGATGAGCTGCACGAAGAGGAAGCGGCCCACGGTGCGCGCGGTGGTCTTTGCGCCTTCGATATTGGCCACGGGTGCATCGATGCCGCTGCGGCTTTGCAGGTTCAGCGCACGGCCTGCACTGGTGTCGCGCTTGTCCTCAGCATTACCCGCCTCGCCGCGCAGGATCGCCTGTAACCCCCGCAAGGCCGCCGCAAACTGGTGGCTCCGCTGTTTGAAAAAGGTCTGTCCGGTCAGATCTCGCACCGCCTTGCGCCACAGACTGGCGCGCGTGGTCGGGAAGGGTTTGGAAAGCGACAGGTCGGGATCTTCGGGTTGCTGGGTGAATTTGTGGTGGGTCAAATGATAGGCGCGATAGGCGTGGAGGTCGCTGCCCGTCGCCGCGCCGCTTGGCCATTGGCCGAGCCAGTTGTTCACTTGCCGGCTCGGGTGCAGCAACCCGTGCGCTCCATCGTGCATCAATATCGAAAGCCCCAATTGCCGACCGCCCAATATGGCCAGCGCGATTGGAGTCGCTACCAGACCCGCCAGCCAGCTCTGCTCCCACGCCCAAGCCGCACCAAAGGCTGCGAAGGCGACGACCGTCCATGCATGAATGATCTGGAAGATTCCCAACCACGGAGAAACACGCGTTATCGCGCTCCAGTCTTCCGGGGCAAAGATCGTGCGGGGATTGGCGGCTTTGACGGCAGGCATGGGCGCAATATACACCCGACTCGACCGGCTGCCAAATCCGCTACGTCGCGGCGCTTACCCAGCCAACGCGCGGGTCATCCATGTCCACCGCCTCTCCCAGTTCCCAGACATTTTTATAGCCATAGCCATAAAGGTTGATGAAGGTCTGGATGTTGAGCGCGAGCGGCAGCGCCTTGGTCACCACCGGGCGGCGGTTGTTGGTGAAATTGTTGTTGCAGTAGATCAGGATTTCGCGGTCGGGATTTGCGCCAATGACGTGAGCAAGGCTTTCGGCGGTGAAATCAGGCAGCGGCAGGTTGATCGCGCCGGCAATATGCCCTTCGGCAAAGGCCTGAGCCGACCGGGCGTCAAGGATCAGCACATCGTTTTTGGTCGCGCGTGCCTTGAACTCAGACAGCGAGATCAGTCGCTCCGACCGCACCGGTTGCACTTCGGAGGTCAGTGCACGGAATCCGGCATAATCAATCAGCGGGCTGCCAACATCCTGCGCAGCCAGTGGTGTGGGTAGCAGGGCCAGGGCGAGTGGTAAAATGCGCATGGGCAGCTTCCTCCTATCGGGGAAAGCTGCCCATATGGCGTTTAACGGGTGCTGAACGCGTTACTTCTGCGAGGCGATCCAGCCGTCGATCTTCTTCTCAAGCACTGCCAGCGGCAGCGCACCGGTGTTCAGCACCTGATTGTGGAATTCACGCACGTCAAATTTCGCGCCCAGTTCCTTCTGTGCTTTCGCTTTCAGCTTTTGAATCGTCAGCGCGCCAATCTTATAGGCCAGCGCCTGACTGGGGATGGCGATATAGCGTTCGACTTCGGCTGTGGCATCGGTGCGGCCCATATCGCTGTTGGCGAGCATATATTCGATCGACTGGTCACGGGTCCAACCCTTGCTGTGCAGGCCCGTATCGACGACCAACCGCATTGCGCGCAGCATTTCATCGGACAGCGTACCAAAGCGCTGATAGGGGTCCTTGAACAGCCCCATGTCATAGCCCAGCGTTTCGGCGTACAGCGCCCAGCCCTCGACATAGGCGGTGTTGCCGCCAAAGCGCATGAAGGCGGGAAGTTTTTCGTTCTCCTGCGCGATACTGATCTGGAAATGGTGCCCCGGTGCGCCTTCGTGCAGATAGAGCGTGGTCATGCCTGAAGTTGTACGACTGGGCAGGTCATAAGCGTTGAAATAGAAGGTGCCGGGGCGTGAGCCGTCGGGTGTACCTTGCTGATAGCTACCGCCAGCCTCATATTTCTCACGAAACTCTTCATAGGGTTTGATTTCAAGCGGCGCCTTGGGGAGATATTTGAACTGGCTTGAGATGACGGCATCGACCTGCTTGCCGATGTCATAATAGCCTTGGGTCAGCGCCTCGCGGCTTTCCTTCTTGAACTTCGGGTCGGTACGCAGATGTTCGAAGAAATCCTGTAGGCTTCCCTTGAAACCGACCTCGGTCTTGATCTCCTCCATCCCCTTTTTGATGCGATCCACTTCGGACAGGCCAAGCTGGTGGATATCGGCAGCCTTCAAGGGAAGGGTGGTCGTCTGCTCGACCATATATTGGTACAGCTTGTCGCCGCCCTTCATATAAGAAAGGCCAACGCCCTCACGTGCCAGCGGCAGATATTCATCGCGAAGGAAATCGCGCAGCCGCTGGTTGGCCGGATAAAGGCCCTTTTCGACCATTTCTTTGTAAGCCACGGTGAGCCGCGCTTTGTCCGCCTCGCTGAAATCCGCCGGGAATTTGGTGACCGGGCCGTAATAGGGCGATTCCTCGGTTTTCTGCGCCAACTGGGTGTTCAACTGATCGATGACATTGGTGATCGTCAGCTTGGTTTCGAACACGCCCGACGCCATGCCTTCACGGAAACGTCCGATTGAGGCATCCATCAAGGTGATGAACTCCTTATGGCGCTTCAGGTTGTTCTCATAGTCGGCGACGGTCTTGAAAGGTGCCGCACCCTGTCCGCTTGCGAAGGTCGGGTAGAAAGTGTGGAAGCCTGCAAAATGGTTGACCGGGCGGACCACGGTCAGATCCATGATTTCTTTCGAGAGACCTTTAAGGGCGTCAAGCTGGTTCTGCTTGTAGACATCATAGGCGATCTGGCTGGTGGGGTCGAGCTTGGCGCGGTCGATGCTCTCCAGCTTGGCCAGATTGGCTTCGGCTGCCTTGCGTTCGGCATCAAAATAGGCGTCGCTGATATAGTCACCCAAACGGTCGGCATAGCGCATGTCGCCACGGAACAGCGCGTTCAGCGGGTTGCGCTTTAGCGTGGCTTCATCGTCTTCGGCAAACAGAGCTGCCAATTTTTGCGCTTCGTCGGCCTTTGGCGCGACGGCGGCGCTGTCGGTAGTGGAAGCAAATGCCGAGGTGCTGGTTGTTACTGCAGCAGCAAAAGCGCAGCCCGCAAGCAGGGCCAAGCGAAGGGATTTCATCAAACTTTACTCCAATTTTTCAGCGGCGACATTGGTCGCGACGACGATGACCCATTTTCCTTGATGTCAATTCGGCGGACGACAAGCCTGTTTCGACAGACGACGTTAGCCGCGCATGAACGGATAATGATGCGCCCGCCCTTATATTCCGACCCATCGTACCCATATCAGATGCACCCTTGGCCGTAATCACCCGAGCCGAAGGCGTCTCTTTCCGGTCGAATTTTCGCTTGGCGTCCCGAGACGGGTACGACCTCACTGTGCTTTGACAGCATGCAATGCACGGCACATGGAAGTGCCACGTTGAGTCCATGTAATTATAGGAGAGTATAATGGCTAAAAGTCAGAAAAGATCTAACCGTGAAGTCCGCAAGCCCAAAACGGAAGTGCCCAAAAAGCAAAATGCGGCGAACATCTCGCTGAAAAATACGGTTACGGGTGTGCTCGCTTCCAAATCCTGATTTCCAGGATTTCGGTTCCATTCATGCCGTGGCGGTATTGAGTTCCAGCCAGTTGTTCTGCCGATACCATTTGGTGATGATATGCTTGACGCCCTTTTTCACCGGTGTGCCGGTGTGCAGCGATTTGTAGTTCAACGTCCCATCCGGCTTCATGTTATTCCACATCAGCATCGTGCCTGACTGCGGACGGACACCGATGCCGATATGGGGGAATTCAGTCGCGCCGCCCTCTTCGGGCTCGTTGAGGAAAATCATCGCCGTCCAGCTCCGCTGTCCGCCGCGCGGGCCTTCATGGTTCCAATAGCTTTGGCCGGGATGGAAGAAATCATGGTGCGCCTTGAATTCCTGTCCGACCTGATAGCGCTGCCCTTGCATCGTTTCAGCCCAATTATTGTCGATGCCGAGCGTATCGCTCATTCGGGCCTCGACACGGGTAATGTCAGGATCCCAGCGGTTAAGGTGACAGCTGTAACTGGTGCGAAAACCAGCTTGTTCGGTGCCCTTGTATAAGGTTGACGGCACGGCATCGGCGTCAATCTTTGAAATCAATATCCCGCAATCGCGTTTCCCAAGAAAGCCCTGATACACATAGACCTGCAGGTCCGGCACTTCGATTCGCTGGACCAGCGGGTTGTTCTCAAGTTTGCGGGTCACAAATGCGCCGATCTTGGCGAGCTTGGCCGGATCGTTATTCGGATCGAACTTGGTCGGTTCTTCAAGGTCAGCGGACACGCTTGCGCTCCATGCGGGGATGAGTCGCCTGCCTCATAACATGCAAAGCAGTTGGATTTCGAGGGGTTGTAAAGCTGGCGCGGCGCAAACGAAAAGAGCCCGGGGCGGAAGGCACCCCGGGCTCTTCAACTTCTGGAGGGATCAGGATTACCAGAAGAAGTCGTGAATTACGTCGACGACATAGCCGTTGCGGACATCGATCAGCAGCACGTCGTCATAATAGCGTACCCAGCGATAGGGGCCGTGCGCAGGTGGCAGGCGGTAATACCAAGGGTCTGCAATCCAGTAACGGTTCGAGTAAAAGGGCGAGCCTAGATAGATACCGATGCTGAAGCGGCGATACCGGTCGTAACGGTTGGGCGCATAATAGCGGCCGGGCCGGTAATAGCTGCGATAGCGTTCGCGGTGCTCGCGCCAATCATAGCGCCGATCGCTCCGCCAGCTGCGGTCCCAGCGGTCATTGTCGCGTCGGTCATACCGGCGGCTGTCGCTTGAACGGCGATCGTCATCACGACGGCCTTCCCAGCGGCGGCTGTCATCGCGGCGGTCATCCCGGCTATTGTCGTAGTCGCGGCGTCTATCCCAGCGGCCATCGTTGCGGTTGTCGTCATCCCGACCGCTCCAACGGCGGCTGTCATCGTCACGGTTGCGTTGGCGGTTGTCATCGCCCCGACGGCCCTCTTCGCCACGGTTCCATTGCTGGCCTTGCGGCTGCTGTTGCTGCGAATGATTCCAGTTTCCGCGCCGGTCGTCACGCCGCTCCTCACGCCGGTCTTCGCGACGCTCGTAGCGCTGTCCGTCCTGTGGTGAGCGTTCAACGCGTTGTGAACGCTGCTCGTCGCGTCCGGCGCTATCGTCGCGATTGACCGCGCCTTGTCCGCGCACCCATTCGCCCTTGCGCTTTTCACCGCGCTCAAAATTGGATGTGTTGCCCGATGCCGATATTGCGGCACCAGCTTGTGCAGGCTGGGCTGCGTAAGCGGCGGGTGAAAGCGCGATTGTCGAGACAATGCCTATCAAGAATATTTTCTTCATCGTTGGTCCCCGATGCGGGATTGGCACTGCGCCGCTCCGTTGAAGCCCTTATCCCCGATTTAGGCTGTCACGAGGCTGAATGGGGCTGTAATGTTCAGGAAAGGTGCGATTTAGATGAACGACTGGATTTCAGCCAATTTCCTCAAACGCGATGTCTAGGATGGGGAAGTCTTCCCAGCCGTTGAAATCAAAATGCCACCATTCGTTCGAAATTCCCCGAAACCCTTGCGCCTCCATCCAGCGTTCGAGTCGCACGCGATTCGCGATTGCTTCGGGTGCGGCCGCCATGAAGTCGCGGTGCGCGCGCTGAGTGAATTCGTCATAGCCGCTGGGCATTTCGACCAGTTCACCCGTTTCAAGCTGATGCAGCGACAGATCGACCGCGCAGCCGCGGTTGTGCTTCGATCCCTTTTTGGGGTTGGCGACATAGTTGCGTTGTGGCCCGGGCGGTGTTGCATCCCACAAGGCTTTGGTGATGCGCCAGGGCCGGTAGGCATCGAAGATGGTCAGACCATAGCCTTCAGCCGCCGCCACCTTTTGCGCCCGCGCCAGAGCTTCGGCTGCGGACCGGACAAGGAAGGCGCGTGGCTGATCATATAGTTGGCGACCGGTGAAGTTATTGGCTGTGGCGTAGCGGATGTCGAGACGGATGCTCGGGTCGAGTTGGGTCAACTCAACCAACTCCCCTTGTCCCGCCAGAGCTGGTGTGTTCAACGGTTGGGCCGGAGGAGCAATTTTCTCGCTGCGGTCGCAGGCAAGCAACGGCGCTATCATTGCGCCAGCGACAAAATACCGCCGGTTCAGCTTTCCTGCCGCGCCAACCACTCTTCGAGCCACTTGATCGTATAGTCACCATTGATGACGTCCGGATCGCGCAAAAGCGCCTGGTGCAGCGGAATGTTGGTCTTGATATCGGTAATTACCATTTCCTCAAGCGCGCGGCGCATGCGCATCATGCAGCTTTCGCGTGTGCGACCGTAAACGATCAGCTTGGCGATCATGCTGTCATAATAGGGCGGGACGCTATAGCCCGAATACATGCCGCTATCGACGCGCACATGCATGCCGCCTGCGGCGTGATAATGGCCGATCTTGCCGGGGGATGGCACGAAGGTGCGGGCATCCTCGGCATTGATCCGGCATTCCATCGAATGGCCGCGGAATTCGAGCATCTCCTGCGTCACCGAAAGCCCGCGGCCTTCAGCCACCCGAATCTGTTCGCGGACAAGGTCAAATCCGGTTATCATCTCGGTCACCGGATGCTCGACCTGAATGCGCGTATTCATTTCGATGAAATAGAATTCGCCATTTTCCCATAGAAACTCGATCGTGCCGGCGCCTCGATAGCCCATGCCGGCCATCGCCTTGGCAACGATATCGCCCATGCGCGCGCGTTCTTCGGCGGAGATGACGGGTGAGGGCGCTTCCTCGAGCACCTTCTGGTGGCGGCGTTGCAGCGAGCAGTCGCGTTCACCCAGATGGATGGCGGTACCCTCTCCATCGCCGAAAACCTGAAACTCGATATGGCGCGGGTTGCCGAGATATTTTTCGATATAGACGGTCGCATCGCCGAACGCGGCCTTGGCTTCGCTGCCTGCCTGCTGGATCAGTGTTTCCAATTCATCGGGGCTGTTGCACACTTTCATGCCGCGCCCGCCGCCGCCGGATGCGGCCTTGATAATGACCGGATAGCCGACTTCTTCGGCAATCTTTTTGGCTTCGGTAATTTCGGAAACCGCGCCTTCGGATCCGGGAACCAGCGGGAGGCCAAGCTCACCCGCTGTCTTTTTCGCCATCACCTTGTCGCCCATTGTGCGGATGTGTTCGGGCTTGGGGCCGATGAAGGCGATGCCGTGACTCTCGACGATTTCGGCAAATTGGGCGTTTTCCGAGAGAAAGCCATAGCCGGGGTGGATCGCATCGGCATGGCTGATCTCGGCCGCCGAAATGATCGCCGGGATGTTGAGATAGCTGTCCTTCGCTGCGGGCGGGCCGATGCAGATGGCTTCATCGGCGAGGCGGACATGCATCGCGTCGGCATCAGCGGTGGAGTGAACGGCAACAGTCTTGATGCCCATTTCATGCGCCGCACGGTGGATACGCAAAGCGATTTCGCCGCGATTGGCGATCAGGATTTTTTCGATACCCATCGGTAGATTACTCGATAACCATCAGGGGCTGGTCGAACTCGACCGGCTGGCCGCTTTCAACGAAGATTGCCTTGACTGTGCCGCCATTGGGCGCGGTAATCGGGTTCATCACCTTCATCGCCTCGACGATCAGCAGGGTGTCGCCCGCGGACACCTTGTCGCCGACGCTGACAAAGGCCGGTGCGCCCGGCTCTGGCGTCAGATAGGCGGTGCCGACCATCGGCGATTTGACCGCATTGGCGGGTACAGCAGGAGCTGCTGCTTCGGCTGGGGCCGCGGGTGCTGCGACAGCGACCGGTGCAGCAACGGTAACCGGGGCTGCAGCAACCGCGTTGATCGTGCGCGCCACCTTAATCTTGCGATCACCATCTTCGACCTCGATTTCGCTGAGGCCCGTGTCGTTGAGCAACTCGGCCAGTTCGCGCACCAATTTGGTATCGACCTGCATCCCGCCGGTTTTGCCGTTCATGTAAATTCTCCGTTTGACCCTGTTGGGGCCGCTTTAATCAGAGACGCGCCGCCGCGTCCAGCGCCAGTTCATAGCTTTTTGCGCCATGCCCTGCAAAACAACTGTGCGCAGCCATACCGACATAGCTGATATGCCGGAATGGTTCGCGTTTCATGGGGTCAGAAAGATGCACCTCGATCACCGGTACCTTGATCGATTTTATCGCGTCGTGGAGCGCGATGGACGTGTGGGTGTAGGCACCTGCGTTTAGCAGGACCGCTTTCGCACTCTCGGCCTGCGCCTCGTGCAGCCAGTCGACCAGATGGCCTTCATGGTTGGATTGGCGGAAATCGATCTCCAGCCCCAACTCGTGCGCCTGATCGTCAAGCCGACCTGCGATATCGTCCAGCGTATCGGTGCCGTAAATCTCCGGCTCTCTTGTGCCGAGCAGGTTGAGATTGGGGCCATTGAGGACGTAGATGAGGGGTGCGTCAGCCAAGGCGTTTTCCCGTCGTTAGTATTGCCTAAAGTTGCTGTCGGCTCCTATATGTGGCTGACAGCAAAAAGCGAGACAAAATGACCGATACCGCCACCCTTTCGATGATCGCTATCACCATCAACGGTGAACCGCGCCGTGTGTCGGCTGGACTATCGGTTGCGGGGCTGGTCGCTGAACTTGGCCTCAATCCCAAAAAGGTCGCGGTCGAACGCAATTTGGAGATTGTCCCGCGCTCGAGACATGGCGAGGTGATGATCGCCGACGGTGACCAGTTGGAGATTGTCCACTTTGTCGGCGGCGGCTAAGGGCCTGCCCATGAGCACCAATGACAGCTGGACCGTTGCCGGTCGCACCTTCACCTCGCGCCTGATTGTCGGAACCGGCAAATATAAGGATTTTGAACAGAACGCCGCGGCGCTGGTCGCCTCGGGTGCAGAAATCATCACGGTTGCCGTGCGCCGGGTCAATGTGGCCAACCCTGATGCGCCGATGCTGACCGACTATATCGATCCGAAGAAATACACCTATCTGCCTAATACCGCCGGTTGCTTTACCGCCGACGAAGCAATCCGCACCTTGCGGCTGGCGCGCGAGGCAGGTGGCTGGGATCTTGTAAAGCTCGAAGTGCTCGGTGAAGCCAGGACACTCTATCCTGACATGCGCGAAACGCTGCGCGCAACCGAGATATTGGCCAAGGAAGGCTTTCTGCCGATGGTCTATTGTGTCGATGATCCGATAGCGGCGAAGCAATTGGAGGATGCAGGTGCGGTTGCGGTGATGCCGTTGGGTGCACCCATCGGCTCAGGTCTGGGTATCCAGAATCGCGTCACGATTCGTCTGATCGTTGAGGGCGCGAAAGTTCCGGTGCTGGTCGATGCAGGTGTCGGCACCGCTTCGGATGCAGCTGTCGGGATGGAACTGGGTTGCGATGGCATTTTGATGAACACCGCCATTGCCGAAGCCAAGGATCCGATCCGCATGGCGCGTGCGATGAAACTGGCCGTCGAGGCTGGTCGTGAAGCCTATCTGGCCGGTCGCATGGGCCGTCGCATGTATGCGGACCCGTCGAGCCCATTAGCCGGCCTTATCTGAGGTGAACATAAACTACAGCTGTAGTCGTTAGCCGACGACCAATTGCGCAAAAGTGCTGTTGGTCGGACGACGCTGCGCGTTCGTCATGTCATTTGTCGACTTGTAAAACATTTCGCGGCGCCCGTCGAAGCGCGCGTGAACGACGAGAGCAAACGCCCTATTTCAGACGGGCAGGCCGGATGGATATTGCTCCCCAGCGTTGACCTTTTCGGCCTGCACCCCCTCCCAAAGGGCCCGTAGAAAATATGGAGAGGCCCGCAACTACAGGAGCCTGTCATGGCTAAAAAAACCGGCTTAACCCTGTTGCCACTGCTTGCAGCGGCCAGTCTCACTAGCACACTTGCTTTCGCGTCTACGACGGAACGAACGATAGAGGTGCACCACACCGACCTCGACCTGTCGACCGAAACCGGCCAGGCCAAATTCAAGCAGCGCGTCATGCGCGCCGTGCGCAATGTGTGCGCATTCCCACCTGCGAAAACGATCGCTGATTATAATGATCAAAAGCAGTGCCAAACGCGCGCAAAAACCACCGCCATGCGACAAGCGGCTCAAACCATAGCGCGGAACGGCGGACAGGTGAAAGTCGCCCTCGATTAAACATCAAATAAAGCCATCAAGGCGGGGGAAGCTTTGGCTATTTCCCCGCCAGCTTTTTGACGTCGGCCAGATATTTGCGTCCAATCCGCATCGATTGGTCGCCCTGCAAAATCGCATGCCAGACACCCCCGCCTTCGTGGCGCAATCCGGTCACCAGATCGCGGCGAATGATGTGGCTACGATGGATTCGCTGGAATTTTGACGGGTCGAGCCGTTGCTCGAGTGTCGAGATGGTCTGGTGCAGCAAATAGCTTCTGCCACCCGTATGCAGGCGCATATAATCGCGCTCGGCCTCGATCCGGTCAATATCGGCGGCGGCGACGCGGATCAGTTCGGATCGGTGCGAGACCCAGAACTCGGTTGCAAAGCCACTGTCAGCTTCAACCACGCCCGCATCACCGGGTGATGATGCAGCACCTTGACCACTATCCTGTTCAGCAATGCCCGCAACGGCCCGCGATATCGCGCGCCCCAAACGCTCTGCTGAAACAGGTTTGAGCATGTAATCGACGACATCGAGATCGAAAGCTTCCACCGCAAAATTGTCGTAGGCGGTGACGAATATAATCGCGGGTTTGCGTTCCATCATCGCGACGGCGCGGGCGACGCTGATCCCGTCCATCTTGGGCATGCCGATATCGAGCAGGATGAGATCGGGCGTCAGCGATTGTGCTAGGCGTAGTGCTGCTGCACCATCGCTCGCCGTACCAACCAGATCGATTGCCGGTTCGGACGCACATAAAATCTGCAGTCGTTCGACCGCCAACGGCTCGTCGTCAACAATGATGGTGCGGAGTTTGGTCATGCGACATCTTTCGGTTCGGTATCGATGGTAATGGTCGCCCGGAAACAACCCTGTTCGCCTTTCTCGGTCGCTAACCGTGCCGCTGAGCCGTAGCGCGCTTCAAGACGGTCTCGGACATTTGCGAGGCCGATGCCATTGCCATGTTGTTCGGCGTCGACACATTTTTCGCCATCATCGGTGACCTTGAGCGCTATCCAGCCATCCCCTTCGGTTGCGCTGATTGTGACGGTCACCGGTCGGGTGGAGCGTGAAACACCATATTTGATGGCATTTTCGACCAGAGGTTGCAGGATCAATGCCGGAATCCGGTAGTCAGCAAGATTGAAAGGGATTTCGATCCGTGTGCGCAGGCGTTCCGGAAAGCGCACGGCTTCGATTTCCAAATATTGTTTTTGCAGTTCGACTTCTTCGGCAATGGTTACATCTTCCAATGGATCGCTCGAAAGGCTGGTCCGGTAGAAGGTCGACAGATTTTGAATCATCGCTTCGGCCTTGTCCTTCTCTCCCTTGATAACGAGGCTGGAGAGCGAATTGAGCGTGTTGAACAGAAAGTGCGGATTGACCTGATAGCGAAGTGACCGCAATTCAGCATCCTGCGCTGCCTGGGCATAGCGGGAGGTGGTGCGCTCGGCTTCGCCTACTTCGCGCGCATAGCCCAATGCGAGATACAGTGACGCCCAGGCAATGATGAAGAAATAGCGAGTGACTCCGATTTCAGCGATTTCCTGCCAAACGGTATAGCCGGTCAGATCGCGCAATTCCTGTACCCTGCGACCAAGATCCCGGTCGCTAAACAGGCTGATCGGGTCATAGATGTTGAAGATGTAGAAATTTGTCCATGCGATGGCGAAAGCGCAAGGAATCGCCGCGACAAAGGCGGTCGCCACCCGAACACCCAGCGGTTTCCGATCGAACAGACGCAGGATCAGGTACAAGAGCCAAGTGAGTATGATACCCACCAGAGTAACGGCCGCTCGCCGCGCTGCCAGTTCATCCTGTGCAGGAAAATCCAGAACCGAAGCGCGTAGCGAGACGATCACGGCATGGAACACCCAAAAGCCGATAATGGTGAGAAATGCCATCTGGTGGCCTACCAAAGGCCGTTGTTTGCGGATTGTCGCTTTCATTGCGCCCTCCATATGCGAAATCCCAATGGATGTGCCCCCTGTTAGCAGTCTCTTGTCGAATTTCAGCATTGCTTGATCGACTTCCGGCGGATTTTTGGGCTTCCGGTGAAAGTTAACGGTCTGGTAACCATGTTTGTGCCACCCTTGGATCATGGCAGTATTAAAGGGGGCCATGACATGAGCGAGAATATGGGCACTGCACCTGGATTGGTGACCTTGGCTGAAATCAAGGAGTTTGCGAGCTTTGCCTCTGGCAGCCAGCGCTACATTCGCCGTTCGCTGGATGTTGCCTTTGATCGCAAGGACGCGGTCGAACTGTGGTCGCGCGATGTGGCCGAAGCCGCAAGTATTCAGGCGCAGTATAAATTTTATGATCGCCTCCCCGAAATCCGTGCGCTGATTCCTGACAGTAGCGCGATTGATGATGCCGAGCCTTTTCTCGCAGCGCTGGTTTCGGTCTCTGCATTCGACCTCGGGCAAGGCCGGATTGACGGATTTAGTGCTTATCGCTTTCTATACGAACGTCTGGTTGGTGCCGAAGCACGGCCATGGCTTCCTGCAGCCTTTTGTGCAGCCGCGTCGATGCCGCATTTGCAGCCAGAGCGGCGCAAGAAGCTGTTGCAATCTATCAGCGAGGCGGTTGCGACTGCACCGGGCTGGTCGAAACGCGCACCGCGCTTTTTCCCGGAATGGATTGAAAAGGTCGAGATAGGAAGCGCTACGCTCTAGATACTCATTCTTCGTTTGTGGGAAGCGCAGCGTCGTTGGTGTCACTGGCGGCAACGACCAGAAGCATAACAATCAAGGCCACGCTATATTCGCTGCCGCCGGTTCCATGTTCGCCGACGAACCAGCCGAAACGCCAATGGATCAGGACGATGCCACCGATAGCAATCGCCAGCAAAGGTACTGCCGCAAAGCGGACGCGCCAGCCAATAATCATTGCAGTGCCGGCCACCAGTTCGGCCAGGGTTATCGCCCACACCCAATATTCGGGATAGGGAAATCCTTGCGATGCCATGAATTTGGCGAATTGTGGAATGGTGCCGTAAGCGATCCGCGCAGTGGCATGGGCCATGAACAGCAATGCAGTCGTGAAGCGCAACACGAGCAGCGCCCATTTCAAAGGCGGATAGGGCAACTGCATCGATAATCCCCCATTGGCAATTCCCATCAGCTTAGGCTTCTTGGCCTGTGCGAGACAGCGGCAGGGTGGACTAGGACGCTTTAATCCTAAACCTTGCGGCGATACCGGAAATACCAGACTTCATGCCCGTAAACATGGCGGGCTTTCGCTTCATAGCGCGTTTCGGGCCAGCCGCCGGGGCGGATAAGGAAATCCTTGGGGCCATGGCATAGCCAGTCGAACTGGTGACGGTGTTTCTGCATCACCATCAGCGCATGGCGAAGGTAGATCGCATGATCGGTGCCGAACCGGAATTCGCCGCCGGGTTTGAGCTTGGCTGCGATCATATCGACCGGACCATCGTTCATCATGCGGCGTTTCGCGTGTCGGGCCTTGGGCCATGGGTCGGGGTGCAGCAGGTAAACAAAGCTCAAGCTGCCGTCGGGAATGCGTGCGAGCACTTCGAGTGCATCGCCCATATGGATGCGGACATTGGCGAGCGGCCCCATGCCGTTGTAATTGTCAACATGGGTGAGGGCCTGCGCGACGCCATTCTCAAAGGGTTCGCAGCCGATGAAACCATGATCGGGAAGCATATCGGCGCGATAGGCCATATGTTCACCGCCGCCGAAACCGATTTCGAAATGCAGCGGCCGGTCAATTCCAAAAAGGCGTTCTGCGGTGACCGGGCCGTCTACCGGTACCGCTATCTGGGGAAGCAGATTTTCGAGCAGGCCCAGTTGAGCCGAGCGCAGTTTCTTACCCTTCGACCGGCCGTATAGTCGGTTGAGCGTTGTCGGGTCTCCGGCTTTGTGCGCAGTCATGGCGGCGGCGATTAGCGGAAAAAGCTGTCAGCGCAAGCGCGTCCGTCGTCCACCGTCGGTCTTTACCGGATTTACACTAACTTACGTGCAGATTGTTTATTACTTGGGGGCGTATTCGGACCAGCGTGATTACCGACAAGATCTTCTTTTGGGTGCTTCCCGTCATGTACGGCGTCTTTACCGCTGCCTTCGTGACTTTGGCCCGATCGGAAAGCGGTGCTTCGTCAGCTAAAAAGGGCGCGGCGGCATTTGGCATGGGTATGCTCGCGATTATCCTCGACACCCAGCGCACACTGTTCCCAAGTTGGTTTTTCACGATGGCTGTCCCGCTGCACTGGCTTGTGCTGTGGTATATGGCCGACGCATTTCTTGTCCGCCATGGAGACCAAACTCCAGTAAAGCCAGCTCTGGCGCTGTTTTTTACCGGGCTGGCTATCAATCTGGCCGCAACATTTATTGTTGATAGCGTGGCAATTCGGGTTCCGAATGCATCTATTGTAGCCATTGCATTACTGACACTCGCGCTTCCGCGATTTTTTGCGCACCGGGCGAAACGGCTCGATAATATTACCGCTTTTGTCATAGCGATGTGCTGGCTTTGCTATATCGTGCGATTTGCGTTCTACTTCACGCTGGATCAGTCTGGCGAATATGCGCGGACCAGCCAGTGGTCGCAATATATGATGATCTTCTACTTCACATCCGCAATTTTCGCCTTGAGCCTCGCATTCTTGCTAATGATGGCGATAACGTCTGACTTGGTGGCGCGGCATTTTGTCGCTGCGACTGTCGACCCGTTGACGGGTGTCGCCAATCGCCGCGGTTTTGAGCGCATGCTGGATGAACCGCATGACGTATTGCCGTTTCACAGCGTTTTGATGGTTGATCTAGACCATTTCAAACAGGTCAATGACACGCACGGGCACGGTGTCGGCGATGGCGTGCTGGTTGCGGTATCGCAGACGCTGATTTCCTGTTGCAAGGGCCTGGGCGAAGTTGTCCGCTTTGGTGGTGAGGAATTTGTCGTTTTGCTAAGACCCAGCGAACGCCAGGCAGTATTGCAGGTGGCTGAATTGTTGCGATCGGCAATAGCTGCGACGCGGCTAGGGGCGCCGCACCATCATTTGCAGGTCACTGCAAGCATGGGTGTTGCAGTCCTTGAACCCGATGAGAATATTGATGACGCAATCCGGCGTGCAGACCGGGCGCTCTACCGTGCCAAGGAAAATGGCCGCAACCGAGTTGTGTTCGCCGAAACCGGCAAATTAAACCTACACTCGGTTGCAGCCGTTTCAGCTTAAGCGAGCGCTGCCTTCAGATCCTCGACCAGATCGGTGCGTTCCCAGGGGAAGAAATCGCCTTCCGCTTTGCGTCCGAAATGACCGTAGGCAGCGGTGTTGCGATAGATTGGCTTATTCAGGCCCAGATGGGTACGGATCGAACGAGGGGTCAGTCCGCCGAGCTTTTCGATACCCATGATGGCCGCTTCGATCTTGTCGTCGCCAACCGTCCCGGTTTCATGCGTGTCAACATAAAGCGAAAGCGGCTTGGACACTCCAATGGCATAAGCCAACTGGATCGTGCAGCGCGTGGCAAGACCCGCTGCGACGATGTTTTTGGCTAGATAGCGGCTGATATAGGCAGCCGAACGGTCGACCTTGGTCGGGTCCTTGCCCGAAAAGGCACCGCCGCCATGCGGGGCGGCACCGCCATAGGTGTCGACGATGATCTTGCGACCGGTGAGGCCGGCGTCACCATCGGGGCCGCCGATTTCAAAGCTGCCGGTCGGGTTGATGTGATATTCGGTTTCCCGCAGCAGTACCGGCGGGATCACGTCTGCGACTACCTTTTTCACATAAGCGTGCAGTTCGGCTTCCTTCGCGCCTTCATCATAGCCCGGCGCATGTTGGGTGGAGACAACAATGGCGGTCGCCGCGACCGGCAGGCTGCCTTCATAGCGCAAGGTTACCTGGCTCTTGGCATCGGGCTCCAGAAATGGAGCTGCGCCCGAATGGCGGTCAGCGGCCATGCGCTCGAGGATTTTGTGGCTGTAATAGAGCGTGGCGGGCATAAGGGCGGGGGTTTCGTCGGTTGCATAGCCGAACATGATGCCCTGATCGCCGGCACCTTCATCCTTGTTGCCGCTGGCATCGACGCCTTGCGCGATATGGGCTGACTGACCGTGCAGATTGTTTTCAAAGCGGAAGCTTTCCCAATGAAATCCTTCCTGCTCATAGCCGATTTCCTTGACCGTGCGGCGGACGGTGGCTTCAATCTCTTCCTTGGCACCCGCTGCCCATGCGCCATTTTCGTAAACGCCCTTACAGCGGATTTCGCCCGCCAACACGACCAGCTGCGTTGTGGTCAGCGTTTCGCAAGCGATACGGGCTTCGGGGTCTTTGGACAGGAACAGATCGACAATCGCGTCGCTGATCTGGTCGGCAACCTTGTCAGGATGGCCTTCGGATACGGATTCAGAGGTGAAGAGATAATTGGTGCGCATGGTTTTCCCAGTCCCCAAAGGTTAAGCGGTTCTGTGTCTGCGTATAAAGAAATCTTTATGTGCTTCGCGGCCCCTTAGCGGGAAGCGCCGCGTCGAGCAAGTGGCAACAGTGCGCATGCGATGAGCAGTGCGGCAAAGGCGAGCGGCAGGATATTGCCATATAGAGCGAACAGCGTTGGGGCTTTTGCCAAGGGCAGCGTTGCGTCGATACGACCAGCCTTCTTATGCGGCAGACTGTCGATGATGCGCCCGTCGGCATTGATCACCGCGCTGATCCCGGTGGGGGTTGAACGGAC
Organism: Sphingorhabdus pulchriflava; assembly: GCF_003367235.1. Lineage (GTDB taxonomy): Bacteria > Pseudomonadota > Alphaproteobacteria > Sphingomonadales > Sphingomonadaceae > Sphingorhabdus_B > Sphingorhabdus_B pulchriflava. The sequence goes on from NZ_QRGP01000001.1 coordinate 211,054, forward strand.
GACCGGCAGCCCTTCCTCAATCGCGCGCAGACGGGCCTGCGCCAGATGTTGCGGCGGGCCCCAACTGCCGAACCATGCGTCGTTTGAGGGGTTGAAGATGAAATCGGGGCGGTTGGCGCGGTCCGTGACCTGCCCTGAAAAGATGATTTCATAGCAAATCTGCATGCCGACCTTCACGCGCCGTCCGTCGACTGGCAGGTTGAGTGTACGCGGGCCGGGGCCTGGCCAGAAATCGATCGTTCCGGGCACCAGTCGCGTCGCGCCCAATGGCTCGAGCAACCAGCGCAGCGCCAGATATTCGCCATAGGGGACGAGGTGGGCCTTGTCATAGGTGGCGAGGATTTTGCCCGAGCTGTCCATTGCGGTGACGCCATTACGCGCGCCCACCAGTTGCTCGTCCTTGTCGAATTCCAAACGGTCCACGCCAGTGATCAGGACGTCACCGGGGTTCATCAGCCGCATCAAGGTAAGTCGTGCACCCTGGGCGCTCTCTCCGGGCTGGAACTGGTAGTAACGGAACGGATAGCCTTCCTCCAACCGCCAGGGGATCGCGGCTTCGGGCCAGAGGACCAGGCGGGGGCGTTCATTTTTCGGCTGGCTGTGTTGGGCAAGGCGGGAGAAATTGATCGCGTCATAACCGGGGGCATATTTATCGATCTGGCTGATATTGGGCTGAACGATTGTGAGTTCGACCTGCCGTTTGTTGAACGCTTTGTTGCGGATCACGGTGTCGATGCTGTCCGTGTTGAACACGACCAGCGCAGTCACAGCCAACACAGTGAGCGGTAAGGCTAGGAAAAGGGCAGGTCGCCACGTGCGGCTTACCAGCAGCAGCAAGATACCTGCTGATGCGATGACCAACCCTGACAGCCCATAGCTGCCGATATAGATGGCAGGCGCTGCCGCATCGCCGACCGCAATGACGCCCAACGGGTTCCAGGCAAAGCCGGTGAAGACCCAACTGCGAAGCCATTCGGCGATGATCCAGCATCCGGCGAATGCGAGGATGAATGGGATCGTCGCCTTGGGGGAGGCAGGCGCGGCAAATTTCGCAATCCGCCACGCCCCCCAGCACGCCAGAGCCGGATAAACCGCCAGATAGAGCGCGAGCAAAAACACCGCGATCCAGCCCAGCCAGGCGGGCATGGCTGCCTGATAGCTGAAGGCGGTCGCGATCCAGTTGTTGCCGATGCAGAAATGCCCAACGCCGAAGAGCCAGCCCAGAACGAAGGCGCGTTTGCCGCTTTCCGCCTTGACAACCAGATGCATCAGCAGGGCTAGGCACAACAAGGTCAGCGGCCACAGATTGAGCGGGGCAAAGCCAGTGGCCGAAATTCCACCCGCAATCAGCAGCGCAATGCCGCGATGTTTTTCGAATGTTGCCAGCAGCTTCGCCATCGGTTGCCGACATGGCGGGCAAATGTTGCAATTGCAATCGTTCAAACTTGTTGTTTGCCGTTCAGGCGCGCGCTGCTAGCAAAAGCTGATGAACATGATCCCGATTTTTGCGCTGATGCTCGCGCCCAATCCACCGGTTCCGATCAACGAAGCGCAGATGCGCGACATTGGCTGTGTCGCGACAATCGGCATAATTGCCAATGAACAACGGACCGGGCAGGAATTGCCCGAAACCTTCCCCGATTTGCGTGAAAGCGGCAAGCGCTGGGCCGGCATGGTCGGCGCACGGGTCATGGAAGAAAGCGGGCAGCCACGCGAAGTAGTGGCTTTCGCTATTCAGCAGTCGGTTGAGGCCGAACAGGCTAGAGTCATCGAAATGAACGACGCCAAAGACCCGATGGATTACGTCCGGGGCCGGGTGAAGCTGTGCAAGGCGTTCATGGATGCGCAACTCGCGGCAGCCGACGCGGCGACCCCTGTGGCACCGACTGATAACAGCCCTACTATGCTGGCGCTCGAGCCTGCTCCAAAAACCGACGAACCAGACAAGATCGCCCAATATCGTACCCAATTGGGTGAAGATTTGGGCAACCCGCATCGCATCCGCTATTGCAAGACGCTGGTCGATATTTCATACAAGGAAATAACGGACCGCGAGGGTGCCGACAGTCGCGATGCGAAGGCTTTCGGGCGGTTGGCGCAAGCCTTTGCTTTCAGGGCGCAGGGGCTTTCCCCTGCCGAAAAGCCCAAGCCGATCTCTGCCGAAGAACTGCAGACCGAGCTGGAAAAAGAACCCAGCAACGAGGAAAAAATGGCGCGCTGTCTGCGCCTCGGGGAGTCGCTCGCGCTGGCGATGCCGCCCGAATGAGCCTGCGCCCGTTCCACCTTGCCTTTCCCGTGCATGATCTTGCAGCAGCGAGAGCGTTTTACAGCGAACTGCTTGGCTGCCGCGAGGGGCGCTCGTCGGATCACTGGATCGATTTTGATCTCTATGGCCATCAAATTGTGGCGAATCTGGACGCAGGCATGACGCCGCGCCCGATCCACAACGCTGTTGACGGGCACGACGTTCCAGTTCCGCATTTCGGGATCGTGCTGACCATGCCGCAATGGGAGGATCTGGCGGAGAGACTTAAGGCTGCTGGTGTCCGCTTCGGTATCGAACCCTATGTGCGTTTCAAGGGGCAGGTCGGCGAACAGGCGACGATGTTTTTTACCGATCCCAGCGGCAATGCGCTGGAGTTCAAGGCCTTTGCCGACGACAGCCAGTTGTTTGCGACCTGATTGATGATCAGTCTTTGAGTTCAACTTGCAAGCAAGCGATAAATTTGCTCGCAGAATCCTGTCTGATCCAGACCTCTACAACATAATAATATGAGAAGTATCCGCCGGAATCGAGCGATAGATATTCTCCAACTCTGGGCATGAATGGCAGAGTGACGGACATGAGGATTTCATCCTCAGACTTATAAATTTCTACTTCCACCATGTTGCAGTCCATCAACGATTAGTTCGATCTAAAAGCATCAGGTCCGCTGAAAAACCTGCTCCATGGTTGTTACGCCTGAGCATTTGTCGCTCGCTTTCGATCCGCCGCCCGCCAGCATTGAGAAAGCGACAAAGCCGCCGACAACGATTATGATGAACCCGGCGCTGACCCAGGCCAGATATTTGTCGATGAAAGCCTTAATCGGCGCGCCGAATTTCCAGAATAATATGCCCACCAGCATGAACTGGAAGGCGCGGCTCAGCACGCTTGACCAGATGAAATCGAATAAGGGCATCTGGATGAAGCCCGCGGTCAGTGTCAGCAGTTTGAACGGGATCGGTGTTGCACCTTTTATCAGGATGATCTCCGCCCCGAATTCGCGCAGATAACAGGCGGCGGCAGGGAAAGTGTCCCACAGGCCCAAGGCCTTGAGCAAAGATACCCCGATGGTTTCATAAGCGAAATAGCCGATAGCATAGCCGAACAATCCACCCAGCACCGATGCCAGCGTGCAAATCATGCCATAGCGGATAGCCCGGTCAGGTCGCGCTAGGCACATCAGGCCGAGCAGCGGATGCGGCGGGATCGGGAAGAAGCTCGATTCAATGAAGGAGAAAAGGAGCAGCCAGCGCTCCGCATGGGCGTGTGCGGCTTTATCCATCATCCATTCGTACAGGCGTTGCAGCATATTGGCGGCTCTAGGGGGTTTCTCTATCCGGGCAAGACTTAATCGGTCGTGGCCTTGCCCGCACGCATCACGCGGCCATAGGCCCAGCCGATGCCGATCAAGGCGATGCCCAACCCCATGAAAGAAAGGATCCGCAGCACCCCTTCGAGCGCGGCGGCGTCAATCAGGAAGACCTTGAGCGTGACTACGGTCAGCAGCGCCAACCCGGCAAGGCGGAGAACGGCGAGGCCGGTTTTGATCCCTATGGCAAGCCAGGCAATCGATAGTGCGAGCAACGCCGCCGAGTAGAGATAATTCTCCCCGACATCGATGGTCGCCCCCGAGATCAGATTGCCTTGAACCAGCTGACGAACGGTGACGAGCGCGGTGAGCGCCATCGCCAGCAGGCTCCCGATTTCAGCCAGTTTCGGTAGTTGTGGATGTGCTTTTGCGATAATGGGACTACGTGCCAATTGCCACAACCAGAAGGCGGAAAGGCCAATATGGATCGTGCCGAGATTAGCGATGGGTGCCGGACCAAGCGCTTGCGCCTCGTATAGCGGATTGAAGACGCCCAGGTCGAACCAGCACAGCCGGAACAGCGCCAGCGCGATCGCGGCCAGACCTGCCTTGGCCCAGATGCTCGCGCCCTCGGTCGCACGGCGCATCGCCAACCATCCGGCGAGGAAGAGCAGCTGCGTCATCACGACCCGTTCGGCCAAGCCAAGCGTGATGAATTGGGACGGACTGTCGATATGCGCGACCTGCTTGGCGATCAGCCAGATGAAAGCGAGCAAGCCGGTGCCGCCTGCAAACCATGTCGCCCACCTTGTCCAGCGACCTAGGGCGAATTGGGGAAGTGCGGCGATCGCCAAGACCAGCAGCGATGGCAGCAGCGTCAGCTTGGCGGCCTCGGTGATGTCGGGGAGGCCCGATACAGTCAGGATCTCGCCGCCCAATGCCCCGCCCAACGCATCGAGGAAGCGCCATGACCCGGCGACCAAGGCGAGGATGCCAAAGCCCAGCGGAATCGCTGCCAGTTTTTGCATCGCGCTGCCATTGGTGCGGATGGCCCATGCGGCGAGTGCAGCAGCGATGGCGAAGGTCGCACTAGCAATATAATCATTCGGCAGGAGGTGCGTGAGCGCCAACCAGCCCATCGCCGCTGCAAGAGCTGCGCCGGCGATCTGGACGATCTGGTCGATGCGCGACGACGCCTGCCGCCACTGCCATGCGATGAAGGCTGCCGGTGCAATCAGCAGCGCGGAAACTGCGGCCCAGACGCTGTCGGGATAGTCCGGCTTGGCAACCGTGAAGGCTGCTGCAAAGGGCACCGCCTGCGCCATTAGCGCGAGTATTGCCCAATAGGCCCGGCTGGGCTGGTCGCTGCGCGCGCGCAGATGCGCTGGAATGGCGAAAAGCAGGCCAGTGCCCAGCGATGCCACGATCATCATCGTCCGCGAAGCCTGACTGTCCCATCCCGCCGCAAGCGGCATCAGGCACAGGAGGAGTGCGCCGAACAGGCTGGGCATATGCCGCTCGTCACGCCAGGCGAGTGCGATCGCCATCGCCGACAGCACCCCGTAAAAGCCCCATCCGATCCAGCTGAATTGCAGACGCGGCAACAGCATCGCGAGTTGCACCAGCGCCAGTGCCATCGGCGCGTAGCGGGCCATCGCTTCGAGCCGCGGGTCGCTGCCGACAAAGCGGTCGCCCACCAATATCGCTGCCCCGCCCGCGGCGAGGACGAACAGCCCCACCAACGGCAGGGCGCTTTCGGCTGCTACGATTAGGCCGATGGTCCACAGCGCGCCGCCACCGCTTGCGAGCAGCAGCAACCATAGCCAGCGGCGCCACAAAGCGAGGCCGAACAGGCCCGCGAGGAAAACGCCGAGATAGAGCAGCAACACTGGCACATTGTCCGGCCCCAGTCCGGCGACCCAAGGTGCGGCAAAGCCGCCGATGAGCCCCATCAGCGCAGTTGGCGGGCCGTGGCGGAGCGCGAGCGCGAAAGCGAGGATTGTGGTGGCGATGAGCAGGGCAAAGGCGATGGGCATGCCGATCAGGCCATAGACTTCGGCCACCATGTAGAGCGTGCCGTATAGGATCGCGATGCCAGCCCCCGCCAGCGATTGGGCGATGCGCGGATCGGCAGTGAAGGATTCGCCGATTTTGGGCAACCGCCCGCCCCATTGGCTCCCTGCGATCAGCAACAGCGCAAACAGCGCCGCCAGCACCGACCGCGTGCCGGGGCCGAGAAGTCCGGCGTCGATGGTGTAACGCACAAGGAAGAAGCCTGCGAAAACCAGTGATATCCCGCCGACCCAGATCGGCAATTTGCCGCCCACCAGTTCCTCGAAGCTCCAGCTCCTCTTTGGTGGGGCTTCCGTTTCGGGTTCGGGGTGGGGAGGTGGGGCTTCGATAGTGGCGCGCGGTTTTTCATCCGACACTTCGCCTTTGACAGTCGCCGGTCTGCGGCTGGCATAGGCCATCGCCGGGGGTGGAGCAGTTGGTGAGTCCGCTTCCTCTGCAACGTCCCGCTGGGCTGCAACCGGCGCGACTGATCCGGCATTCATCCGGTCGATCAGTATGGAAATCCGCTCCTCGAGCAGTTTGATGCGCCCGTTGAGGTTGAGCAGCCAGACTGCAAGCACCAGCGCTATCAGCAGTAACAGGCCTTCCATCGCATCCCCCATGGCGGTTCAGGATCAAGGGCTTACCCGCTTCGCCGCGATTGGCAAGCGCGCTCGACGTACTGGTTGCAAAGCGCAACTGATATGGCAAACAGCGCAGCAGGAAATTCCAGCAAAGGACGATGATTATGATTCTCTATGGCGCACCCCTCTCTCCCTTTGTCCGCAAGGTTTTGGCCTTTGCCGCTGAAAAGGGGGTCGAACTGGAGCTGGTTCCGGTCGGACTTGGCGATCCCAACCCGGATTTCATTGCTAGCAGCCCGTTCCGCAAAATGCCCGGCTTTCGCGATGGCGATTTCACGATTTCGGATTCGTCCGCGATTGTAACCTATTTGGAGGCCAAGCAGCCCGAACCCGCGATGATCCCGGCGGATCCCGCCGATCGCGCGCGGTCGGTGTGGTTCGATGAATTTGCCGATACGATTGTCACCACCGCTGGCGGGAAGATTTTCTTCAACCGCGTCGTCTCCCCCAAATTCATGGGCAAACCAGGGGATGAGGAAGCCGCCAAACAGGGCGAGGCTGACATGGTGCCAATCTATGATTATCTGGAAGGCATCATTCCGGCGTCGGGCTATCTGGTCGCAGACCGGCTGACGCTCGCCGATATCGCGGTTGCCAGCCCCTTTGTGAATGTCGCCCATTGCGGGATCGTGCCTGACCCCGCAGCATATCCCAAACTCACCGCCTATCTGGCAGGCATCCACGCACGCCCGGGCTTTGCGACCTGGATCCCGCGCGAAAGGAAGATGCTTGGCTTGGGATAAAATAACCAAATAGGTAAAAATATCTTGACATCGTAACGCCAATACGGCACATATTGCGATATTGGAAAAATGCGATTCGGGCCGGGGCAGTGAAAACTGCTTCCGGCCCTTTTCATTGCGCGAAAGGATTTGGCGATGGTGTTTGGAAAAAAGGCTGCGAGCAAAGGCTTTGGCCCTGCCGCGCAAAAGATATTCCTGGCGCACCTTGCGCAGACATCCAATGTTTCCGCATCCGCCAAGGCTGCGGGTGTTACGACGTCACCCGTCTATGATCTGCGCAGGAAATCCGCTGACTTCTGCTCGAAATGGCTCGCCGCTCTGAGCGAAGGCTATGCGCGGCTGGAGGCGAACCTGCTGTCGGAAGCCCTGTCGGCCCCGGCGAGCAATATGAAGGACAGCACCTTCAAACAGAAGCAGATGAAGACACGGATCGGCATGGCGCTGCTCGCGGCGCACAAGGCGACGGTGCGCGGCTCGACCAAGCCCGCACTGTCGCGCTCGCGCGATCCGAAAGAGGTGCAGGCGCGGCTGGAAGCCCGCTTTGCAGCCATGCGCAAAAGGATGGGTGATGACGGCCGCGCCGCAGAGTGAGGCGGAGCGGGTCGCACGGCGGACGGGCGCGGATTTTATCAAATGGCTGAAGGAGAAAAAGCCGGAAAAGCTGTGGCAGATCGAATATGATTGGCCCTTCTGGGCACGCACCGACCAGTATCCGCCACCGAGTGACTGGCGCACTTGGTTTGTGATGGCCGGACGCGGTTTTGGCAAGACGCGCATGGCCGCCGAATATGTGCGCGCCTGCGCCGAGGCCGACGGATCGTTGCGGATCGCGCTGGTCGCGGCCACGCTACACGAGGCGCGGTCGATCATGATCGAGGGAGAGAGCGGATTGCTCGCGATCGCGCCCGATGAGCAACGCCCGACATGGGAACCGTCACTCAAAAGGTTGGTCTGGCCGACCGGAGCAATCGCCAATGTCTTTGCCGCGTCAGAGCCTGAGGCGCTGCGCGGCCCCGAACATCATCTCGCCTGGGCGGACGAGGTCGCGAAATGGGAGAAGGGCACCGATGCCTGGGACAATCTGATGATGACGATGCGGCTGGGCGAGGGACCGCGCATCGTCGCCACTACCACTCCGCGCGCCGTGCCGCTGGTGCGGCGGCTCCTCAAGGAAGATGGCGTTGCCATCACGCGCGGCGCGATGGAGGCGAACCGATCGAACCTGCCCACCAGCTATCGGCAGGCGATGGCCGAAACCTATGGCAAAGCGCGGTTGGGGCGGCAGGAATTGCTCGGCGAATTTCTGGAGGATGCCGAGGACGCGCTGTGGACGCGGGATTTGATCGAGCGGTGTCGGGTGAAGGGTGCGCCCGACATGCGCCGCATCGTCATCGGCGTCGACCCGCCCGCTTCGGCCGGCGGCGATGCCTGCGGGATCATTGCGGTTGGCAAGAGCGCCGAAGGTAAAGCCTATGTGCTCGCCGATCATAGCGTGAAAGGCCGATCGCCCGAAGGCTGGGCCCGCGCCGTCTCGGCCGCCGCGCTCGCTTGGGGTGCGGACCGGGTGGTGGCAGAGGCGAATAATGGCGGCGACATGGTGGTCAGCACCCTGCAGGCCGCCGATGTGGCGATGCCGGTGAAAAAGGTCTCGGCCTCACGCGGCAAGGTCGCACGAGCAGAGCCGGTGGCGGCGCTCTATGAGGCAGGCAAGGCCTTCCATATCGGGGGCTTCCCCGAGCTGGAGGATGAACTGTGCGGCCTGATCTCGGGCGGCGGCTATGAAGGGCCTGGCCGATCCCCCGACCGGGCCGACGCGCTGGTTTGGGCAATGAGCGAATTGATGCTGGGCAAGCGCGGGAATGAGCCGCGGGTACGGCAACTTTAAATTTACGGGAGCTTTGAATGAAACTCTTCGGCTGGAAGTCGGCCGGGCGCGGGATGCTGCGTCCGGCCAAAACGCATGTCTCGCTGACACGCGCCTTTGCGGGCGGGGTGATTGGCGAATGGCCCAAATCCTATGAAGCGCAATTGCGCGAGGGCTATCTCAACAATGTCGTGGCGCAGCGTGCGGTGCGGCTTGTGGCGGAAGGGGTGGCTTCGGTGCCGCTCTCTGCTTCGGACGATGCGGCGCTGGCTTTGGTGAAGGCAACCAGCGGCGGGCAGTCGCTGCTTGAGACGCTGGCGGCGCAATTGCTGCTGCATGGCAATGGCTATGTGCAATTACTTGCCGCGCCCGATGGCGTTGTATGCGAGCTTTATGCGCTGCGGCCCGAGCGGGTCTCGGTGGAGGCCGATGCGCGTGGCTGGCCCGCTGCTTTCCGCTATAAAGCGGGGGAGGCGGTGACGCGGCTGGCGGCGAACGAGATGATCCATATCCGCACGCATCACCCGCTCGATGACCATTATGGCTTGGGCTGCCTGGGTGCTGCATCGGGGGCGATCGCGATCCACAATGCCTCGACGCGCTGGAACAAGGCGCTGCTCGACAATGCGGCACGGCCCAGTGGTGCGCTGGTGCATGAAGCGGCAGAGGCGCTGTCGGGTGAACAGTTTGACCGGCTGCAGGAGGAATTGAAGCGCAGCTTTTCAGGGCAGGATAATGCCGGGCGGCCGATGCTGCTCGAAGGCGGGCTGAAATGGCAGACGCTGTCGCTGACCCCCGCCGACATGGATTTTGCCGGGCTGAAGGCCGCGGCGGCTCGCGAGATTGCGTTGGCCTTCGGCGTGCCGCCAATGCTGCTCGGCCTACCGGGCGATGCGACCTACGCCAATTACCGCGAAGCGAACAAGGCGCTGTGGCGGCAGGCCATCCTGCCGCTGGCGGGGAAGATCCTCGACGCGCTCTCCGAAGGGTTGCGGCCTTGGTTTTCCGATCTCGCGCTGGCGGTCGACGTCGATCAGGTGAGTGCGCTGAGCGAGGATCGCGAACGGTTGTGGGCGCAGGTGGCAGGCGCGGATTTCCTGACACTGGAGGAGAAAAGGGCGGTGGCGGGGTTTGATCCCGTGTCTGAGAAGACCAGCGTTCCAGCATCTGAATTAGAGAACAAAACAGGAATATTAGAGCTGAAATATAATCCTTGGCACGACACCGAGGATGGCAAGTTCACGTTTGCAGGGCAGGGGCGGAATTTTGGCAATGGTGGGGGTGGCAGTTTCGGTGGCGGCGGTGCCTCGGGCTCTTGGGGCAAGCCAAAACCGAAATCCACCGGAACCTTTGGAGGAGGTGGCGCTACTGGGAGTTGGCAGCCGTCCAAACCTGCTGAGTCAAAACCCAGGAAGACAATAAAGCCGCGGTTGATCAAAAGGACCTCAACACCAAAGGCTGTTCCCAAAAAACAACAGCCGGTGAAGCCGAGGGTGCTTCCTGACAAACGCCCAGATGCGGCAAGTCCTGATTCTGATCTAACGAAAACAATAAAGGTCGACACCGCATCAGAACGTAACAGTTCGACTGTTTTTGCTGGCGTGTCTGCAGCAATTGCTGCCGCGGGTGCAGCTACGGCTTCTACTGCCACCAGCGCTGCGACGGCAATCGCGACAGGGGTGTCATCCATCAATGTGGTCCGTTCAGGTGGATACAACTTTAGCCGCGATTTCGAAGGGCGTTCTGGGCCGGCATCTGGTGAACTGCGTCTACAACCTAACCAAAAGAGATCGAGAAGTGCGCAACGCAACGCTGGAAAGCCTGATCGTAAACCGTCAGACCATGGCGGCCATTTGATTGCACGCGAATTTGGTGGGCCGGAGATTCCGGAAAACCACATTGCACAGGATGCGAAAATCAATCGCGGAGCCTATAGGAGGCTAGAGAATGGATGGAAGAAGGCGCTAAAACGCGGAAAAAAGGTAGAAGTCGAAATCATTCCCAAATACACGGGAAACTCCCGAAGACCCGACTACATCGAAGTCAAATACAAGGTTAATGGGAAGCCTCATCGGACAACTGTTCCGAATATCCGGAAAGGTAAGTGAAATGACGGAGCAGGACGAAAAGGTAGGAGAAATCCTCAATGCGCTCGGTCAACATATATTCGAGATAATTGGCCAGAACCCCGATGGCTCGTTCCTGTACGCAGAAGTTGATGACGGCGCTTACGAAGTGGCTATTTTCCATGACGAGGGCGAGCGAGTGGTCTATTATGATCCAGATAGCGATCTGTTTGATGAAGTCATGAATCTATGGGAAACAGCGCTAGAACATGAAAAATGGACGGTACTTGAATATGATGTTCGCGACGGGCGATTCAACTCATCATATACCTATGCCGACCAGTTGGACCCAGACGAAGATAGTGATGAACGACGCGACCGCCTTGTCCGAGCTCGATTCGGAGATAAGCCTGTGATTTATCCACCTTTGGGGCCCGACGCGGTCGAGCTGACACTCGAAGATCTTGCGCATCTCGACGACGACAAAGACTGAGATTCTGTCGCACTAGCGGCAATAAGGACTAACCAATGACAATCGAAGACAAACAGCTTGGCGAGCTTCTCGCCCGGGCTTCGGAGGCGGGTGCCCAGCGGGCGCTGGCGCATCTGGGGCTCGCCGATGAAAGTGCGGCGAAGGACATGGCCGATTTGCGCGAGCTGCTCTCTGCCTGGCGGGATGCCAAAAGGTCGGCGCATAAGGCGGTGGTCGAATGGCTGGTGCGTGGCGCGCTCGCGGTGCTGGTGATTGGTCTTGCGGTCAAGCTGGGGCTGGGCGGGCTGGTGATCAAATGAAGCGCTTCGCAGGCTATGCCGCCATTTTCGACCATCCCGACCGGGGCGGGGATATCGTCCGTAAGGGCGCCTTTGCCCGCGCGGCGAAGGCGGGATTGCCGCTGCTGTGGCAGCATGACCAGGGCCGCCGCATCGGTTTTGTCGAACGCGTCGAAGAAGATGCGCGCGGGCTGCGCGTGATTGCGCAGATGGATCCGCAAGCGCCGCAGGTGGCGAGCGGGGCAGGGCTGTCCTTCGGCTATCGCGTACGCGGAAAAAAACATGGAACATATCGTGAACTAACTGACCTCGACCTGATCGAGGTCAGCGTCGTCAACCATCCCATGCAACCGCTGGCGCGGGTGCTGGCTGTCCATCCAGAAAAGGAGTGAATATGGACTATGAAGTGAAAGCCGACCCGTTGGAGGCGGCATTTGACGCAGCGGTGATCCCCGCCGCTGTGGTGCGCCCGCAACTCGCGGCGGGCAATATGGCCGATCCGGCGCGTTCGGCCTTTGTCGAGGGCTATTTGCGCAAGGGCCACGAGGTCGAGTTGAAAAGCTTTGCCGGCAATGAGCCCGCCGATGGCGGCTATGCGGTGCCCAAAGAAATCGACGCGGTAATCGATGCGACGCTGAAGGCGATCTCCCCCATTCGCGCGGTCGCCAATGTCGTGCAGGTGGGCAGCGCTGGCTATCGCAAGCTGGTGACGACCAACGGCGTTGCCTCTGGCTGGGCATCGGAAGTCGCCGCTCGCCCGACCACCGCGACGCCGACCTTCAACGAAATCGTGCCGAGCTTTGGCGAGCTTTATGCCAATCCCGCCGCAACGCAGGCGATGCTCGACGATGCGCAGTTCGATGTCGAGGCCTGGCTGGCCGACGAAATCGCCACGCAATTTGCCAAGGCCGAAGGAACCGCATTTGTAAACGGGGATGGCGTTGACAAACCAAAAGGGTTCCTAACCTACACTGCGGTCGCGACTGGTGATGCCACGCGTACCTTTGGCCAGCTGCAATATGTGCCGGTTGGTGCGGCGTCGGATTTCCCGGCGACCAACCCGCAGGACAAGCTGCTCGACCTCGTCCACGCGCTGCGTGCGCCCTATCGACAGGGCGCGGTGTGGGTGATGAATTCGGCGACGCTCGCCAAGATCCGCAAGTTCAAGACCAGCGACGGCGCCTTTGTCTGGACGCCAGGGCTTGTCACCGGCCAGCCCGATACGCTGCTGGGCTATCCGGTAGTTGAAAGCGAGGATATGCCGGACATTGCGGCGAACAGCATGCCGATTGCCTTTGGTAATTTCCGCGCGGGTTACCTCATCGCCGAACGCAGCGAGACCAACATCCTGCGGGATCCCTATTCGAACAAACCCTATGTCAATTTCTACGCCACCAAGCGGATTGGCGGGGCGGTTTCGAACAGCGAGGCGATCAAACTGCTGCGGATTGCGGCTTCGTAATTCTCCCCTCCCGCTTGCGGGAGGGGCCGGGGGGAGGGCCTGTCCCCGGCACGAGACGAGACTATTCGGGCCCTCCCCTAACCCCTCCCGCAGGCGGGAGGGGAACTGGAGCAATCAATGCCCCCATATATCTTCCAACGTGGCGAGACGATTTCGCTCGCGCTCGATGCTGTGACGGGTGATCCCCTTTCCGTCACGGCGATCAACGCGGTAATGAAGGCCGTCCCGCCCGGCCGCACCAGCGTGCCTGATAGCGCGCCGGTTGCGGCCACTTTTTCGATTATTCCGCGTGCAGCACAGGCGGACATTCCACCCGGTTGGACGCTGACTATTGATGCTTTGACCTCAGCGACGCTCCAGTCGGGTGCCTATCTCGCCGATGCGCGACTGCAGGTTGCGGGCGGTGTAATCGTCACTGAACCAGTTGCGATCCGCATCAAGCCTTCGGTGACGCCATGATGCTGCTGCAATGGAGGATGCCCAATCCTGCGTTGGCGCTGCGGTGGCGTGGGCCGGATGGCGGTATCGCCGCGACCGTCGCGGCCAATCCACCATCACCGGTTCCGACACTGATCGGTCCGCCCGGCATCGCCGGACCCCCAGGGCCCGAAGGTCCGGTCGCCGAGATCATCGACGGTGGGACGTTCAATTAATCCTCTCCCCTTTGGGGGCTATTCAAAGGAACGCAGATGCCCAGATTACAACTCAAACGTGGCCTCAAAGCCAATCTGCCCTCTGCCTCAATGCTGGCGGGCGAAGCACATTTCACGACCGATCGCGGCACGCTGCATGTGGCAACCGGCGCGACCGCAAAATTACCGGTGGTTCCGGCAATCGACGACCTGACGACCATCGCTGCTGTCGACGGTGCGGCCGACTTCCTGATTCTTCACGACGCCTCGGCTGCAGGGCAAAAAGAAGGCAAGATCACCGTCAATGCCTTCAAGGCGGCGCTCAACATCCCGTCGTCCGATCTCGACGAAAAGGCGGCCGTGGTGTCCGGCGGGACTTCCGGTTATATTTGGGGAACAAATGGAACCGATGGGGTTATCCGAATGAACACGTCAATGGCATGGAGCAAGGATGCTGGAAATGCCTTTGTTACGCTTGCCGTCGGCGATGTGGACTGCGGAACTTTCTGATGCCCAGTCTTGCGCACAGACGCGGAACGCGCGCGCAGATCGATGCGGCGGCTTCATCGAGCCAGCTTCGCGCTGGCGAGGTCTACCTGATTACAGATGAGGCCCGCTTGACGGTTGGAACCGCAATCAACGCCCATGAACCGGCTGCCAAGCAAAGCGAGGCTGGCGGGGGTGGCAGCGATCCGTGGACCTGGCAGAAACTGGTTGCCGACGTTGCCAACAGCACGACGACGCTGGCAGCTGTGACCGGGTTGTCTTTCACATCAAGTGCCAACAGCTCCTATCTGATCAAGGTTTATGGCGCGCTGCAGTCTGCAGCGACGACGACCGGTGCAGCGCTTGCCGTCGATATACCTTCGGGTTCAGTCGTTGGACAGGCGCAGATAAGTTCTAGCGCCACAGCCGCGCAGGTCACCGAACAGATCGCCGACAACGCCACAACCGGAGTGACCACCGGTGTCCGGGCAGCAACCACAAATGTGCCTTTCTACGCCTGGTTCCGGGTCGATATCGGTGCCACGGGCGGCACCGTGCAATTGCAGTTCCGTAGTGAGGTGGCCGGTTCCGCGGTAACGTTGAAAGCCGGCCTGAGCGCAATGGGTCGCCGAACCATTTAACAAAGGAAATCATGATGATCAGCCGCGATGCGGTGGTGCTCGGCAGCGATATGCTGGAAGAGGCCCGCGCCTATTTGCGCCTAGAATACGAGGAGGAGGATGCCTCGCTCGGTACCGTCCTGCTCGGCGCCATCGGTTATGCTGAAGCCTATTTGGGCCAGATGTTACTGCGGCGAAATGCCCGTGAAGTCTTGCCCGCCAGCATGCGTTGGCAACGTCTATCGGTGTTGCCGGTATCACTGGTAAATTCGGTGACCGGTATCCCCGCCGAGGGCATGCCTTTTGCGTTATCGAGCGAGGCATATAAAATCGAGATCGATGCCCATGGCGAAGTCTGGCTGCGGGTGACGCAGCCGGGATCGGCCGGTCGGGTTGAGGTCGCCTGTATGGCTGGAATGGCGCAGACATGGGCCGAACTGCCCGAAGCAATCCGGCTCGGTGTGTTGCGTTTGGCCGCGCACCTTCATCTTCACCGAGACAATCCCGACGATCCCGGCCCAACTGAAGGCGTTGCTGCCTTGCTGCGCCCCTGGCGGCGGAGGCGGCTCGCATGAGCAGCGAGTTTCTGGGAATGCTGCGCGAGCGCGTGACCATCGAACATCGGCTTGGCAATCGCGACGCGTTAGGCGGAGCCAGCGGGCGCTATGCCTATGATGGGGCTGCCTGGGTGGCGGTATCGCCGTTGATTCCGGCAGATTTGATCGCCGCCGACAGCCTTTCGGCGATGCCGCGCTGGCAGGTTACGATGCGCAAGCGCGAAGGTATCGATCTGCGTACCCGTCTGGTGTGGCGTGGGCGCTTTCTGGGCGTTCGCAACATTGTCAGCGATCCGCGAGATGCGTCGCGGATGGTGCTGACCTGTGAGGAGGCACGCTGATGTTTGAACGACTGGCCGAAGCCGCAAACCGCAAGGCGGACCGGTTGTTGATGCGTGTCATCCGCCGTCTCGCTGACGCTGAAGTTCCTGAGGGAGTCGAAGTCGAAGCGATGGATGATGGCGTTCGGCTGTCAGCGCGGCAATTGAAACAGCGGTTCGTGGACGATCCGCTATTGAGGAATTTTGGACGATGAGTGACGCTTTGGACGTCCTGCAATCGGCGTTGGTAACCGCACTGGAAGCGCATCCCGTTCTGGCAGAGGCGCTGACGGGTGTATTTGATGGTCCGCCGCCCCGATCTGCTTTTCCTTATGTTTCGATCAGCGACGGGCTTACAACCAACTGGAGCACCAAGACCGCTTCCGGGCGTGAGATTCGCATTGGCCTGACGGTTTGGGATGATGGCGAAAGCGCGACACGACTGCATCAGCTTATCGGGCATGTCGAGGACGCAGTGGCGGCTCTGCCGCGCGACCTTGCCGGGTGGCGGATCGCGAGTTGTGTATTTTTACGCTCGTTTGTCACGCGCAGTCCGGCAGCGGCCTGGGGGGGTATCGTCGATTACAGGATCAGGATGCTTTCGACAGCCTGACCATCAGGCCATCGGATAGTCACTCTTGCGCTTACGACGTTTGGGCGGTTCGTTGCGGCATTCAGGCAGCGCCTGTGCCGGATCGCGATTTTCCGGATTGTTCGACGGCAATTTGCCTTCGGGATCGATTGGCTTTTCCTGCTGTTCGCCGACCTTTGCCGAAATCCGCAAAGTCTGGTGTGGCGCGGCAATCGACCAACCGAAAGCTGGCTCGGCGGTGATTCCCGAATTTGGATCAAGCGACACCGCATAAGGGGCTGCTGCACATGCAGGCGAACCTTCATTTTGCTGCGCAGCATTTGGTGCAGCAATCATGGCCTGTGCGGCCAAAATCATAGTCAACATGGCGACCTCCTCTCCCCAGATTGAGTCGTCTTGAAACGGAGACAGTAATTATGCCCGCAGAAAAGGGAAGTGCCTTCTTGTTGAAAGTTGGCGATGGCGGTTTGCCGCCGGTTTATGCGACCGTTGCCGGGCTGCGCACGACGCAGCTGAGCATCAATGGCGATGCCGTCGTTATAACCAACAAGGGGTCCGGTGCCTGGCGCGAATTGCTGTCGGGTGCGGGCGTGCGATCGGTTTCGGTTTCGGGCGCGGGCGTGTTTACCGGCTCCGCCGCCGAAACACGGATCAAGTCCAACGCGCTGTCTGGTGTGCTCGACGATTATGAGTTGAGCTTTGAAAGCGGCGAGCGGATGCGCGGAAAATTCCTCGTCGCGCGGCTCGACTATGCTGGTGATTTCAACGGTGAGCGCAGCTACACTCTGGCACTGGAAAGTTCCGGCGAAGTGGTAACGTTGTGAGCCGGTCTGCAAACCCAGTTCGCGGAGAAGCTACGCTCTGTCTGAGCGAACAGGTGATCCTATTGCGGCCAAGCTTTGCAGCATTGGTCGCCGCCGAAGAGGAGCTTGGTCCGCTATTCGCGCTGGTTGAACGGGCCGCAGCGGGGCAATTGCGGCTTTCCGAACTCGTCGCCCTGTTCTGGCATTGCAGGTACGATGCACCGGTAGATCTGAACCGCGAAGCTTTTGCAGAAGCGCTGACGGCCTGTGGTCTCGCCACCACGACACCCGCGCTCAAGTCGCTGCTCGGCCAGATACTGGCCGGCCAGTGAGCTTTGCCGAAATGGCTCGCAGGTTATCGGGCCAGACAGCTTTGATACTCGGTTGGCGTCCAGAGGAGTTCTGGACAGCTACCCCCGCCGAATTGCTGGCCATTTTCAGCGCCGCATTGCCTGCGTCGACCGAAGCCGTCGATGCGCAGTCGCTTGCCAATTTGATGGAACAATTTCCCGATGCCCCCACCGGAGGTGATTAATGGATGAAGAAATCGAAAGGCTGGTCGTCGCCGTCCGCGCCGATACGCAAGGCTTTGCTCGCGATGTGGCAACGATGCGCGCCGAACTGGACGGTCCGTTTGCGGCGGGACTCGAACGATCAGGCCGTCTGTTGGAGAATAGCCTGATGCGGGCCATTCAGACCGGCAAGTTCGGATTTGATGACCTGCGTCAGGTCGCACTTTCGGTGCTGTCTGAAATTGCAGCGGCTGCAATCCGCACTGGTCTTTCCAGCCTTACCGGCTCTGGCGGCGGGCAAGTGGGAGGAGGGCTCGGCGGATTCCTTGCAACTTTGGGCTCCACACTTGTCGGGGCATTGGCGGGTGCGCCTGGTCGGGCCACAGGAGGGCCCGTTTCTCCGGGAAGAGCCTACCGGGTGGGCGAAAACGGACCAGAAATCTTTGTGCCGACCAGTGCCGGGCGGATCGATGCATCTGGCCGACGTAGCGAGGATGTGGTTCGGCTAAACCTGACTGTCAACGTTTCGGACAACAGCCGGATGAGCGCACCAGAAGCGTTACAGCGTTCAAGCCGTCAGGTTGCGCGCGCTGTGCGCCGGGCCATGCTGCAGGCGGAGGATTAAGCCATGGCCTATTGGCTATGCGACCAGCGCCGACGCCAACATAGCAGCCCAGTGATGCGTTTTGACCCGCGCTTCTGGACGCTGAACTTTCCGCGCCCGATGATGGCCTCTGTTGTGTCCAGCGGTGCTGAATCGCTGCGGGTCGACACGGTATTTTATCGGACCGATGATCTAGCCGGGTTGATATGGGACAGCGAGGATCATTGGGATCACCCGCTCCTCGCATATGAAACCAATCGGGACTACCGACGGCTGACTCTTCGGTTCCGCTGGCGATCAGGTGGCGTCATGCCGCTGGATGCGATCAACGGGCCGACGCTGACAATCGAAGGACGCGATGCCGCAGGCCAGCCAAAGAGCTGGTTTGTGCGCCTATGGAATTATGCAGCGGGCACGGCGGAAGATGCGTTAGTGACCCTGCCGTTCAGTGCGCTGCAGGGCGGCTACATCTTGCCAGACGAAGCGGATCCGGTGTTCGCCGGCGACATCGATCGCATGTTCATTTCACTCGTTCCGCCTGATTATGCACAGTCCGGAGTGGACAAGCCTTCGGCAACCGAGGGCTGGGTGGAAATATCCGAAATTCGCTGCGATGGTGCAGGGGTCATGCTCGATACCGGCGACGTGATGCTGCCCGAGCACGACCTGAAAATGGCGACGGGCTATGACGATGCCTACAACCAGACGCCCGAGAGATTGTTACGCCAGATTCGTGCCCTGGGCTATCGCGGGACAATCAACCATTATGTCGGCATGAGCCATTATTACCGGCTCGAACCGCTGGGTGGCGGCCATTATGCCAGCCTCTCGGGTGGTGCATTGAATACGCCCTGTCGAGCCTGGCATCTGGCTTTTGCCGAACGCGCCAAAGCGATGGGCTATGACCTGATCTTTTCATTGAGCTATGAACTGTTCGACGCAAATTGCTGGAATAACTGGAAACAGCGCGCGGAAAATGGCGATCCGGCGCTAACCGGCTGGTCGCCACCTTCGACATTATTGTCGCCTGCGCATGCTGGTGCGATGGCATATTTGCAGGCGGTGGGCAGGGCCTTTGCCTACATTCAGAAACTGGCCGGATTGCCCGTGAAATTCCAGGTCGGCGAACCCTGGTGGTGGATCATGCCCGATGGTCGCATTTGCCTGTATGACGCAGCAGCACTGGCTGAATTCGGAGCGCTTGCTGTGTCGATTCCCGACATAAAGGGTACAAAGTCGGTGGCGCAGAATGCGATGCTCGATAAAGCGGGCGAGATCCTCGCGGCATCAACCGCGGCTCTGGTTGCAGCGGTAAAGGAGGAGGCGGGGACGTCGCCTTTTGCTAGCCATGTGCTGGTATATCTGCCGACTGTACTTGATCCATTGGCACCCGAAGCCAAGCGGGCGAATGTACCGCTCGGTTGGGCTGCCCCAGCATTCGATGTGCTGCAGCTTGAAGATTATGACTGGGTGACCAGCGGCAATCACGGGGCGACAAAACGGGCGACGCCAATGATGGCCACCCGGCTGGGGTACCCGATTGCAAACCAGCATTATTTCTCTGGTTTTGTGCTGCAACCCGCAGATCGACTGCAATGGCGCGAGATCGAATATGCGGCGGGGGCAGCACGCGAACGGGGTGTAGCGCAGGTCTTTGTCTGGGCGCTGCCTCAGGTGGCGCGCGATGGTTTTACCCATTTCAGCATAGGCGATGAAAGCGAGGGCGAGGTGATATCCTTCGAAGACGTAGTTTTCCCCATTGAAATCGGCCGCAATGCCGAGGTTTCGGCAGAGTTTTCGACCAATATCGTGACTTTGATGACGGGTCATGAACGTCGCAACAGCGACTGGGCGGATGCGCGGCTGTCTTATGACGTCGCGCCGGGTGTACGGTCGGATAATGATCTGGCCCTGTTGCTAGATTTCTTTCGCGCGCGCCGGGGACCCGCAATAGGATTTCGCTTCACCGATCCGTTCGACAACAGCTCGAATGAAATGACGGATGTCCCAACTGCTACCGACCAGTTGCTTGGACTGGGCAATTCTGTGCAAACCAGCTTCGCAATAGTCAAACATTATGGATCGGGCACGAACCTGCAAACCCGGCTGATAACGCGTGTGCGGCCCGAGACAGTTCTTGTTGCAGTTGACGGTGCGCCGGTGACCAACTGGCATGTTACCAGTACAGGAAAAATTGAATTCGAAACTGCGCCAGCCAATGGTGCTCAAGTGACCGCTGGTTTTCGGTTTGACGTTCCTGTGCGCTTTGCGGGGGACCGGATTGATATCAATCGCGCAACATTCGGTGCAGGCGATATGCCCAGCGTCCTCCTGGTTGAGGTCAAGGAATCACAATGAGCGACCCTTGGCTTGAAGGCCCAGTGACTTCTACGGCTTACGGCTGGCGTCTGGAAAGGCGCGACGGCGTCACCCTTTGTTTTACCACGCACGACCGCGATGTTGAATTGGAAGGGATAATGTACACGGCGTCTCCCGGGATGGTTCCGACCTCGATAGTCGAAACAATCGGCCTTGAGACCGGCGGGCTTGATGTGCGTGGCGCTTTGGCTTCCGATGCTATAACCGAAGCCGATATTCTTGCCGGCCGATGGGATGGCGCACGACTTGAAATTTTCCTGTTCGATTGGCAGCATCCCGATATTGGCCGACGATTGCTTGCCTGTGGCGAATTTGGCAGCATCTCCCTTAAAGATAGCGAATTCGAGGTCGAGTTTCTGGGACCAGCCACGCGGCTCAAAAAACCTGTGGCACCTTTTACTTCCCCAACATGTCGGGCAAAATTTGCCGAGAACGATTGCGGCCTCAATCCAGGCCGGTTTCGCCGCGAAGCGTTGGCTACATCTGGCGTATCCAATACTGTCAATTGCGCAGCGGCACCTTTGCCAAATACGGAGCATCTCCTCTCGGGCGAGTTGCGCTGGCTGCAGGGGCCTGATTGTGGCCAGCGGCATCAAATCCTGGGCGTTAATGGCGCCCAACTCGAAATTTACCCGCCATTGTCGATACCTTTCACCGAGACAAGAAGGATCGAACTTTTAGAGGGATGCGACAAGACCGTCGCCACCTGTGCGTCGCGTTTTTCCAATGCGATAAACTTTCGCGGTGAACCCTATTTACCCGGAAATGACCTGCTCACCCGTTATCCAGGAGGCAACTAATGGAACATGGTCCGCAAGAAATAGCGAGCCGTGTGCTGTCACAGTTGGGCGTGCCCTTTCGGCTCCATGGTCGCGCCAAAGGCGTTTCTCTGGATTGCGTAGGGTTGGTCGCGATTGCCATCGAATCGTATCTCGACGGACGGTCTGTGCCCCAAAATTACTCGATGCGCGGCGATTTTTTGAACAAGGTCAGTGACTTTTTCGCTGCCTTACCATTCGAATCGCAAGCTGACGGTAGCGCAACAGCTGCTGGCGATATTTTGCTGGCCGAAGTCGGACCATCTCAACTTCACTTGGTGGTGGTGACCGAAGACGGATGGGTTCACGCACATGCGGGGCTGCGGCGAGTGGTGCGGTCGACGCCACAAAAAGACTGGGAAATCATCCGGCATTGGCGCCTGAACGGAGAGTGAAATGGCAACCTTGGTTTTGACCGCCGTCGGATCTGCGCTTGGCGGACCGTTGGGCGGAGCGATTGGGTCAATGCTGGGCCAGCGAATAGATACCGCCATATTGGGTGGCGGGCGAACACACGAGGGCCCTCGCCTCAAAGAACTGGAGGTTCAAACTTCCAGCTATGGCACCCAAATTCCGGGGATTTTTGGTGCGATGCGGATTGCGGGGACCGTGTTCTGGGCAACGGATCTGGTCGAACACCGCAGCACCAGCGGGGGCGGAAAAGGTCGACCGGCAACATCCAGTTACAGCTATTCGGTCAGCCTTGCGGTTGCTCTCTCGAGCCGCCCCATCCTGCGCGTCGGCAGAATCTGGGCCGACGGGAATCTGGTTCGTGGGGCTGGAGGCGATTTGAAAATTGATACGCAGCTGCGGCTTTACACCGGGTACGCTGATCAGCTGCCTGACCCCCTTTTATCTGCAAGCGAGGGGCTGCCGCTGTGCCCGGCCTATCGAGGGATCGCTTATGCCGTGTTTGAAGATCTCCAGCTGGCCGATTTTGGAAACCGGATCCCGTCTTTGACTTTCGAGGTCTTTGAGCGTGATACGCCTGTGGACATAGGTGACATTGCCGCCATTGGTTCGACCGGTGAAATTTCGGGCCCGACCGCCGAAACGTTGACAGGTTTTGCGCTTCAGGGCGGAAGTGCACGGGAAGCCTTGACTGATTTGCTTGCAGCATTCCCGATATTTGTGCGGCCCGAAGGCGATCGATTGCGGATCTACCGGACCGACAGCCCGACATTGCAGACCCATGCCATAGCTGCTGCCGCATCAGTTGGTTCGAGCAGGCTTGAAAGACCTGTCAGACAAAGGGGATCGATCGATAAATTGCCAAATTCGGTCTCGATTCGACATTATGAGCCAGCGCGAGATTTTCAACTTGGTGTTCAGCGCAACAGAAACAGCATCGGTGGGATGGCCGAATTGCAAATCCAGTTGCCAGCTGCAATCGGTGCACACCGCGCAAGACATATCGCCGAGCAGAAATGGCGCATTTTGGCATCGGCGTTGGACACTGGCACGAGTAGATTTCCGATTGGAACTGCGTCCATCGAACTTGGTGATCTTGCAGGAGAGTTCGGGCAACACATAACCGAAATCGAACATGGCCGCGGCTTCGTATCTGTCCGAACAGAGCACTGGCCAGCTCCCGTCGCCTACACTAGCCAAACTTCTGACGCTGGACGCGACGTTGCGGCGCCAGATTTATTGTCGGGATCAACGATCATTCAAATTGCCGATTTGCCGCTGTTTGATGATCATAACGCTACCCGCCCAATTGTCGCTGTAGCGGCCTGCGGCACAGGAGATGGTTGGCGGAGGGCTTCGCTGGCGCTTCGTAATGGCGACCAACTTCAAGAACTTGGCTCGACCGCGCCGCAGGCGGTTATCGGGCAACTGCTTGCGCCATTGCCTTATCATCCAGCGACATGGATTGATCAAACAAATGCTGTCGAAATTCGGCTCGCGAACGAGCAAATGGATCTACCGCCCGGTACTGGTTCGCCGTTTGACCCCAGCGCACCAACATTGCTGATAGGACAAGAATTGGTTCGTTACGGCTTAGCAATATCTTTGGGCGGGCGGGACTATCGCTTGCGTCAATTGCTGCGGGGATTTCGTGCAACCGAACAAGCGATTGTGGACCACCTTGCAGCCGCTCATGCGACGTTACTCGACAAGGCAACTCTGCTGACGCCCGATCTTTTGTCTGCTCCCATCGGATCGACTTTATTTTTCGAGGCTTCCGGACGCGGGGATTCGCAGCCTGCAACGCAATCGTTGTTGGTCGAGGCAAGGGCGATTCGGCCACTTCCTCCGGTTCATATATCCGTCGAACGCCGCGACGATGGGGCACTGGTATTGCGCTGGATAAGACGAAGCAGATTTGACCCTGGGTGGCAGGATTTTGCGGATCAGCCTTTGGGCGAAGAGCGATTGGAATTTGATGTTACCATCAGCTACGGCGGGTCAACCCTGTACAGCGCAATCATTCAAGAAAACTCCGCAAATGTCCCGGCTTCAATCATTGAGGGATGGGGTTTGCCACCCGGTTCAAATGTCGATCTGCAGATCAGGCAATTCGGGCAATTCGCAATTTCGCAGCCTGCAACGCACAGTTTTCAGATCTGAAATGAATTTCAGAACCGTGAACATATCCGATTATATTCAGGAGATTAAAAGTGAGTGATGCGACATTCCGCTTCGCGCTTCCCCACCTGCATGTGGCGCAGGCGCAAAAAGAAACTACCTACAATGAGGCGCTACTTCGCATCGATGGGTTGTTACATTGTGCTGTACAAGATGAATTGCAGACCGCGCCAAATGCTACTCCCGCAGAATCAGGCAAAATGTGGTTGATTGGTGGCTTGCCGACCGGCGAGTGGCAGGGTCGGGCGGGTATGATTGCTTATTGGACAGGCTCCGCTTGGCGCTATTTCGTGCCGCAGCCGGGAATGGAAATTTGGCATATTGGGGCAGCCAAAGCGCTTCGATTTATCAATAATGACTGGCAATCGGCGCAGCCTGTCCTGCCGGCAGCCGGAGGCTCGGTTGTCGATATTGAAGTCCGTTCGCAAATGGAAGCGTTGATCGGGGAGCTAAGAGCAATTGGACTATTGCCAAGTTGAGGTTATGGTGAATCAAATTTTACGGCCTCGCTCATATGGTTAGAAGCTGTAAAGGCTCGTCTGTATTTTTTCTCAAATCGCGAAATGGCGACATTTTGGCAACAGTTTCAGGGTAAAGTTAGCTTGCAACTGCAGTTTAGAATCTGTAGAAACTCGAGACCGATTTTTGATTCCTAAGAAAGAAAAGGGGAAAGTTGATGCGTAAGTTAGCCATAGGTTTGGCACTCGCTTCCACTGCTCTGGCAACACCTTCAATGGCTCGTGACGGCCAGTGGTATGTTGGCGTAGACGGCGGTGCGATGGTCGTTGAAGATTTGAAAGCGGATATCGGCGCAGCGCCGATTGAAGGTTCGCTCGATACTGATACCGGATACGATTTCGGTGCTGTAGTCGGTTATGATTTTGGTGGTTTCCGTCTGGAAGCTGAAACTTCCTACCGTGAAGCTGATATTGCGGGTTTCTCGAGCAGCGTACCCGGGATTCCCAGCACTGCCGGTACGGCTCTGGCTGGAAGCGGTTCCTATGCCACTGCAGGTGACGCGAATGCGCTGAGCTTCATGGTCAATGGTTTGCTCGATTTCGGCGACGATGACGGCCTTCAGGGCTTTGTCGGTGGCGGCGTCGGTGTTGCGCGCGTTGATGTGCACAATATCTTTGCTGCTCCCGCATGGCTGGATGACTCCGACACTGGCTTTGCTTGGCAGGCACTCGCTGGCATCCGTGCTCCCTTGAGCGACAGCTGGGACGTTGGCCTGAAGTATCGTTTCTTCAACGCGCCGGGTGTCGATCTGGTTGATCGCCTTGGTCGTGACGTAAGCACGCGCTTCCGCTCACACTCGCTGATGGGCAGCCTGGTTTACAACTTTGGTGGTGAACCTGAGCCGGTGGAAGTAGCACCGCCGCCGCCGCCGCCGGTTGTGGCACCGCCGCCGCCGCCGCCACCCCCGCCCCCGCCGCCTGCACCGGTTTGCAACAGCGGTCCGTACATTGTGTTCTTCGACTGGGATAAGTCGAACCTGCGCCCGGATGCTGCGTCGACCCTCGACAACGCTGTGGCTCAGTATGCAAATTGCGGCAACGCACGCGTTATGCTTGCCGGTCACGCCGACAAGTCGGGTGCAGCAAGCTATAACGTTGGCCTGTCTCAGCGTCGTAACGCCACCGTTCGTTCGTATCTCGAATCGAAGGGTGTACCGGGCGGCGTGATCGCAACTGAAGCCTTTGGTGAAACAGCTCCGCTGGTTCAGACGGCTGATGGTGTTCGCGAAGCACAGAACCGTCGCGTTGAAGTGAGCTATGGTCCGGGTTCGGGCATGTAATCACTTCGCTCTAAGCGAATAGGATAAGGGCCAGCCTAACCGCTGGCCCTTTTCTTTTGTTCGACACCCGAACAAGAAAGCCTCAGCCATGCAATTCAAAATTCAGTATCGGTTCCAGTGACGTCCATGGGCATAGCGCAAGCCCATTGACGACCAATCATGTTCCCAATTGTTTTGATTATCGACTGCCAATTCGGTCTATCAGGCTACCTCTTTGAGACCGTGACCAGCGCCTGTAGCAGCTTCTAACAACCGGGACTCAAGCGCCTTCAGCCGCGCTTTGCTCTCGATCTTTCCACCGAACAGATCCGTGACATAAAAAGTGTCGACGGCACGCTCGCCATAGGTGGCAATATGCGCGCTGTGCAATGTGACCTTGGACTGAAACAGTGCCAGCGCCAAATTGTTGAGTAAAGCTGGTCTGTCTGCGGCATTTACCTCAATCACAGTGAAGCGGTTCGATGCCTTGTTATCCATCAAAACGGATGGCGCAATCTTGAATGCTTCGGCGCGGCGCAGCGCCACGGGTTTGGCCATAAGTTTTGGCGATAATTTGCTTTTGTTCGCCAGGGCATCACCGATTGATTGCTTCAGACGTTCGATTTGATCCCGTTCCTGGAATGGCCTTCCCCAAGGATCCTGAACTAAAAAGTTATCAACTGCCAATCCATCGGTACTTGTATGAATACGGGCATCGATAATGCTTCCGCCTGCTAGATGGATAGCGCCTGCTATACGGTAGAATAAACCCGGATGGTCTGCTGCGAGCACTGTAATCAGTGTCGCTCCGCGGTCTGGATAATAGCAAGCGTCGATGACCAGCGGTTCGCTGTCATTCGTTTGCAACAGCCGTATATTGCGTTCGATTATGTCGTCAGGCTCCGCAATCCAATAAGCCTCCGGCATCCTTTTTGCGAGCCGTTTGAATTTGTCGGGAGCTATTTTTAGTGCATTTTGCAGCGCTGACTTTTTGCTTGCTATCCGTTCCTCGCGCCCCTTTTGTTTGTGGCCGAGTCTAAGCACTTCTTCAGTCGCCTCGAAAAGGTCAGATAGCAACTGGCGCTTCCAACTGTTCCAGACACCCGGTCCGACCGCGCGAATATCGACGACAGTCAAAACCAATAATAGCCTAAGCCTTTCCGCCGAAGTGACTGTCTGGGCAAAATCGAGAATCGTCTTAAAGTCAGAAAGGTCTCGTTTGAATGCGGTGGCAGACATCAGCAAATGATGTCGAACCAGCCAGGCAACAGTTTCGGTTTCAGCTTCGTTCAGCCCGAGACGCGGGCAGAGATTAAGGGCGACCTCCGCGCCCAGAACGCTGTGGTCGCCGCCTCGTCCCTTTGCTATATCATGCAGCAGAACTGCAACGAACAGGACCCTGCGACTGACAATCTGTCGGACGATGGCTGTGGAAAGCGGGTGGTCATCTTTATGATCTCCTCTTTCTATTTCAGCTAACAAGCCGATGGCGCGGATCGAATGCTCGTCGACGGTATAGTGGTGGTACATGTCGAACTGCATTTGCGCGACGACCCTTCCAAAGTCAGGAATGAATCTGCCGAAAACTGTTGCTTCATTCATCCATCGCAACACTGCTTCCGGGTTTCGCGGTGAACACAATGTGTCGAGAAACAGCTGGTTGGCTCGCGCATCCTGACGGACTTTATGATCAATCAGACGTGCATCGCGACGGGCCGCCCGCATCGTAAGCGGGTGGATTTCGAGAGCATGGAGGTCAGCCAAATTGAACAATTCGATCAAACGGATAGGGTCGGATTGAAAGAAGTCATCGGATGGCAAGGCCAATCGACCGCGGTCGAGAACAAATCCATTTAGTTTACGCGGCTTTCGTGCAAAGCTCGGGAGAAACCGGCGTCCCTTTTTGCCAAGCGCCTCGTCGAGATGAGCCAGGAATAAGCCGGTCAGGTCGCCGACCGTTTTCGCATTCAGAAAATATAGCTGCATGAACCGTTCAACGGCAGAGCGACCGGGGCGCGGTGAAAAGCGCATCCGTTCGGCAACTTCGCGCTGCAGATCAAATGTCAGCCTATCTTCTGCGCGTCCCGAAATATCGTGCATGTGGCAGCGCACAGCCCAGAGGAAATTCTCGGCCTTTTCAAATTTCCGATATTCCTCACGGGTCAGCAGGCCCACTTCGACCAAGTCCGATGGTGAACGTACCCGGTGCACATATTTGCCTATCCAATAGAGCGTGTGCAGATCGCGAAGGCCGCCCTTTCCGTCTTTGACATTGGGTTCGACAACATATCGGCTATCGCCCATGCGTTTGTGACGCTCGTCGCGCTCGATCATTTTCTGAGCAACAAAGTCCGCCCCAGTTTTGGTAGCCACTTCGTTCCAAAAGCGGATCGATGCTTCTTCATATACCTCGCGATCCCCCCAAACAAACCGGCCCTCTAGAAGGGCAGTTCGGATCGTCAAGTCTTCGAGCGCCATCTTGATGGTCTCGTCAATCGAACGGCTGGATTGGCCAACTTTCAGTCCCAAATCCCATAGGAAATAGAGCATGGCTTCGACGACTTGTTCAGTCCAGCCAGTGCGCTTATAGGGCGTGATGAAGGCGATATCGACATCGCTGTGCGGCGCCATCTCTCCGCGCCCATAACCGCCGACAGCCACGACCGCGATTTTTTCGGCGGCAGAACGGTTAGCGACTGGAAACAGCGCGGTTGTTACAAAATCATAGGCAATGCGGATAATCTGGTCGATCAGAAAGGCTTGATCGGTGGCGCTGCTCCGTCCTGACGATGGCATTGCGATCAGACGTCGGGAAATTTCTTCGCGTCCTTCGCGCAATGTGGCCTGCAATACTGCCAGCGCTTTGCTGCGCTGCTCGCTGACCGAACTGTCGGCGAGAACGGAAGATATTTCATCCGCCACCGCATTGCGATCAATGATGTCGCGTTGGCGCCTTCGGCCGAGCCCATTTTCCGTCATATGATGACACTTAAAAGAAGCGGGGCAGAGGAGAAAGCTCTAATCTTCGAGTTCCTTGGCCTTAGCATTATATTCCCGACGGAGTGTAACCCGGTCGATCTTCTGGGTGCCGAGCCGCGGAAGCGGCTCATGCACGCGCCAAAAGTGAACTGGTACCTTGAATGGGGCAAGTTTGGCCTGAAGGAAGCTCTTCAGTTCGTCGGGCGAAAGCTCGCTTCCTTCTTTGGTGAAATAAACCAGTCCCGGAACTTCGCCATAGCGGTCATCCGCAATACCGAAGACCGACAATTCGGCGACTGCATCATGTTCATAGGCTGCTGCTTCAACCTCTGGGCAACTGATATTCTCACCGCCGCGGATTATGATATCTTTCTTACGGTCGACGATGAACAGATAGCCGTCCTCGTCCAGATAGCCAATGTCGCCGGTGCGAAAATAGCCGTCGGATGTGAAGGCAGCGCGGGTTGCCTCTTCATTCTCCCAATAGCCGTTGAAATTGGCGATAGAGCGGATGCATACCTCGCCCCGCTCGCCCTGCGGCATTTTAATGCCATCGTCGTCAAGGATAGCGAGATCAACCAGCGGTTTCGTCGCGGGACCAGTACTAGAAGGCTTCGCCAGATAATTTTCGGTGAAATTCCCGCAACCGACGCCATTGGTTTCGGTGAGGCCATAGCCGAGTAGCGGGAAGCCCCATTCCATTTCCTGTTTGATGCGTTTCACATGCTCAACCGGGCGCGGCGCTCCGCCTGCGGCAAAGGCCGTGCACGAAGTTAGATCATATTTCAGGCGGTTGGGATGCGTTGCTATTTCGATGCTCATCAACGGAACGCCGACAAAATAGGTAATCTTTTCTTTTTCGATCAGCTGCATGGCATGCTCGGCATCCCATTTTGGCATCATCACAAGCTTGCGACCTATAACGAAGCTTTGCAGCAATACGGGAACTGCTGCGGTCACATGGAACAATGGTACATTGAGCAATGTGGCTGGTTGCATGGTCGGTGCTTCGCCGGTCGACGCCAATATCTCGAAAAACACCAATGTCTGGCCAACATAGCTCATAGCGCCCTGCACAACGCCGCGGTGATCGGACCAGGCGCCCTTTGACTGACCGGTCGAGCCTGAGGTATAAAGGATTGTTGCCGGATCAAGGGGAGCGATAGTCGGCAAAGCCGTCTCCGCATTTCCGCCCTTTGCGAGCAGGACTTTCAGCCCTTCAAGCGGAACGCAGTCATGTTCAAAAATCAGCAGATCTGCTTTGCCAACGTCTTCGCCCTTTAGCCTTGCGGCACGCTGAGCATCGGCAAGTACATATTTGCATCCGACCATGCGGATGCCCTCGGCCAGCTCGCTGCCCTGCCACCAGCCATTGAGCAGTGTCGCGACCCCGCCTGCCATCAATATGGCCATATAGGCGATGATCCAGTTGGCCGAGTTGCGGGCTGCTATGCCCACACGATCGCCGACCTGAAGTCCATGGCCTTCACTCAACCCTCCCGCTAAAGCACGAGCTGCTGCGTGGCATTCCGCGAATGTAAGGCGGATATCGCCGTCGACCAGAAATTCCTTGTCGGCGTTCAGCGCGCAGAACATGTCGAAATAGTCGCGCAAATTTGCCGGAGCTTGCGCAATCATGGGAATTTGCACGCCATATTTCTCGACATGTGCCACTGACAATGGACCACCATTTTCCATGAGGCGGGCGACGGTGCTGTCAATTGCCAGATCAAGTGCTGTCGGCATGGCGAATCTCTCCTTTGTTCTTTTTTATGCGCCCCTTTTGGCTATATAGGTGCGCAAATCCAAGAGGGGATGCGACTTGTTTATTGCAACGGCCGCTGCGGCTGCAGGTGACTATCTGAAATTTACCGATCTGGGCATAGGTCCGGTTGCATTGGACCTCGGAATTTTTGAGCTGCGCTGGTATTCGCTCGGCTATTTGTTCGGCATTTTGCTGGGATATTGGTTGCTGACGAAACTAATCCGCAAACCCGGATCCCCAATGTCGCGCGAACATGCTGACGATATGATTTTATATGCGACGCTTGGCATCATTTTGGGCGGGCGTGTTGGCTATATTCTGTTCTATCAGCCAGGCATGCTGGCAACGCCATTGGAAGTCTTCAAGTTGTGGGAAGGCGGAATGTCGCTGCATGGCGGAACGCTGGGCACAATATTTGCAATTTGGCTAATGGCGCGCAAACATGGGCTCTCTTTCTTGCGTATGTGCGACTATATTGCGTGCTGCGTTCCTTTCGGGCTGTTCTTGGTGCGGCTTGCAAACTTCGCCAACAGCGAGTTGTGGGGCAGGGTCACGGATGCCAAATGGGCGATCATCTTCCCCAATGGCGGTGATATGCCACGGCATCCCAGTCAGCTTTATGAAGCTGGTGCAGAAGGGCTGCTGATGGCGGCAATTTTGTGGCCATTGTTCTTCAAGACTGACGCCCGCTACAAGCCGGGATTCTTGTTTGGCATGGCCGCATTGATTTACGGAATCGCTCGTTTCTGCATAGAGTTTGTGCGTGAGCCGGACGCGCATCTCCAGCATGTTGTCGAACAGACGGGTCTTAGCATGGGGCAATGGCTCACGATTCCCATGATCCTGTTGGGCATTTATCTGGTCGTGACAGCAAAGAGGCGCAGGCAGCGGGTCGAGCCGGTCGCTGGGACGGAAAGTGTCGCCTGAAGCCCAGAATCTGAGCGCGCGATTGGCGCGGCAAATCGAGGCTAGTGGGCCGATCAGCGTGGCCGAATTTATGCGCGTCTCAAACGAAGTCTACTATGGAAGCGGTGATCCGCTAGGGGCGCAAGGCGACTTCATTACAGCGCCTGAAATCAGCCAGATGTTCGGCGAGCTTATCGGCCTTTGGTTGACCGACCTGTGGATACGTTCAGGAAGTAGAACCGACTGTAAATATATCGAATTGGGCCCGGGGCGAGGGACGCTGGCGGCAGATGCGCTCCGTTCGATGAAGCAGTTCAACCTTGAACCGGAATCGTGGTTTGTGGAGACGAGCGCGCCATTGCGCGAAATTCAGTCGGCTAAAGTTGAGCGATCGAATTTTTGTAGCACAATTGATGAGATCCCTGACGATGGACCTTTGCTGATCGTAGCGAATGAGTTTTTTGATGCCTTGCCAGTTCGGCAATTGGTATCAACACATGCCGGCTGGCGAGAACGAGTGGTCGTGCGTGACCGTGGCAACAAATTTTTGGCAACGCCCGGTCTGCAAGCAATGGATGCCCATGTCCCCGCAGAATTTCGAAACGCCCCAAGTCCGAGCATTTACGAGACATGCCCGGATGCAAGCACTATCATGTACGAACTAGCCGGCCGATTGGCTCACCAAGGCGGCGCAATTTTGGTGATCGACTATGGGTATGTTTTGCCGGGACTAGGGAGCAGCTTGCAGGCGGTCAAGGGACATCAATTTGCCGACCCGTTCGAGAATCCAGGGACACAGGATTTGACCGCGCATGTCAATTTCGTCGAGTTAGCAAATCTCGCGCGAATGCGAGGATTGAGAGTCAGTGGTCCAGCCGAGCAAGGTCAATGGCTATCAGCTTTAGGAATCGAAGCCCGAATGGCTAGTTTGGCAGCTGGCTCGCCGGAGTGTGCTGAGGAATTGAAAAGCGCCCGAGATCGACTGGTTGAGCCGTCTGAAATGGGTAGCCTATTCAAAGTGCTGGCGGTAACTCACCCGGACTGGCCAACCCCTGAAGGATTTGCAACCTCGGTTTGAGTTCAGTTTGCTGCCAGCCAGTTTGCGATTTCGGCAGCGATTTTGTTGGCTGAACTGTTTAATGCAGCCCCCGCATCGCCAGGTTCGATCTGGGCCACTGCTTCGCGGACCTGAAAGCGCCGCTTCTCAACTGGTTTGCCCTTGCTAATCTTGACCGCATCAAAGATGACAATGGCCTCCATGGCGGCAGAATCGATTCCGAATTCGACAAGCTGGCCCGACAGGAAATGTTCGGCCTTGCCGGAGGTTTCGACCTCGCTGAGAATCAGCGTTCCGTTTTTGGCTGAAACGGTTTCAGCGATCAATTGCTGAAACAATATGGCCGGCTTATCCGCCCAAACACTGTTCTTCAGATAGGCGATATTGCCCGCATCGACTTGAACCGGCACTCGGTTGGTATCCAATTTCCGCGGCACTTCCGGCACCAATATGACGAGAGCGTCCTTGGGCATTCCGATTTTGCTAGCGCCGGGACTCACGGCTGCATCGGATGACAAAGTGAGCAGTGAGATCGGGGCTTTTGATCCCAAGCTGACACAAGCGGAGAGAAGAAAGGCACCGCAGCTTGCTACGAAAATAGAACCTAGCTCTTTGAACCGGCGATGGCTTTTCATCATTTACTCCTGCCCGGCTCATAGTCGGGGAGTTTGGGTGCAGATACAAGCCCGCCTACACCTTGCTGGTCGAGCCGCTCGGTCACCGACTGCAGCGATGACGATAAACGGCGCAAATCGCGGGCAAGTTGATTAATCTCTGGAAGCGTTTGTGTGTTTAAGGTTTCGAGAGCGGGATTAGCGCTGTTCAGTGACGTTTCCAAAGCTGAAAGGCTACCATTGGCGGACCTCAGAGTTTTGCGAAGCTCCGCCATCATCGGCTTACCTTCATTGTCGAGCAACGTATTTGCATTGGCTGACAGGGCAGTCAGCTGCTCGGCCGCTGCTCCGGCTTTAGCCAAGGTTGCGCGTGATTCCTGAATGGCAGCCCGCAAGTCAGGCGCTTGCGTCGCTAGTGAACCCGACAGATTTTCGACATTGTTGAGGATTTGTTCAATCGACTGCTGGTTCTTGTCCGACAGCACTATATTCAGTCGCTCAGTCAGCGTTGACAACCGTTCGACCAGCAATGGTGCGCTGTTCAAAATCTCACCAAGAGCCCCGGGCTTTGTCGGGATGACAGGCCGTCCCGCAGGGCATTCGCTCTTCGGATTTTCTGCAGGACATACGATCGCTGGCGCACCTTTGATCGCACCATCAAGTTGAATTTCCGAAACGCCGGTAAAGCCGATGCCGCTGATTGTTGCGGTCGTGCCTTGCAATATCGCCGTATCTGAATCGATAGCGATGCGCACTCGGACAAAATCCGGATCAGGCCGCCACAATTTGATATCTTTAACCTGACCCACCGGAACGCCTGCAAATGTGACGCCAGAGCCCTTGGCAATGCCACTAACCGACTGCTGGAAGAAGATGTCATATTCGGTCTTCGCACCATCGCCAATGCGGGACAGCCAGACGGTAAAGCCTGCGAGCACCGCCAACAGCAGCAGCGTTACCCCGCCGACCAGGACATAGTGGGACTTAGTTTCCATCGTCTACCTTATGGCCTCTGCTCTGTATTTTTGTCCATGTGCTATTTCCTTGGTTCAAATCTGACGCTCATGACCCAGCCGGGCAGCACGCCCTCTCGGGCCAGAGAAATACTCGTGGATCCACGGGTGGTCGGTAGAGAGAAGCTCATCGATTTTGCCTATAGCGATCACCCGCTTGTCAGCGATTACGGCTACGCGATCGCAAATCGCGTAAAGCGTATCCAGATCGTGCGTGATAAGGAACACCGTCAGGCCTAATGTGTCCTGCAGGCTGCGGGTCAGCTCATCGAACTTGGATGCGCCAATCGGGTCAAGGCCGGCCGTCGGTTCGTCAAGAAACAGCAACTCGGGATCCATCGCGAGCGAACGCGCAAGACCAGCCCGTTTTTTCATGCCGCCCGAAAGTTCTGACGGGTACTTGTGCGCTGCCTCGGGCGGAAGGCCACTCAACTGAATCTTGTAGCGAGCGATTTCTTCGAGCAATTCGCGGTCGAATTGAGGGTAGAATTCACGTAACGGCACCTGGACGTTTTCAGCGACTGTCAAAGTCGAAAACAGTGCCCCACCCTGGAACATGACGCCCCAGCGCTTGCGCACCTCGAAGGCTTCATCCTCCTCTTTGCCGCGCATAGACGTGCCCAAAACGGTAATCTCGCCTGCTTCGGGTTCCTGCAAGCCAATGATTGAACGCATCAAAACGGATTTGCCAGTACCTGACCCGCCTACAACACCCAGTATCTCTCCAGCACGAACGTCGAGATCGAGATTATCGTGAATGACCTGATCGCCGAACGCATTGCGCAAACCGCGGACCGAAATGACAGGATCGATTTCCGCCATCAGTCCCAACCAATTTCGGTGAAAAATACGGCGAAAAAGGCATCAAGTACGATAACGAGAAATATCGCCTGCACGACCGCTGCAGTTGTTTTAAGGCCAACCTGTTCCGCGTTGCCATGGACTCGCATCCCCTGAAAGCATCCGGCAAGTGCTATGATTGCGCCGAATACCGGGGCCTTGACCATGCCGACATAGAAATCGGTCAGAGGTGTCACCTCCCTTATGCGTTGCACAAATGTTGTGGGCGGCATGTCGAGGGTCATCCAGCAGAATAATCCACCGCCAATGATCGCAACAAGCGAAGCATATAGTCCGAGCAATGGCATCATCAGCACGGTCGCAATCACGCGAGGGATGACGAGCGCCTCCACGGGTACAACGCCGATGGTGCGCATTGCATCAACCTCTTCGGTGATTTTCATGGTGCCTATTTGCGCTGCAAAGGCCGAGCCTGACCGGCCTGCAACCATGATGGCCGTCATGAGCACGCCAAGTTCGCGCATCGTTAGCCGACCGATCAAGTTTACAGTCCAAATTTCCGCCCCGAATTGGCGTAACTGCACCGCACCTTGCTGCGCAATGACGATACCGATCAGGAAACTCATCAGCCCGATGATACCCAATGCACGAACGCCAACCATATCGAAATGCTGGATTACCGAATGGAAGCGCAATCTTCGGGGGTGGAGCAGTAAGTTGAACACTGCTTTTACACATTGACCGATAAAGCCGACAAATTCGACAAAAGTGCGCGCTGTGCTGGAAACAGCTTCACCCAGTTCTTCGAAGACCCGCACCACAGGCGACAATCGGGGTGCTTCTACAGTTTGATCGTCCGAACCACTGACCGCAGCTATCAATCGCTGCGCATCCGAATCTGCGCCTATGATTGTCGCTCCCTGATCGCGCGCCGTGCGATGGACGAGCCAAGCTCCGACAGTGTCGATGTGCTCTATTCTGGTCAGATCAATCTGGATCACGCCTTCGCGTAGAGCGCGCAGCCGTTCGTCCAAATCATTGATGTGGGCAATGGCCAGCGTCCCACCGAGGCGCAGGACCGTTCCTCCCTCGGGCAGTTGCTCTTCGATAAAGTCTGCAGGCTGCGCCATAACGCCATGATTGGCGCATTCTTCCCCGCATAACAAGCTTCAAGGCTTTGCAAAAAATGAACTAGCCTTATGCTAAAAGCGATGACTATGGCGCCCAAGATACGCATCGCAATTTATGACATGGACAAAACGGTCACGCGCCGCGCGACCTATAACGGCTTTCTGATGCATATGGCATGGTACAAATCACCCTGGCGATTGGCGCTCGTTCCGTTTCTGCCATTGGGATTGCTGCTTTACGCAGTTAAGTTTTGGGATCGCAGCCAGCTCAAGCAATTTGCTCAAACTCTGTTGGTTGGACGCAAAGTCCCTCGGGTGCAGTTCGCACGTCACCTTGAACGCCATGCTGATCTCGTCCTCGGTCGTAATGTCTATCAGGAAGCCAAATGGCGGATCGATGCCGAAAAGGCCGAAGGCTATCGGCATGTCATCGCCACCGCTTCCTACCGCCTGTATGTCGACGCGATTGCTTCACGGCTTGGTTTCGACGATGTTATCGCCACAGAATTGGCGACTAGCGACAGCGGCCATGTGCTCGCGCGGATTGACGGTCATAATTGCTATGACGAAGCCAAGCTCGAAAGGGTGAAGGCGTGGATGGCAGCGGAAGGCCTCAGCCGCGAGCAATGCCAAATTCGCGCTTATTCCGACCATGTGTCCGATGCGCCGCTGCTCTCCTTCGCGGACGAAGCCTTTGCCACCAACCCGCACCCGCCGCTTGAGCGGCTGGCACGGGAGAAAGGGTGGCAAATATTGGATTGGCGCGATGGCGATCCTCAGACTTGATCAAGTGCCTGTTTGAAATCGGCGATCAGGTCGTCAGGGTCTTCGATACCGATCGAGACGCGCACCAGATTGTTGGTGATACCCAGCGCCTTTTTGCGCTCCTCCGGAACCGAAAGGTGGGTCATTGCTGCCGGGTGACTTGCAAGCGTTTCGGTGCCGCCGAGGCTTACCGCAAGCTTGGCAATCTTGAGTGCATCGAGGAAGCGGAAGCTTTCTTTCTCTCCACCCTTGATGAACACCGAAAAGGTTGAACCTGCGCCAGTACAGTGGCGGTTGTAGATATCCTGCTGCGCCTTGTCTTCGATCATGCCCAGATAGCCGAGACCGACAACCTTCGGATGAGTTTTAAGGAAAGCACAGACCTTGGCTGCATTTTCCCCCGCGCGCGTCATCCGTAGTTCGAGCGTTTCGAGGCTGCGCAGCAGCATCCAGGCGGTGTTGGGATCGCAGATTGTGCCGATGGTGTTGCGCATAGGGCGGATCGCATCAATCAGCGCTTGGGTACCACAAACCCCGCCTGCAACCAGATCCGAATGGCCACCAGCATATTTGGTGAGGCTGTAGACCACCAGCTCCGCGCCCTGCTTGATGGGCTGCTGCCACAAGGGGCCGAGGAAGGTGTTGTCGATGGCAATGGCGGGCTTTTGATCGCCTGGGAATGCGGCATCACGCGCGGCGCGGACGGCTTCGACATCTACCAAGGCATTGGTGGGGTTGGCGGGGCTTTCCAAGTAAACCAACGCAACCTTACCGCCCTTTTTCTTCGCCATCTTCTGCGCAGAGGCGAGGATCTTGTCGATCTCCTTGCGGCTGGCACCTGCGGGAAAGTCGACAAAGGAAACGCCAAAGCGTGAAAGGATGCGGGCGATCAGCGTTTCGGTTGCCGCATAGAGCGGGCCTGAATGGACGATCACGTCATTCTGGCTGACCAGTGCGAGCAGCAAAGTCGCAATCGCCGACATACCGCTGGAAAAAACCAGCGCATCGTCCGCGCCATCCCAGACCGCCAGACGGTCTTCGAGGATTTCCTGATTGGGCCCGTTGAAACGCGAATAGACCAGACCATCGGCCGGGCCTTTGCGCTTTCCGGTGATATGTTCAAAAAAGCGCTTTCCCGCCGCTGCATTCTCGAATGCAAATGTCGAAGTCAGGAAGATCGGCGGCTTCAGCGCGCCTTCGGATAGCACCGGATCAAAGCCGTGCCCCATCATCAGTGTTGAAGGTTTGAGGGTACGTCCGCCGATTTTCTTGATCGGCGATTTGCCCTTGCGACGGGGCGTGGTGGCATCGGTCATGCGTCAATCTCCTAGACGCTGGCCTTAGCAATATTTGTTTCAATTGAAACTAAATTACACGTCTTTAGTGAAAGGTCGCGATAAACCAGACGACACCGACGATCAGCGGAACCCCGAACAGGTCGATGAGCACCCCGGCACGCAGCATGCGGGGGAGGGCCACATGCCCGGTCGCCCATGCGATAGCATTGGGCCCGGTTCCCGAAGGCATCATGAAGCCCCAACTTGCGGCAATCGAGGCGCACATGGCAAGTAGCCACGGGTCCGAACCTGTCGCCGCGACCAGCCCCGCAATCACCGGCATCACGCCGCTGGCGGTGGCGACATTGCTTGCAAATTCGGTGATGAGAATGACGAGAGCGGTAACTGCCGCCGCGATGATAAGCGGATGCACACCAGCAAGTGGCTTGAGCGCCTCTCCGAGCCAATCGGCCAATCCCGATTCGCTGATGCCAGCTGCCAGTGCCAGACCTCCACCGAACATCATGATCACTGCCCAGGGCGCACGGTCGGCTTCTTTCCAGTTGAGAAGGGGCCGACCGCTGCCATCTGGGACGAGGAACAACAGCAGCGAGCAGGCGATGGCGATGGTGCCGTCCGTCACCGATCCCTTTGGAAGCATCACTTCAAGCTGGGGCTGCGCGAGCCAGAGCGCAATCGCCAGCAGGATGATCGGCAGTAACCGCTTTTCGGCAATCGTCCACGGCCCCTGCGTTCCAATCGCACTGCGTGCTGCTTTCGGGTCAAATGCGGTTGCTTCGATTTTCTGCACTTTGGCCAGAACCAAAGCTGCCAACGGAACGGCAACCAGCAATATCGGGATGCCGAATGAAGACCAGTCGGCGAAGCTGATGTTCATCCCAACCTGTTTTTCTATGAGGCCGACAGCAATCGGATTGGTTGGCGATCCAACCAATGTTCCCAGTCCGCCGAGCGACGCCGCGAAAGCTACGCCCAGCACCAGAGCGCCTGCCATGCCATCGGTTTCGTCTTCTGATACGCCGCCCGCGACAAGCACAGCCAGAGCTATGGGCATCATGATAAGCGCCGTAGAGGTGTTGGAAATCCACATCGAGATGAATGCCGTTGCAGCCATGAAAGCCAGCAGCAGGCCAAAACGGCTTTGACCGGCAAAGCTCAATATCCAGAGCGCTATTCGCCGATGCATTCCGGTCCGCTCGACCGTGAGCGCGATGAAGGCTCCTCCCAAAATCAGGAACAGGATTGGCGAATAATATTCCTTCGCGACATCTCCGGCACTCATGATGCCCATCAGGGGCAGGGCTAGGAAGGGTAGCAAAGCCGTTACCGTCAGAGGGAAGGCCTCGGTCATCCACCAGATCGCCATCAGCAGGGTAAGTGACGCGACATGCCAGGCTGGCGCACCCATCGAAGCAGGTGGTCCGATAAGCAGCATCAACAGGAATGTTGCAATCCCGCCCCAAAGACCCAAGCTCTTAGTCGTCACATCAGCCCCGCAATCCGATCAGTGAAATTTCGCGCCCATAGCCTGGCTCATTCCGGTGACAGCTTCGGCGATAGCTGAAGAAGCGATCTGGCTGCGAATAGGTGTCCTCACCCAGACATTCGACTTTGGTTATACCTGCCACCGCCAATCGAGCGGCGACATAGCCCTCAATGTCAAACTGCCAATGACCCGGTTTCCCGCTGCCAAAGAAGCGCTCATTCTCGTCGGCTTCCTCGACAAAGCGGCGGTAGAAACCATCATCGACCTCATAGCTTTTCTGGGCGATGCACGGGCCAATGGCGCAGGCGATGCGGCTCCTATCGGCACCCAATGCCTCCATCGCAGCCAAAGTGTTGTCAGTGACGCCCGAAATCGCGCCTTTCCATCCGGCATGTGCGGCGCCGATGACGCCAGCTTTGTCGTCGGCGAAAAGTACGGGCACGCAGTCGGCCGTCAATATGCCGAGCAATAGCCCTGGTTTGTTGGTGACCATCGCGTCTGCTTGGGGTCGTGCGTCCAAAGCGACGGCTTCCGTCACGGTTATGACATCAGGCGAATGGATTTGATGGACTGTAACCAGTTCTGCATTAGGTAAAACGGCATCAGCCGCCCGGCGCCGGTTTGCGAGTATCGCCTCGCGGTCGTCATCCGAACCCAGCCCGACATTCAGCCCGGCATGGATGCCTTCCGAAACACCGCCGCGGCGCCCCAGAAATCCATGCGGAACGTCACCCAGCAGCCTGCTGCGCAAAACTTCGACCTTGTCCTTGGCGTCCCTCTCCATGCTGCCCTATTCGCAGCGTCGCCTCGCATTGGCAACATGCTTGACGATGGCCGAGTAAGAAGGGACAGACAGGTTATGACTGGCAAGATGCTGATTTTCGGAATGGGCTATTCGGCGAGCCGATTGGCTGCGCAGTTGCGCAGCGAAGGCTGGGAGGTGGTTGGCACCAGCCGGACAGCATCGCTCGCAGCGATTGCTTTTGACGATGAAGTGGCCGTCCTCAACGCACTTTCCGACTCGAGCTACATCTTATCCTCGGTGCCGCCACTACGCGTAGGGGGCGATCCTGTGCTCGATCGCTATGGTGCGGCCATCGCTGCCGCACCGGCAAATTGGATCGGCTATCTCTCGTCGACCGGCGTCTATGGAAATACGCAAGGCGCATGGGTCGATGAAACCGCGCTTACCGGCTCAGGGAGGCGCAGCGCGCGAACAACTGCGGATCTGGAATGGCAGCAGCTCCGGGACGATGTGCGCGTTTTTCGGCTACCCGGCATCTACGGACCCGGGCGCTCCGCTCTGGAAAGGGTCCGCGAAGGCAAGGCACATCGCATTGATTTGCCCGACCAGATATTCAGCCGCGTCCATGTCGATGATATCGTTTCAGGCGTTATTGCAAGTTTTTCCGGGCCACCCGGCATTTACAATCTGGCGGATGATTTTCCTTGCAGTCAAAACGCTGTGATCGAGTTTACCAGTCTGCTTTTGGACATGGAACCGCCACCTCTACAAACGCTCGAACAGGCAGCGCTATCGCCCATGGCAGCAGCCTTTTACGCCGAAAACAGGCGAATTTCCAACCGCAAGGCCAAAAGAGTATTGGGATGGCATCCGCAATATAGGGATTATAAACAAGGGCTTATGGCTCTATTCCACAGTTTTGGCCAAAATGCCGATTGACGGCGACTCCCGCTTCCGTCAGCCTCTCCTGAAATCCGGCGCAGAACCGGCAAAAATGTTCGCAGGAGAGTGCTATTGGCAACTGCCGCTATTGAAGACGTTTCGCGTCCGTCGCTGTTTCTCGCTTTGACCGAATTGCCTCGCGCAATGGCTGAATTGGGTTCAATGCCCTGGGCCAGCCCCATCCTGATGCAAGCACCCAAGGGCGATGGCCATCCGGTCTTGTTGCTGCCCGGTTTCATGGCCACCGAATTTTCGATGAAGCCGTTGCAAACCTATCTGGACAAGCTGGGCTATAATGCGTTCCATTGGGAACTGGGCCGCAATCTGGGGCCCAAAGCTATTGGCCATAATGGCGAGCATCTGATCGCACGGCTCGAGCAGATATATGCGGAAACGGGACGCAAGGTTAGCCTTGTCGGCTGGTCATTGGGCGGAACGCTTTCGCGCCAACTCTCGCGCCGCCGACCTGATATGGTGCGGCAGGTGATTTCGCTCGGTTCCCCTATTGTTGGCAGCCCGAAATCGACCAATGCATGGCGTGCCTATCAAATGCTGACCGGGCACAATATCGAAGATCCCGATGTGCAGGCGCAGCTGGCGGAAAGCCATGAAGTGCCGCCGGTGCCCTCTACCGCGATTTTCTCGCGTCAGGACGGCGTCGTTGCATGGCAGAACAGCCGTGAACCCAAGGCACCGCAGACCGACAATATCGAAGTCAAGGGCAGCCATTGCGGATTGGGCGTGAACCCGACCGTGTTGTGGGCGATTGCCGACCGGCTGGCTTTGCCTGAAGGCGAATGGACGCCGTTCGAGCGTGGTGGGCTCAAAAGCTTGATCTACCCTTCGTCAGGGCACTGATTTTTCCACTATAGGTTGAATGTGGCCCGGGTCGATGCCCGGGCCTATTCACTTTTTGGCCTTGGATTTTGCTCTGGCGGCCGGTTTTGCAGCTTTCGCTGCAGGCTTTTTCACCGCCGGTTTCTTTGGCGCAGCTCTGGTCTCTAAAGGTTTCGCAGCCGCTTTTTTCGCTGGTGCAGGTTCGGCTTTCGCTTCAGGCTTCGCCGAAGCTTCCGCTTTTGGTTTGGCATTGAGAAGTTCCTCATATGCCTCCTTCAACGCCGCAGCATAATTTGCCGGATCGGGGATCATCTCGCGGTCGCTAGTGAAGGAAATCGCGATATCCGGGCCATAGCTGTAGATCGCGTTGATCATTCCCATGCCGTCGAAAATCGGCCCGGTGCCCATCATTCGGACCATCTTGGCTCCCGCAAAAAACAGTGGAACCCTTGGTCCGGGGACGTTGGTCGCTACCACGTTGAACACCGGCGAATGCAGGTTCGAAACGCCAAGGCGCGAATAGAGCCGCGCTCCCAGGCCGGCGAGGCCTGAAGGGATGAACTGGCTATATTCGGTCAGCGTCCGCGCACCGACCGCATTGGTCATCGCCTTGGAATTCACGGCTTCCTTGCGGACGAAGGCCAGCCTTTCCATCGGGTC
Organism: Sphingorhabdus pulchriflava; assembly: GCF_003367235.1. Lineage (GTDB taxonomy): Bacteria > Pseudomonadota > Alphaproteobacteria > Sphingomonadales > Sphingomonadaceae > Sphingorhabdus_B > Sphingorhabdus_B pulchriflava. Next base: position 253,921 of record NZ_QRGP01000001.1, read on the forward strand.
TTCGATATGCGTGCCAAGTTGCACGAGCATGGCCGAAACAAGGTTACCCAATGCTTCCTTTTCACCGTCTGCGCGCACCGAAATTGGAGCCATGGCAGTCAGGCTGTCCTTGGGCAGAGCTTTGCGCTGCTGCAGATATTTGCGCAGACCGCCACCGATGATCGTCAGGATCACGTCGTTTACCGTCGCGCCTTCGATGCGGTCCTTAATTGCCCTGACTCCCGCCAGCGGTAACACTGTGCTGTCCCACACGCGGTGCGGGCTTACCTTCCCGTTGAGGATGGTCTGAGGCGCCATTTTCGCACCTTTCAGCGAGACATCGCCGCCAGCCACTTCACGGATCAGCCGTGCGGCACCGGGGACGGTCTGTGCCAGCGTTTTGGCAAAACGCACCGGTTGGGTGACCGAATTCATCCATGTCCGCATCAGCATTTCGGTGACAGCAGGCTCGTTTTCGCCCTTCCATTTGGGCTTGGCAGAACGGTCTACTGGAACAGGTTCGATGTCATGCACGGCTGCGGACAGTTCCACCCCTGACATACCGTCGATTGCGGCATGGTGGACTTTGGCGACCAGTGCGAAACAGCCCTTGGGTAGCCCCTCGATATTGTCGAGGCCCTCGACAATGTTGAATTCCCACAGTGGCTTGGAGAGGTCCATGCCGCGCGCGTGGAGACGGGCCACCTGGATACATAATTGCCGCCAGTCGCCGGGTTGGGGCAGAGCGATGTGGCGGACATGATATTCAAGGTCGAAATTGGGATCGTCGATCCAATAAGGATGGTCGAGATCGAAGGGAACGCGGACCAATTTCTGGCGGAAACTGCGTGCCTTATCCAAGCGACTCTCAACGTGGGCCAATATGTCCTTGAACCGGACGAAACCTCCCGGTGCCGTTGAAGGATCATAAATCCCCACTGAACCGATATGCATCGGCGTGTTGGGGGTGTCGAGATAGACGAAACTCGCGTCCTGCCCGCTTAGCTGCTCCATGATGTTCTCCTCTCCGAAGAGGAGACTAACGCCGCTTTTGCTGCTTGGCGAGTCTAACGCGAACGCATGGCTACGATGAGGCCGAGCGTTGCCAAAAGCGCCCCTCCTCCCGCCAGTGCCGACCAGTCATAGCCTTCGAACAAAGTCGACAACAACATGGCCACAACGGGAATGAGGACGCTGGTATATGCTGCCTTGCCGGGGCCGATCTTGCGGATAAGATCGAAATAGAGCGGAAAGGTGACCACCGAACCGATGATGCCAAGATAGAGCACGCCACCCAGATAGCCCGCCCGAATCTCTATAACCGGCGGCCCATGATTGATGAATGACCATGCGGCATTCGCCAGCGCACCCCACAGCATCGACCAAGCGAGGATTGTCGTTGTGGGATAGCGGCTGATCGACGGGGCCACCTGCATAACATTGGAAACCGACGCGCAAAGCACCGCAATTAGAGTTAGCGCCGTTCCCAACAACACCTCATGCCCGCCGATCGGCGCAGCGCGATATTCCTGCGCCATCAACAGGGCGACACCAGCGGTGGCAATGATGGAGCCGACAACGAAGTTTCGGCTGAATTCGCGACCGAGCCACCATTTGCCCAGCAAAGCATTGGGGACGATGAGCAGTGCGAAAATGACTGCGACCAACCCTGATGTTATGTGATGCTCGGCTGCGTAGACGAAGTTGAAATTGAGCGCGAACTGCATCAGGCCTAGCAATAGCGTCCATTTCAGACTGGTGCTGTCAAGGCGCAGCGATTGCCGGGTCACGGCAGACAACAGGAACATCCCAATGGCAGCAACAGCAAAACGATAACAGACCGACCAGCTTGCGGGTACCGTTCCCAGCTGATCGCTGATCACCAGCCAGGTTGATCCCCAAATCAAAGAGACGACCAAAAAGGGGATCGCTATGCGCGGGTTGAGCAAGCCGGGTTCAGCGGCTGCGGCGGAAGATGGGGAAGTGGTCACAGCGCAGCGATGGCGTTGGCGAGCGGCTGGACATCCTCTTCGCGGTGATGCCAACTGGTAACGAGACGCGCGGAGCCTTCACCCCAATCGTAGAAATCAAAGCCCAGGGATCGGAGCGTTGCAGCCTCCGATGCAGACAGGCGAATGAATATTTCATTGGCCTCAACCGGATGGAGCAGCCTTTCGGGTGCAGCCTCGGCAATGATCTGCGCAGCGGCATTTGCCGCTCTCGCATTGTCGAGCCACAAATCCTGATCAATGAATGCCAGAAGTTGCGCCGCCAGAAACCGCCCCTTCGAAAGCAAATGCCCCGCGCGCTTGCGGCGATAGCGCGCTTCATCGGCCATCGCCGGATCGAAATAGACCAAAGCCTCGGCATTCATCCCGCCATTTTTGACAAAGCCAAAGCTGAGGACGTCAACGCCTGCGCGCGACGTCACGTCTGCAGGCGTGCAGCCAAGTGTCGCGACCGCATTGCCAAAGCGCGCGCCGTCCATGTGCAGACCCAGCTTGCGTTCGTCGCATATATCGCCAAGCGCTGCCACTTCTTCAGGCCGGTAAACCAGCCCATATTCTGTCGCATTGGTGATGGATACCGCCGCTGCCTGCACCTGATGCACATCAGGCCGGATTGTCGAAATCAGATCGCCGACGGTTTCCGGCGTAATCTTTGCCCCTTCGCCGTCCACCAGCATCAATTTCGCTCCGCTAGTGTAGAATCCGGGCGCGCCGCACTCGTCGACTTCAATATGCGCTTCGCGGTGGCAAACGACGCCTTGATGTGGCTGTACTAACGACGTCAATGCCAGACAGTTGGCAGCCGTGCCGGTTGAAATCCAAATTACAGCGACGTCATGTTCGAACAGTTCGGAAAATGCCGCATCCAGCCGCTGGCTCAAAGCATCGCCGTCATAGGCTGTGTCGACACTATTCGCGTCGGCGATGGCTTGCATGATTTTGGGATGCACCGGGGCAGCATTGTCGGAAAAGAAGCGCATCGCGATGCCCAACGGCAAAAGGCACTTTGCGTCAAGGGGCTGATTGCCTTGTCAGCCCTTAAATAGCCGCTGCCGCAGGCTTTGCCCTCCAAAAGAAACGACTTCGCTCCCACCATGCCCTAGCGATATCGCCAAACGATCCAATCGTCGCTCGACCGAACCGCTGCGAAGACGTGCAAAATCGCCGTTCAGGGTAAGCTGTAGCTTGCCGGCATCGGCTTCAAATCGGCTTTCGGTCAAAGCTGCGCCAGATCCGCCATCGAGCCGCAATGCGAGCCGGATTGCGAGTCCCCACTGCATTGCTTTCATCAGTTCCCTATGCTCGGCAAGCTGCAACAAAATAGTCGGCCAGCTGTTTTTTTGGCCATGAGCCGCCATCAGTGCAGCGGCCAAAATGGCTCTTTCGTGCGGTCCGATACTTGGCCAGCTGCCATCGAGAGCAAAGTTCAAAGAATGGGTGGCACGATATTCCGGGCTGACCTGCCATGCGCTGTCAGCCAGCAGGCAGGCACATTGGCGCAGCCGTTCCATTTCTGGCGAGTCAGTCGTAAACAGAGGTGCAATCCAATCGGCCAATGCGTCTCCATGATAGGAAAATCGGGACAGCCGCTTACCTTCGAAACGGACGGCAGCAATAAGCGGGTCTTCGCGCTGCTCGGCTTTCTTGAGCTTGCCGAATAACAGGCCTTCACGAATGCCCGATATACTGGTCAGGAAATGGGAGGGTTGGAACAGCCGCGCGATGCCAGCAAGTAAAGACGTGGCATCAGGTAACGCAGCCATTCGTCCGCTCGGTACCACCTTGGTTTCTGCGACGGCTGTCGCGTTGCGCGTGAGTTCAAGCAGGTCGGCAGGTGCCTCACTCGGCAGGCGATAGTTGGACAAGACGGCCAACGGAAATTCGGTTACAAACATGTGCAAGCGCGCCAGTGATCGCCATGACCCGCCGATGAGGTAAAAAGGAAGGCCAGGTTCAATCAAAAACTTATCGTCACCATTTGCGGTAGTAAGATGCTGCTGAATATGTTGCGCGACCTGCTTGGCAGCCATGTTCCGGAATTCGCCAATTCGCAAAGTGCCGAGTGGCAGTGATACACTCTCTTTGAGTTGGCCATTTTTAATGCGGACCAGTTCAAGACTACCCCCGCCCAGATCGCCCACATAGCCATCGGCATCGGGGTGTTCGCTGATGATACCCATGCCGGATGCCAGTGCCTCTGCCTGCCCATCGATTACATCTATTTTGATGCCCAGTTTGGCGGCGCGCTTTACAAGCTCTGGTCCATTTCTGGCTTCACGTGTTGCTGCTGTGGCAATTACGCGAAGCCAATCAACCTCCATCATTTCGGCGACGCGGTGCAGTCGTGCAATCGCGCCAACCGCGCGTTCCATCGTATCCTCATCGATTACGCTGTCGCCGTTCAGGCAGGCACCCAGACTGACCCGGCTTTTTTCGTTGTAGATGGGCACGGGAGACCGGACAGAACCGGCATAGACCACTAGCCGGATCGAATTGGAACCGATGTCAATGACCGCGCGGCGGTTTGGCGTCATCTTTTCCGGACGAGGCGCAATGTGGGCACGTCATTTTCTTCCGCCAAAGCATCACCGCGACCCGACAAGGACGGGTTGGTCATGAAATATTGGTGGAGATTGAACGGCACCCCTTCGGCCTTTACCCTTTCATAGCGACCGGTAGGCCGCAACATCCAGCTTTGCTGGTTGTCTAGCAGGTTTGCAACCATAACCTGATCAAGGATCTGGTCGTGGACCGTGGGATTTTCAATGGGCAGCATATATTCAACCCGCCGGTCAAAATTGCGCGACATCCAGTCGGCTGAAGAAATGAAGACCCGCGCACTGGTATTGGGCAGGTCGGCACCATTGCCAAAGGCCCAGATGCGGCTGTGCTCCAGGAAACGGCCCACCACCGATTTGACTCTGATACGCGATGACATGCCTTTGACCCCGGGTCGCAAACAGCAGATCCCGCGGACCACAAGGTCGACCTCAACGCCTGCCTCGCTCGCTTCGTAAAGCTTGTCGATGACGGCCTTGTCGACCAAGGAGTTGAGCTTGGCCCAAATCGCGCCGGATCTGCCTTCCTGCACATGGGCAATTTCATCGTCGATCAGCGCCAAAATCTTTTCGCGCAGTCCAAGCGGGCTCATCGTCAGCAATTTCAGGTCGGTCGGCTCGATATAGCCGGTGACGAAATTGAAAATCTGCCCGGCATCATGCCCGATGCGGGGGTCTGCGGTGAAAAAGCTGAGGTCGGTGTAAATGCGTGCTGTCACCGGATGGTAATTGCCGGTGCCGAGGTGACAATAGGTTCGCAATTCCCCATCTTCGCGCCGTACGACCAGCGAAATCTTGGCATGTGTCTTCATGTCGACAAAGCCGTAGACCACTTGCACACCCGAATTTTCAAGCTGCGCCGCCCAGTGCAGATTCTGCTCTTCGTCAAACCGTGCCTTCAGTTCGACAACTGCGGTAACCGATTTTCCTGCTTCTGCCGCTTCGCATAATGCCTTGATCACGGCGGACTGCTTGCCGGCCCGATACAGGGTTTGCTTGATGGCGACGACATTGGGATCAAGGGCTGCCTGACGAAGGAAGTCGAGGACAACGTCAAAACTTTCATAGGGGTGGTGAACGATGATGTCTTTCTGCCGGATTGCGGCGAAGCAATCGCCCTCATGCTCCAATATGCGTTCGGGAAAGCGTGGCGTGTACGGTGTGAATTTGAGCTCGGGCCGATCCTCGTCGACGAGTTGCGCAAGGTCGCCAATGCCGAGGAAGCCGGCGGTTTCTGAAATGATGTTGCTGCCGCCGCCCAGTTCGGACCGGATAAGCTGCGCGAGTTCGTCGGGCAGGCCCTTTTCAAACTTCAGCCGGATTACGCGCCCGCGCCGCCGCCTTTTGATGGCCGTGCGGAAATAGCGGACCAGATCCTCGGCCTCTTCCTCAACCTCGATGTCGCTGTCGCGGATGATGCGGAACGCACCAGCGGCTATCAGCCGGTGCTCGGGAAACATCTGTCCGACGAACCGCTTGATCAACGCTTCGAGCGTGACAAAGCGGTGGGTGCTGCCAGGGACCCGCACAAAACGCTGCAAGGACGATGGTATCAATACAAGCTGCCGTACCGTTTCACCGTCGCTTTTTCGGCGCATATCAAAGATGATGCCAATACCCTGATTGGGAATGAACGGGAATGGATGCGCCGGATCGAGCGCCTGCGGTGTCAGCACAGGGAGTATCTGCTCGCGGAAGTGTTTCTCCACCGCCTGCATATGGCTTGCTCCAATGGCAGACGGGGTTATGACCTTGATACCGTGGAGTTTCAGCTGGCGGCGCAGCGCACGCCACAGTTTTTGTTGCTGCTCCATCAAGGCGTCGGCAGCGGAAATGATGGCTGCCAGTTGCTCGCCCGGGGTGCGTCCGTCGATTGAGAGCTCCCCGATCCGGCGCATCTGCTGGCCACGCAAGCCTGCGACGCGGACCATGAAGAATTCGTCGAGGTTCGATCCGGAGATGGACAGAAAGCGCAGTCGTTCGAGCAAGGGATGGGCGGGGTTTGCCGCTTCTTCAAGCACCCGCTCGTTGAATTTCAGCCATGAAAGTTCGCGGTTGAAATAGCGGCGGGCAAGGTCATTCCGGGCGTTTGCCGCGCGTTCCTGGACTTTCCTGCTTTTCAACTTCCGCCCCAACTCGATGTTCCTTTTTTTCGGTGGCATGCAATTGTTACACTTTTGCGGCGGTTACTCCGTAGCAGCATCCACTGCACATTTCGCAAAAATCCGTCTGTGCATACGAAATTACAGTGACGTACCGCATTTGGCACAATAATGCTCTTGTCCATAATTAAGGATATAATCGGGGAGAGTTTTAATGGCCTTGGCACCACAGGCTTCGAACAGTAGCGACAGCAATTCGGCGGAGGCCGAAGGAAACCATATCGATGCGCCCGAATTACGGCTGTTCGTTATGGCTTTGTTTTTCATTTTTGGCGGTATTACATCGCTTAACGATGTCATCATTCCGAAACTGAAAGAACTATTCACGCTCAACTACACACAGGCAATGCTGGTGCAGTTCTGCTTTTTTACGGCCTATCTCGTCATCGGCATACCAGGCGCGGCGTTGGTCAAGCGTATTGGCTATATGCGCGGGGCGGTTGCGGGCCTGCTGACGATGATGGCGGGTTGCCTGCTATTCATTCCGGCTTCGCAAACCGCGACTTATGGCGTGTTTCTGTTTGCACTTTTTGTGCTGGCCAGCGGTGTGGTCATCGTTCAGGTTGTTTCGAACCCGCTGATCAGTTTGCTGGGCAAGTCAGAGACTGCACATAGCCGCCTGACTTTTGCGCAGGCTTTCAATTCATTGGGCACGACGGTCTTTCCGTTCTTCGGTGCCATTCTCATTCTGGGTAGTCTTGCTTCGATCAGTGCCGATCAGTTGTCGGGTCCCGAACTTGACGCCTATCGCACTGCGGAAACGCAAGCGATAGTGAATGGCTATCTGGGCTTGGCCGTCGCGCTGGCAATCGTTGCGGCAGTGGTCTGGATGTTCCGCAACAAGTTGCAGGGTGAAAAGCACGAGGCCAGCAGCCTGCTCGGTGGTTTCTCGCTGTTGAAGCGTCCGCGCTTTGGCTACGGCGCATTGTGCATCTTCCTTTACGTCGGTGCTGAAGTTTCGATCGGTTCTTTGATCGTCAACTATTTGATGCAGTCGCATGTGATGGGGCTTCAGGAACAAGCGGCAGGCAAGCTGATTGGTCTTTATTGGGGTGGCGCGATGATCGGTCGTTTCATCGGCTCGGCAATTCTGCGCATGGTCAGCCCCGGCATGGTGCTGGCGTTCGTGTCGACCGGTGCAATCAGCCTTATCCTGATTTCGACCAACACCAGCGGAACGGTCTCGGGCTATGCCTTGTTGGCTATCGGCCTGATGAACTCAATCATGTTCCCGACCATCTTTACGCTGGCGTGTGAGAAACTGGGTTCGCGCGCTGCTGACGGTTCGGGTATTATCAATGTCGCAATCTTCGGCGGTGCAGTGATACCGTTGCTTACCGGTGTCGTTGCTGACGCGACGGGCAGCCTTGCAGCCGCACTAATCCTGCCAGCAATTTGCTATGCGATCATCGCAGGGTTCGGGATATTTGCCCGGCGTCCGGCCTAAAGTCACTTGCAACTCTCGAACAGGTCCAGCGCCTGCGCGAGCGAAATGACCTCTGCATATTTGGCCTGAAGGTCGAAAAGAGTGTTGTCGTGCGGGGTCGGGTGGCGGTCACCACAGGCCTCGCGGACTACAAAGGGAGCAAAGCCGTGTTGAAGCGCATCTAGCGCAGATGCACGCACACACCCGGACGTGGACAGCCCGGAAATAAGCAAAGTGTCGACACCCATGTCGCGCAGCTTCTCATCCAGCGCGGTTCCAAAAAATGCTGAAGCGAACTGCTTGCTAACTACGGTTTCGCCTTCGTGCGGCTGAAGCGTGGGTGGAAATAGCCCTAGGGGCGATCCGCGATCAAATGCCTTTAGCGCGGGTATTTTTTGATAGAACAGACCGCCGTCGGCTCCGCCCGGTTCGTACACAACATTGGTGAAGATCACTGGGATACCTGCCGCCCTTGCTGCGGCGAGCAGACGGATATTGCTGTCCAGCGCATCTTCAACGCCCGCGTAAAGCGGGGAGGCTGGGTCGAGATACGCCATGACGAAATCGACAATCAACAAAGCTGGCTGCTTGCCAAACTCAAGGTGGCCGTCGAATGCTGCGGTATAATTGGCAGATAGGTCACCGTCGCCTTGTATCATCAGATTGCGCCAATGGCCTCTAATGCAGCAAGATCGTCGGCGTTCAAGCCCAGTAATTCACCATATATTTCGGCATTGTGCTGCCCCACTTTTGCAGGTGCTGCCCGGCGCACACTACTGGGTGTAGCTGACAATTTTGGAAAGGCGCTCTGCATCTTCAGCGGACCGAAGCGTTCGGTTTCAACCTCAATGATGGCTTCGCGTGCCTTGAAATGCGGGTCGTCGAGCATTTCCGGTGCACGATAGACTCTTCCCGCCGGTATCGAATGGGCGATCATCAGTGCATCGACTTCGTCGACGGTCAATGTTCGCGTCCACTGATTGATGCGACTATCGAGCTCAATCTGGTTCTCTCCACGTGCAAGATGGGTGGCGTAGCGCGGGTCGGTTCCAAGCTCGGGTTGCCCCATGGCTTCGGCCAGTCGCTGCCATAGCGAATCTTTGTTCGCCCCGATCATATATTCGCCGTCTTTGCAGCTATAGACATTCGACGGCGCAATCCCCGGCAGGAAGGAGCCGGATCGTTCGCGAATGAAACCGCTTCGGTCATATTCCGGCACCAGACCTTCCATGACCTGCAGCACACTTTCATAAAGAGCCGTATCGACCACCTGGCCTTTGCCGGTCTTTTCGCGGACGTGCAGTGCAGCGAGTACACCCATGCAACCGTAGGTGGCGGTTAAAGTGTCACCGATAGAAACGCCCATGCGGCTTGGTGGCCGGTCTGGTTCGCCGACAATGTAGCGCCATCCGCCCATAGCTTCGCCAATTCCACCAAAACCGGCCCGGTCGCTATACGGACCCGTCTGCCCATATCCCGACATGCGCGCGATGATCAGGCCAGGGTTTTCGGCATGGAGCTGTTCGGGGCCAAGACCCCATTTCTCCATCGTGCCGGGCTTGAAATTCTCGATCAGGATATCGGCTTTTGCAATCAATCTGCGAACCAGATCCTGCCCCTCGGCAATGCGCAAATTGGCGGAAACCGAACGCTTGTTGCGGGCAATAACTTCCCATTGCACCTTTTCAGCGCCCTGACCCCAGATTCGCATCGGATCGCCTTCGCCGGGCGGCTCTACCTTGATGATGTCAGCGCCCATATCACCGAGCAGCTGGCCACAAAACGGCCCGGCAAGCAGTTGCCCAAGTTCAACAACCCTGATGCCTTTTAATGCGCCTGAATTCTCCACCCGCTTACTCCGCAGCTTCGATGTTCGCCCAGACGGGCTGTATCGGAGCGGGCAGGCCGGTATCAGCCTCACATTGTGATCGCAGGAAATCGATGCCCGGGCCATAGTTGAACAGCGACAGTTCACCTCGGGTTGCTACCATGGATCCACGGAGCGCATCGGTCGCAGCGGCATCTACTTCGCCATTGTCGTTGGTGACAACGCCATAGGCTTTGGCGCCTTCCGGCGTCACCAGTCCTTGCAAAATCTCTTTTGCGACCAGCGCCGGGTCACGCGCTAACGGGTCACCCCAGCCGCCACCGCCCCAGGTGATGAAGTGCAACTGGTCGCCCTCGTCGACATGGACATCTTCCACCTTGTTGCCGACAATGCTTTGGGTACCGTCGGCTTTTTCCAGTATCTTGCGCGCACGCATCCCCGGTTCGCCGCCATTGACGCCCCATGGCGGTACGAACCATCGGTCATCATGAATAGAAATTGTTCCGCTCGCGAGGAAACGATACGTCATGTGAATTCCGTTGCCGCCACGATGCAGCCCTGCGCCGCCACTATCGGGTTCAGTTTCATAGCGCTCGATCATCAATGGAAAATAACGCTCGAGAAATTCGTTGGGTACATTGGTGAAACCGGGCCAGAGCGAATGGCCGTCCGGCCCGTCACCTAGCGGACGTCCGGGTATCCCACCGAACCCGATCTGGAATAGCTGGAACCAGTCGCCCTTTTTGTCATTTCCTGAATAGAAAAGATGTGGTGACGAGGAAAAACCGGCCGCATTCAGGAATTCTGGCGTTTTTTGGCCCAAAAGCCCGCCTAAAATGTCGAAAATGCGGCCCAGCGCATGGGTGCGACCCGAAAGCGCTGCAGGGAATTTAGGTTTGAGCAGCGACCCTTCGGGGATGCGCACATCGATGAGGTCGTAAAAGCCATCGTTGAACAGGATTTGCGGATCAAAGACCATGATCATGTAGATACCGAAGAACATCTTGAACATGTTCTCATTGAGGTAAAAATTGATCGAAGCCGCGCTCTGCGGATCTGTTCCGGCGAAATCGAGGATCACCTTTTCGCCCTCGCGCCGCATCGTGCATTTGATCTTGTAAGGGCCATAGCCCATGCCGTCGTCGCAGATATAATCTTCAAAGCTCACAGGCTCTTCGGCAATGGCCATGCCGATGAGCGCCTTCATCGCACGGTGGTTGCGGGCGAGCAATTCCTGCGTGGCCGAAACATAAACGTCATCGCCAAATCGCTCAGCCATTTCGATGACGCGTCGAGCCGCCACCCGGCATGAGGCGATCAGGGCGTTGAGGTCGGCCTGGCACCAGTCTGGTTTGCGCGTCTGGTGCATGACCAGCTTCATTAGGTCGTCATTATATTCGCCTTTGCGCCAAATTTTGACCGGGGGTATGCGGACACCCTCTTCAAAAATCGATCGCGCGTTGATCGGCATCGAACCGACAACCTTGCCGCCAATGTCGCTTTGGTGGCCGAACATCGCTGTATAGGCGATCAAGCGACCATCCTTGAAAATGGGCAGTAAGACCAACCAGTCATTTGAATGGCTGATGGCCCCTTCACAGCTGTAGGGATCGGACAGAAAGATCATGTCGCCATCTTCCAATGTTCCGTCAAAGCTCTCCAGGAATCCGCCAATAAAGCTACCAAACTGGCCGACAATCATCTTGCCTGTGTGGTCGGCGATGAGCGGAAAGGCGTCACCCTGTTCACGGATGCCCGGTGACATCGCAGTGCGCACCAGGGTGGCATCCATTTCGATACGGGCGTTGCGCAAGGCGTTTTCTATGATGTCGAGCGTGACCGGATCGATGTCGATCTTTTTGAACGGAGTGCTGTTGGTCTGGATGATTGTTGCAGGCATGGCGCTACTCCTCAAGCCAGATTGATAAGGATGTTGCCGACCGCATCGACGGTCGCGACACAGCCAGTTTCGATGAGCGTGGTCGAATCCATTTCAACCACGATGGCGGGACCCGCGATGATATCGCCCTGTCGCAATTGCGCGCGGTCATAGATGATAGCCGCCTGTTCCTTGCCATCCATCCACAGCACATGATCGCGCATCTTCGCCGCTTGGGGATTGCCGTCACCCTTGGGAAGTTCAGCTGCAGGTAGGTTGAGTGAAGCGCCCAGCGCCACGGCTCGCAGGTTCACAATCTCGTGCGGCGTATCCATGTTGAAAGTGAACAGCCGCAGATGCTCTTCATCAAAGCGCTTCAATATGCCGTCAATTCCGTCACGGCGCAGCACATCTGCGGAAATGGTCAGCGGCACTTCAAACGCTTGCCCGGCATAGCGGACGTCAACCTCGAATGCGCTTTCTATCTGGTTTTCGGGAACGCCGTCAGATCGCAGTTCGGCGCGGGTTTGCGTTGCCATTTCGTCCAGGATGGAAATCAGTTCCTCTGCCTCGGTCTGAGCTGCCAGTCGGGAAAAGCTGCGCGCGGTTTCTGTCCGCATGCGCGTGGTGGCATCGCCCAAAGCACATAGAACGCCGGGGGAGACCGGAGAGATAGCAGGCCAGCTACCCATCAACCGCGCGACCGCGTTGACATGCAATGGTCCGGCCCCGCCAAATCCCATCAATGCAAAGTGGCGCGGGTCATATCCCTGCTGCACCGAGATCATCCGCAATGCACCGAACATATTCTCATTGACGATGTCTATGATACCGCGTGCCGCGGCCATAAGGTCGATGCCCAATGCGTCAGCAATAGTCTGAACCGCCTTCTTCGCACCTTCGCGATCAAGGTTGAATGTTCCGCCGAGCAGGTTTTCAGGCAAATAGCCCAGCACGACATTGGCATCAGTGACGGTCGGCAATTCGCCGCCTTTGCCATATGCCACGGGCCCAGGAACAGCACCCGCCGATTGCGGGCCGACGCGCAACGCTTTGGTCAATTCCGGCACATAGGCAATTGAACCTCCGCCTGCGCCCACAGTTTTGACGTCCAGTGCAGATGCCCGAACCGACAAATGGCCAACTTCGGTCGTGCGCTGGCGACGTGGTTCGAGATTCTCGATGAGCGCCACATCGGTTGAGGTGCCGCCGACGTCCAATGTCAGAATATTATTGAAGCCGGCATTTTTTGCCACCCAAAGGGCACCCGTGACTCCGCCTGCTGGTCCAGACATTAAAATGCTGACCGGATGCTCTTCAGCTTTTTCGGCGGACATCAGGCCACCGTCCGAGCGAAGCAGCGACAATTTGCCCGCCATGCCCGAGACCGCCAAACGGTCACGCAAGTTGGAGACATATTTGCCGACCACAGGACGCACAGCAGCGTTGGCGACCGTAGTCAGGGTGCGCTCATATTCCTGCATTTCGGGCAGCACTTCGTGCGAAAGCGAGACTGGCACGTCCTGCATGATTTCTCGCGCCAGCTCACCAACACGTTTCTCATGCGCGCCATTGGCATAAGCGTTGATGAAGCTGACAGTTATCGCTTCGACGCCTTGTTGCTTAAGTTGCGTCAATGCCGAGCGCGCAGAGGCCTCATCCAGCGGACGCACTTCCTGCCCGGCCGCGTTCATCCTGCCCTTGACCGTCAACGTATCCTCAAGAGCTGCCAGTGGTTGCGGCTTGGGCCAGATAATCCAGGCCGCCAGACCACCAGGTACAAAGCTGCGCGCAATCTGCATGATGTGGCGATAGCCTTCGGTAGCGATCAAACCGACGCGCGCGCCTTTACCTTCCAGCACAGCGTTGGTGGCAACTGTGGTGCCGTGCAGGAAATAGTCGATATCGCTCGTCGCTACGCCCGCTTGTGCGCAAATCGCGGTGACGCCGTTCAAAATGCCTTCGCTGCTGTCGTGCGGGGTCGATGGCGTTTTGTGTCGCCAAAATGCGCCTGTTTCGGCGTTGAACAGCAACAGGTCGGTAAAAGTTCCGCCGACATCTACACCTAGGCGATAGCCCATTCCTATATTCTCCTCATGCTGCCTTGGGAAAAGGCGGCGCTTGCGCGACCATAGAGGGCAGCTTGCGCCCCATGCATTCTGAAAGCCACTGGCTGGCCTCAATCAGTTTGGCCAAATCCATTCCCGTGCCGATGCCCGCACGTTCAAGCATATAAACTACATCCTCGCTTGCGACATTGCCGGCAGCGCCGGGAGCGAAAGGGCAGCCGCCCAATCCGCCCAGTGCAGCGTCGACTGTTTCGGCACCGGCGTCGACAGCAGCCCAGACGTTGGCCAGCCCTGTGCCGCGGGTATTGTGGAAATGAACGCGCACCGGCAGCGGGTGAATTGCCTCGCGGACCTTGCTAACCAGTCTCGCGACATGGGCCGGATTGGCAACGCCAATCGTGTCGGCCAGCCCTACTTCAACGGGCCAGGCGTCAGACAGGCGCTTGGCCATCTCTACAATATGCCCCTCGGCAACCTCGCCTTCGAACGGACATCCAAACGAGGCCGCAATGGTCGCCTGCGCGGTCAGGCCTGCCGCGTTGGCGCGCTTGATGATGTCTTGAGCAATGGCAACCGAATCGTCACTACTCTGGCCTTGATTGGCCATGGCAAAGCTATCGGTCGCGACTACCACGGCGCCCAGTTGGTGAATGCGTTTTGTGCCGATCGCACGTTCCGCGCCGCGCTGGTTCATGACGAGACCGATAAAGGTAACGTCGTCAACTTGCGGAAGGCCGGCACAAATCTCCTCTGCATCGGCCATTTGCGGGACTTTTTTGGGATTTACGAAACTGGTCGCTTCAATCCGTCGTGCGCCTGCCGCGATTGCGCGGCGGACAAGTTCAAGCTTGTCCGCAGTCGACACCAGTTGCTTTTCATTCTGCAACCCGTCGCGCGGCCCCACTTCGACAAATTCTATTGTTCGGGCGTTCATGGGCACCCTCATGCCATTATTGTATACAAAATCAAGTATTGCTTATTCGGCAGCCTCGCCAATGGCACTGCGGCTATGGGCGTCAGCATAGGTGTGGAATGCCCGCCTGATGTGGCCTGCCATAATCGATGCGGCCCACGCGCTGTCGCGTCTCTCAAACGCAGCGAGCAATTCTTCATGTTCACGGTGCGACCGTTCGAGATTGGCCCGGCCATAGTTTTGCGCAGTCCGCCACACCACCGGCTGCTCAATCAATTTGGTCAACATGCTGGTCAACCGGGGTGAGTTGGCTGCTTCGAGAATGATATTGTGAAATTGAAGGTTGTGCTCAAGAAATGAAGAAATATCAGGCTGATTATGCGCTACAGCCTTGCCAATCGCGGCGTTCAGCCAGCGGAGCTGTGTAAGCTGCGTGCTATCGATGCGTTGCGCGGCGCGTTCTGCGGCCAGTGATTCAAGCATGCCGCGCAGCGAAAAGGCATCCTCGACATCATCGATCGACCAATCGGCTACAAAGCTGCGTTGTGATTCAGACCGACGGATGAGGAGTTCGGCTTCGAGCCGGTTCAAAGCATCGCGTATTGGTGTTCGCGATACGCCGCAGTGCTCGGCAAGCTGCTCCTCGCGGATCTGCGAGCCTGGCGGCAGCTCGCCTGACAGGATCATCGCCCTAATCTGGGCATAGGCACGGTCCGAGGCTTTTGACATCGATTCTCACAAACACTTGACGTGTTTCATATTGTATACAATAGTTGCTGCAGAGCGCAACCGCTGGTCCGACAATAGCTCCAATATGACCTCCGGCAAAGGCGCATAGTCAGGGAGTTTTGTCATGCTGAAAACCCGTTCGCTTCTTTTTGCATCCATTGCATTTTCAAGCCTAGCCACCGTTCCGTCCTACGCGCAGGAAGCAAATGATGGCGCCAGCGACGGTGAGGAAATTATCGTCACCGCGCGCCGTCAAGACGAACGGTTGCAGGACGTACCGGCTTCGGTAACTGTTCTGACCGCAGATGCGCTTCAGAAAACGGGTGCTGACAAAGCGCAGGATTTTGTTCAACTGACGCCTGGGGTCACCATTGTTACCGGCACTGCAGAGGCCGGCGACACGCAGATTAATATACGCGGTATCAATGGCGCACGCGATGCCGAAAGTTCGATTGCGCTGGTGGTGGATGGCATCCTCAAGACCAACACCGCACAACTCAACCAGACACAGGGCACGCTTCGACAGATTGAAATCCTAAAGGGCCCTCAGGGTGCACTATATGGTCGCAATGCTGCGGCTGGGGCGATTGTTGTCCAGACGTTGAAGCCAGGCGACACGCTCGAAGGGGCCGTACGCGCGAGCTATGCCAATGAAAAGACGATGGAGGCAACGGCCCACATCTCGACACCGATCGGCGAAGGCGCAGGGGTCGTGCTGTCGGGTTATTATCGGAAAACCGATGGCTTCTACCGCAACCTGTTCCTCGACCGGAAAGTTGTGGATGACCAGAAAGTCTGGAGTGTCGATGGTCGCTTTGTCGCGCAATTGGGTGATTCGACCGACCTTGATGTAAAGGCGCGCTATTCCAAGCTGTCAGGTGCATCAATCAACTTCAACGCCGCCTTCCACTTGCCTGCGCTCGGCGGGGCGTTCAACGAAGATGTCGATGACCATCCCTTCCGCTACTACAGCAACATCCGCCCGACCAACGACCAGAAAAGTTTCGACGCTTCGATCAAGCTGGAACATGATTTCGGTTCGACCAAACTGACGGCCTGGGCGCTCTATTCAGATGTTGACCAAAGCCTGACTGCAGACGGCACCTCTGCCGACTTTGCGCGCTATATTTCGCCAGCCTTTGGTGCACCAGCGAACCCGACCAATCTGGCGGTGCAAAGTGCTTGCTTTACATCGACCACGGCCAACACCGGCTTTCCTGTCAATCCGCCAGGCGTCATAGGTGCCATTCCGGTCCCCTTCATTTTCGACTTTTCGGGATCGACCTTTGGGCCCTACAGCCCGACGACCTGTGACGGCACTCAGCTGCAAGTTCGCAATCAAAAGGATATCAGCGGAGAAATCCGCCTGGCCTCAAACGGCGACGGCCCGCTGAGCTGGCAGGTTGGTGCCTACGCGCTTCACATCGACCGCTCGGTGGGTGTCAGCTTGGGCGCTGACCTTGGCTCTGGTATTTTGCCAACACTGTATAATGCGCCGGGCAGCACGAACCCGACTTCGCAGCTCTATTCAGACAAATTCAAAACCGATGTCTATGCGGTGTTCGGCTCTGCCGATTATGAAGTGTCAGACTCGTTCAAGATCGGTGCCGCCTTGCGTTACGATGTTGAAGATCGCAACGTATCGAACCGCGTCCCTAATGTGAATGACCCGATCACCGGCACCAAGATCAACCCGGGCCTTCCGACGACGGGTACAATCCCCGACAAAAATGCCACCTTTAAGCAGATTCAGCCGAAGATCAGTCTGAGCTGGAAGCCGGGCGGCGGCGATACCAATATCTACGCGAACTGGGGCATCGGCTTCAAATCGGGAGGCTTCAACAATCAAGGTGCCTCTGCAACAATCAACCAGTTTTTCAACAACACAACCGGAGCCTTTGGTACGATCGACGCTGATGTTTTCATCAACGACGATTATCGCAAAGAAAAATCGAGCTCGTTCGAAGCCGGCGTCAAAGGTTCACTGCTTGACGGCCGCGTGACCTATGATGTCGCGGGCTATTACACGCGCATTACCGATATGCAGTTCTTCGAATTCTTCGTTGGTTCATTTGGGCTGTTGCGTGTCGTTTCGAATGTAGACCGGGTTGATGTAAAGGGTGCCGAACTCAATTTGACCGGTCGCATCATTGACGGCTGGAAGGTTTTTGGTTCGGTCAATGTCACTGATAGCGAGATCAAGAAAAACAGTTCGCGTCCCTATACGGTTGGTAACAAGTCACCCTATACCGCCGATTACACCATCAATTTGGGCACACAAATCGATGCGCCGTTAACCGATTCAATCGACCTGTTGCTGCGCGCAGATTACCGCATCACCGGCGATACCTGGTTCCATACGGTTCAGGATCAGAGCCGCCCAACGGTGTTCAGCGCGCTGCTCCCGGCATCATTATTCGCCGCACCGCCAATCGCGGGGAATGGTGACTATGGTGCGGCAAAACGCGATGCTTTTGGCGTTCTCAACCTGCGCGCCGGACTTGAGGGTGCGAATTGGAACATTTCTGTCTTTGCCGACAACATGCTAGACCGGAAATATATCGCAGAGGCCATTCCGGCGATCGAATTTGGCGGTTCGTTCATTTCGCCGGGTGGGCGCCGCTTGATTGGCGTTGAAGCAGGTTTCAAATTCTAAGGCGAACCAGCGGCTGCGGATGGCATCGACGCCGTTCGCAGCCGCCTTTCGTATCTCGCGCCAAAATCGGCGACGATAGTGCCTTGCACCGGATATGATATCCTGCTGAAGCCGCAACAGACTTCAGGCTGCAAGGATGATCATGAATGGGTAAGCTGACCGGCATCAAGGTAGTCGACCTTTCGGTATTTCTTCCCGGCCCGATGATGACCGTGATGATGGCGGATCAAGGCGCAGAGGTCATCAAGGTCGAAACCGCCGCTGGCGATCCTTCGCGGGAGCAGGCTCCGTTTGAGGCCGGCCAATCGGTCTGGTTTCGCAATCTCAATCGCGGCAAGAAAAGCATCGTCCTTGATCTGAAAAGCGAGGAGGGCAAGGCGCGTCTCTGGACATTAATCGAAGGTGCCGACGTGTTTGTCGAAGGCTTTCGTCCCGGCGTCATGCAGCGGCTGGGGTTCGACTATGCAACGGTGTCTGCTCGCAACCCGCTCATCGTCTATTGCTCCATTTCAGCCTTTGGCCAGAACGGCGCGTTGGCGCACCATCCGGCGCATGATATGGCCACACAGGCGCTCGCAGGTTTCCTTTCGGTCAATGACGGACCGGACGGTACGCCTGTCGTACCGGGTACGGCATCATCTGATATGGCGGCCGGACTGACCGCCTTGTCTGCCACTTTGATGGCATTGATTGGTCGGGAAACGAGCGGGAAGGGCGACTATATTGACTGCGCTATGTTCGACAGCCTGCTGCCGTGGTGCGTGCACACCGCTGGCAGTGCGATTGCTGGTGGATCCGCACCGGTTTCGGCAAAGCAACGATCATTGGGAGGTGCGGGGCTTTATCAAGTGTATCAAACAAGTGACCGAAAATATGTAGTTTTGGGTGGACGTGAAATCAAGTTCGCTGAAAATCTGTTGAATGCTCTTGGTCGCCCGGATTTGATCGAACATGCCAAACGCGAGGCGGGTGAACAGGGCGAACTTATCGCCTATTTGCGTTCGGTCTTCATCACTCGCAGCCGCGATGAATGGGTTTCGTGGTTTGCCGACAAGGATGTCGCCTTTGCACCGGTTTTGGATTTTCGCGAAGCATTGGACGAGCCGCATATCGCCGAACGCGGGCTTTGGGTCGAACATGACGGCGCGCATCATATCGCGCCGGCAATCCGTTTCGCATCGGAGCAATGGCAACCGAGCAAAGCGCCCGAACTAAACGCCGACGCTGGCTAGACCGGCACCGAGATATTCTTGCCTCCAAATACCGACTGCCAGTTCTCTATTTCCGTCACGACGATCTCGTCAATCGCATGCGCCAGATTGGAGATGCGCGCATAGGTGATCTGATCGTCAGAGGCGGCGAGCAATATGTCAACGCGTGTCGCGATATGATCGAGCTTTGATGCCGTGATATCTGAAATCGATGCAAATCGCTCAAAATCGCCGAAATAGCGAATCCCCGCAAACGCACCGCCGAGCGTCGGGAACACCACGCCGAGAAAGGTGAAGAGTTTTGCGACGTCATGCGGCCAGTGGGACGGAAGCAGTGCCATAGCTGATCCTGCTACAATAGCGAGATAGGCTGCGACCGAAACCACTGCTGCGACAAAAAACCGTTCGGACAGCTTGTCCAGATTATGCTGAACCCGCTTCAACCTGAGGGCTTTGCTGCGATGATAATCGCGCTGAGGCAGAACATGCTGGTCGCGCATCAACATCAGCGCAGCCCGCAAATAGGCAGGTGTGACCTTCATCTGCGGAAGTCCCGGATTGCCGAGCGCCTGAATGGCGAAATGTTCCGGCCAGCCTCCGTCCGGACCGCCTGGCCAGCGTCCGACCGATCGTGCAACGCCGAGTAACAGCAAAATAGGGGCGTGCCGGAAATATTCGGCAACCCGGCGAGTTTCGAACCAACGCCCGTGCCAGCGACGCTTCCTGCCAAAATAGGTGATGCCGACAATTGCTACCAGCAACAGGAATTCAAAGGCTGCAAAACCCCATTTCTGATTGACTGATGCGAACGGCATATAGGAAATCCCGCCGATTACAGCGAGAGCCGACAATAGGAAGCTGGTCACCATGCTGCCGCGGAAGGCATCGGACAAATAGGTTGATACCCCGTCCGCCCATGCGAACGGTCGCATCACTTCCGTTGCGATGCTTTCCACCATGCGTTGGTCCACGCCGGGCAGGGCGCGGGCGGCGTCGAGCAGGGCTTTTCCGCTGCCTTCAGCTATTTCAGCTGGTGTTTCATAGCTTTGCGACAGGCTTTTGAACCAACGTCTTATGGGTTCCCCGAACAGAATTTCGATTCGCCGATAGGCTTGAAGCAACGAATTGCTGCCCGGTCGCCAGCGTTCCTGCGCATATGTATCGGACCAGCGTGCGCCTTGTGGGTTCAGGGCTTGCTCGACCAATCCCACGAGTTGCACGTCACGGTTGCTATTGTCGATCGCCCGAGGAGTCGCTAGCGACTCCGGCGCAGTCATTATGCGCCAGTCGTCTGGATGACGGGCATCGACCCAAATGACAGGCACACCCTGACCAAGTGCAGCAGCAATACTGTGTCGTGTACCGCCCAGGGCACCATGCGTAACACCATCCCAGATGCCGATGACGATGTCAGACTGTTCGATCATGACCCGAGCAGCGACGGCCGCGCGCTCGGAAATCAGTGTTTGAAAACCGGAGCGTGCGTCTTGATTATCAGGTTCTATAAGGTGCTTCTTGAACTGCTCCTCGATGAACGCATCCTGCTCGGCAAGCTCAAAGAGGGTCGATCGGTTGGCAGCGTTGCAGATGTCTGCTGCCCGGGCCGCAACTTCGGGATCAGCCACAGCGGTTTCGTTGAGCAGGGCAACCATATCCTCGCTGGTGACGGGCTGGGCATTGATTGCGACATTGAGCGCAAGCCCGAACGGTAATGGCGCAACTATCTCCCAATTGCGGGCCAGTGCCTGTTTCACCGACATCAGGTCGGCACCATATGCGAGTAAAGAGTGGAGGCGGGGTGTTGCAATTGTGCAAGGGGCAATCGATGCACGCAATCCCTCAATTATTCCATCAATCCGCGCGAGCAGGTCGGCAAGGACTTGTTCAATTTGGGCTTGGTTTGCGCTGAATATGGGGTGATTGCTGCGATGCCCGGTAACACCGATATCGAGATGATGCAGCGGAGCGGCCAGCGCATCGGGATCAGCTTGTAGGCGCGTCATCCTTGATCCGTTCGTGTCAGTCTGGCCCTTTTAACATCGCGTAACACGATTATCCTTTTCGGCAAAGACGCGGAAATTTTTGCGAGCTCTGCATGACAATCGCAATCATGAAAAAGGCCCGACTGGCGGGCCTTGATCTTGGTTATCACTGAAAGTGCAAATTATTGGTCTGTCGAACCCTGGTCAGTGGACCCTTGGTCTGTCGAACCTTGATCGGTTGAACCCTGATCTGCTGGTGCGGCGGCTGCAGCATCTGCTGCAGGTGCGGCTTCTGTGGTCGCTTCTTCAGTTACCACTTCTTCTGTCGCTGCCTCTTCGGCAGGCTTGTTGCAGGCCATCAGGGTCAACGAAAGAACAGCTGCTGATGACATAAGGATGATTTTGCGCATTGAAACTCCCCCTTTTGTGGAATGGCCAGTTTACACGAAGTGCAGTTGCACTAGCAAGTTCTTAAACCGTGCGTCGTTGCGCAGCGGATCAAGGAACGGATCGTTTAGCAGATAGACCAATCCGGAGTCGGCGGTGGCATAAGCACGGTCGAGAGCCGCGAAGGCTTTTTCCGGCTCTCCTGATTGTGCATGAACCTGTGCTTGTTGGTAGAGCGCATTGTCTCCGAATTCGTCGATCAACAATGTCAGATTTTGCTTGGACTGGCCCAAGTTGCCGCGTTTTGCGGCGACAATGGCTCGACCGGGCAGCGCCAGCAGATTGTTGGTTTCCTGATCAAACTCGGTCTCGGCCTTTTCGAGATCGCCAAGCATTATATAGGCGTTGCCGATATCGCCGTGCAAAGTGCTTCTCTTCGGGTTCAATGCGAGCGCCTTTCGCGCGAGCTCGATCGCTTCGTCATAAGCTTTGGCTGCATATTTGATGTTGCCAGCCGATTTGAACATTGAGGGATTCAATGGGTCGAGAGCAGAGGCCCGATTGATGGCGGTTTCAGCATCGTTAAACCGCCCGGTTCTCGCGCAATAGACGGCGTATCGACCCAGTACATCGACATCGCTGAGCGCAAGTTGATATCCGCGTTCATAAGGCGCGCGGGCCGCCTCGGCATCTAACCGGCCATAGAATAATGCGTATCCGAGAGCGGCAAAGCCCGCAGCGAAATCGGGAGCAAGGGTCGTCGCCCTGCGCGCTTCCGCGACAGCTTCACCGTACAGATCCTTGCGCTCATTGGCAGTTGCATATTGGTTTGCGATGACGGAGAGCGCGCGGGACCGCATTGCCCGGGCGGCCGCATATTCAGGGTCGATCGAAATAGCCTGGTCGAATTTTGCCAATGCTGCCCGTTCGGAGTTCTCATCGATATGCGCTTCGAACAGATCCCGCCCGCGCAGAAAGGCATCGAATGCTGTCAGGCTTTGTGTGCCACCAATCTGCCGCGCCTTCTTGCCTTCGCTCCTGCTATCTATTGCAATCGAAAGAGCGCCCGCGACTGCCGCAGCAATTTCTCCTTGCACGGCGAAGATATCCGAAAGCTGCCGTTCAAAGGTTTGCGACCATTTGCTGATACCGGTCTTGCCGTCGATCAGGTCGGTTGCAATTTTAAGCCTGTCGCCGCTTTTCTGGACATTGCCATCGAGCAGGAAGGCCACCCGCAATTCACGGGCGATATCGCGGGCATCGCCATCATTTTCGCGGAACTGGTTGGATGAGGTTTGCCCTACAATTTCGAGAAGCGCGTTACGTGACAACTGTGATCGGATTTCCGACGCTAGCCCGTCGGAAAAATAACGTTGCGCCGGATCGCCGCTAAGATTGTCAAATGGAAGAACCGCGACGCTATTCTTGGTTGCACCGCTGCCCAGCAGCCCGCCTTTCCAGATTGCCAGACCGCCGGCTGAAGCGGCCACAGCCAGCCCTCCGCCGATCGCGGTCCGACGGTTTAGAAGCGGCGCGCGGATCGGCGATGAACTCAAAGGTTGAGCGGCTGTGCCGTGCAAGCCTGCGATCGCGCGCACCATCCGCTGGATCGCGGCATCGTCCAGGTTCATTTTAGAACCAGCCAGGCTGATCACTTGAAACTGGCCAAAACCGAGAGGTGGCTCTGTTCCGTCGAGTGACAATGGTACAAGTATCCGACGATCTCGACCGCGCGTGGCCTCATCATTCACCCAATGAGAATGGACCGATGCCTTCGACCACAATACGACAACGACTTTTGCCCTATTCAGTGCATCTTCGGTGGCACGTGAAAAGCGTTCCCCGCCTTCCAGAAGCCCATCCCACCAGGTTGAAAAACCAGCTGCCTCGATCAACCGGATAATCGGCAGCGCCTTCGCCTGATCTTCACGTGAGTAACTGAAGAAAACGGATGTCGGGTCAGGGCCATCGGGGTCGCTAGCAGTCAAATTCGTGCGCCCCTTCCCTTACAAAGGGCTGGCCACCATTGCAGCCCCGTCAGGCGATATCTGTCCCATTGTTTACCAAAGGTTGCAAACTATTTCTGCGCTGACGATTGCTTCGGACATCGCTGCGCAACAAGCTTTCGGTGGGCCTGAACACTCAGCTCTGAGCCGCCTTCCAGTCGCGCCTGATCTTTTTGGCGAGGCTCCATTTGTGAACCTCAGTTGGGCCATCATAGATGCGGAATGCGCGAACTTCGCGGAAGATTTGCTCGACAATTGTGGCATCGGTTACCCCGGTACCACCCATGACCTGCACACAACGATCGGCGATACGCATGAGTGCCTCAGAAACAGCAACCTTGGTCATCGAACTTTCGACCGTGCCGAGCGATCCTGTGTCGAGCACCGACGCACACCAATCAATCATCAACTGCGCCTGCTTCAGGTCGATCAGATTTTCGGCCAGCATGAAGCCGACGCCTTCATGGTCGATCAGCGGCTTGCCAAATGCCTCTCGTCGGTTGGCATAGTCTGACGCTATTTCGTGCGCTCGCTCGCAGCAGCCATGCCAGCGCATGCAGTGCGACAGGCGGGCAGGCGAAAGGCGGATTTGCGCATATTTGAAACCTTCACCGGCAACGCCGAGCATCTGGTCGGCGGGCACGCGCAGATTGTCTATGATCACGGTGGCATGTCCGCCGGGCATCGAGCTGTCGATGGTATTGGGCACATGCTCTATGCGGATCGCGGGATCGGGCAGATCGACAAGGAACATGCATGCACCCTCATCGGCTTTTGCCATGACGATGCCGACACTTGCACCTTCAGCCCCCGTGATGAATGCTTTCCTGCCGTTAATTACCCAGTGATTGCCATCGAGCTTGCAGGTCGTTTTCATCATCGACGGGTCTGAACCAGCGCCATTTTCTCCCGCCGGTTCAGTCATGAAAAAGGCCGATCGCGCCCGCCCTTCGACCAGCGGCTTGAGGAAGCGTTGCTTCATCTCCGGACTGCCAACATGGCCGATCAAGTACATATTGCCTTCGTCGGGAGCCATGGTGTTCACAGCAAGTGGTCCGAGTGGCGATAGCCCGGACTTTTGCAGCACATAGGCTGTTTCAAGCTGCGTAAGATGTGATCCGTCGGCAAGGATGTGCGGCGTCAACACTCCTGCCGCGCGCGCTTTGTCGCGCATCTCATATACCAGCTCGTCCAGCGGTGCGCCATGATGGTCGCGGCGCGTGTCCTTCTCATAAGGAATGACGACATTGCGCACGAATCGTTCAACATTCGCGCCGATTTCCAATGCCCGGTCAGATAATTTTTCAGCCACTTATGGCCCTCCACATGATGTTTTTCTGGATTTCGGTTGAGCCACCATAGATGGTCTGTGCTCGCTCGAAGAAGTAGGATTGCGGCGCGATGGCACAGGCTGGCGGCACGAGGGGAGCAATCTTGTCCCAGTCCGCTAGCGAACGGTCGGGCATTGCCGCCCGGGCGGGTCCCGCAATATCGACTGCAAGTGCTGTGATTGCCTGTGCGCATTCGGTGCAGGCAATTTTCAGGAAGGCGGCCGTCGACATCTCCATATCGGTGCCGAGGACGCGCAATATTGCGGTTTCGATGACGTCGAGTTTGGCCTCGATGCTCGCCAGCTTGTGAACAAGCGCCGCCTTTTCGCCGCTCTCATTCCATTGTGCCAGACGCGCACGCAGCCGTTCGATATCGCGCCGTTTGGCGCCGATATGGGCATAGGAAAGCCGCTCGTTCTTCAGCAGGACATTGGCATAATACCAACCCCTGCCTTCATCGCCGATGCGAAATTCGGCAGGCACGCGGACATTGTCGAACTCGACGCGGTTGAGCTCGGCCGAACCATCGATCAGCGGGATGGGGTGCACGGTAACTCCCGGCTGATCCATCGGCACGCAGATCATCGAAATGCCATCCTGCTTGCGCGCTTCTTTGGATGTACGCGCGAGGCAGAAAATCCAGTTTGCCCAATGCGCGCCGGAGGTCCAGATTTTGGCACCGTTGATGATATAGTCATCGCCGTCGCGCACCGCAGACAGCCGCAGACTGGCAAGGTCAGACCCTGATTCCGGTTCTGAATAACCCTGCGCCCAGAAGTCCCGCGATTCGAGAATGCCAGATAGCCAGCGCGCCTTTTGCTCAGGCGTACCGAAGGCGCAGACAATGGGCCCGATATAGATTACCGACATCGGGATGATCGGCGCCGCACCCGCAAGGTCGAGTTCCTGATCGAAGATATAGCGCTCGACTGCGGACCACCCGGTGCCGCCATCCTCTTTCGGCCAGCCCACGCCAAACCAGCCCTTTGCGTTCAGTGCCTGCTGCGAGAGGATCTGGTCTGCCTTCTCCAACCGTTGCCCACGCGCTATTTTTTCACGGACCGATTGAGGATAGTCCGTCGCAAAAAAATTGCGTACCTCGTCACGAAATTCGGCCAATTGTTCTGGACTGTCGGACAATGCACCTCTCCCATAGGGGCTTGAACTTTATCTAATGCTATTCGATAACTACTTTGAACCACATATCAAGGGATGACGGACAAAATGCAACTCAAGGCAGATCTTTCGGGCAAACGGGCATTGGTGACGGGTGCGTCAAGCGAAGGTTTCGGGGCACATTTTGCACGGGTGTTGGCTGCGAGCAATGCGGAAGTGGTGGTTGCCGCGCGCCGGAGGGAGCCGTTGGAAGCGCTGGTCGCTGAAATCCGGAAATCCGGCGGTTCGGCTTCAGCTGTTACCATCGACGTGTCGAACAATGCCAGTGTCGAACAGGCAATTGCAGATGCAGGACCTCTCGACATCATCGTCAACAATGCCGGGGTGGAAAAGTCGGGATCGGTCCTGGGGCTGACCGAAGACGATTACGATTATGTCATGGACATCAATCTAAAAGGCGTATGGCAGGTGGCAACAGCTGCCGCCCGGCAAATGCGTGAGCGGGGGCAGGGCGGATCAATCATTAACATTGCTTCGATAACCGGACATCAGGGCATGAAAGGTGCTGCGCCTTACAGCGTTTCGAAGGCGGGGGTGCTGCATATGACACGGCAGCTCGCGCAGGAACTGGCGCGCTATGACATCAGGGTGAACTCGATCTCGCCTGGCTATTTTGCGACCGATCTCAATCGCGAATTCCTCGCTTCGGAAGCGGGAGAAGCGATGCGCAAAAGGATCGCGATGCGCCGCTTTGGCGACTTTCCCGATCTGGACGGCGCTTTGCTGTTGCTGGCATCAGACGCGTCACGGTTCATGACCGGCAGCGACATCATCGTCGACGGCGGGCATCTGCTCTATTCGCTGTGATTTCAGGATGGGAAATAAATGGTGCTGCTTGCAGTTCCGCTCGCTCTGGTCTCTCCAGAAAATTCCCTGTTCTGCGGGAATTTACAGGGAATATGCCCATTTTTGGCCTGTTGATTTGAGCAAATAGCGCCTGAAAGCGCTGCTTTTCTGAGGTATTCGGGTGATTTTTCTGCAAAAATAACAGGGAATTCCCGAACGCATAACAGGGAATTCACCCCCTTCGAACAGCGAATTCCCTTCCCAAAAACCGGGATTTGAACCCCAACGGAACGATTTTTGGCGGGATGTGACTCCGGTATGGTGGGATATTTGATCGCTACGGTGGGATAGCCGCCACCTATCGTGGGATTTGAAACGGAAAGGCGGGATGCCCGGACCTTGCTGTGGGATCGAATGTAGCAACGGCGGGTTTGATTTTGGATGAGCGGGATAGGTTGTGCGATGAGCGGGACGGGTCCGGGGTTGCGGGCCATACGATAGCCGACGCATGGCCCGCAAAGACGGACAGAGTTATCCTCTGCACTATTGGGGCTTGGGATGGACGGATGGGGGGATTGGGTTGGTTTAATCGCCGATTTGCGACATTCGCGAGGATCGCTTTGGCTTACATGTCCGGTGTTTGATCCCAGTTTTTCTCGATCTGAAATCGGACTGCCGTTCACGATTATTTTGACGGCCAGTGTATCGACACCTACTCAGCTCAGTCATGCATTGCTTCAGCTTGCAGCGAGCGATTTAGGCGCTGTCTAAAACGCTAACTGTATGCGCTGGGCGTTTTACACCATGGCGTCCAGAATTTCTCTGATCGAAACAAATGCAAAGCATACCGAGCTATCGGCAACCCCATAGGGCAGGAACAGATCATCTGCGACACGGATAGCACCGCACGTATAAACAACATTGGGAACATAGCCCTCGCGATCTTCATCGGCTGCCGCGAGGATAGGATGGGGGGTGCGCCCCAGAACTTTTGATGGATCATTTTTGTCCAGAAGCGCGGCACCTATCGAATATTTCCGCATTGCGCCCACTCCGTGCGTTAACAGGAGCCAGCCTTCATCCAGCTCGATCGGCGAACCGCAATTTCCAATCTGCACCAGTTCCCATGGAAAGCGCGGTTCCAGTATCAATGTGCCGCCGTCCCATTCATCGATCTTGGCAGACTGCATCAAATAGAGGTTTTTGCCGTCCTGCCGCCCGACCATGGCAAATTGCCCGCTGATTTTTCTTGGAAACAATGCCATGCCCTTATTGCGCCCGGCCCCACCCTGAATGGGTGTCAGGCTGAAATCGCGGAAGTCCCTCGTGCGCAAAAGTTCGGACCGAATGCTTCGACCGCTATAGGCTGTATAGGTTCCGATCCATTCGCTTTTACCGCTGTCTCGGGTGAATTCGACCAGCCTCAAATCCTCCAGCCCGTTTCTTTGGGCTTCGGTCATCGGGAAGATAACTGTGCCTGAAATGCTGCTCTCGCGGTGCCGGTAAAGGGCTATGCTGCCCTCTGGCGTGTCGGCTTTGGGCGGGCGCATCAGCGCAGATGTGGCCAGCGAAGGTTCAGGGAACAATTTCAGCTGACGACCTGCGGATATGATACCTTCGCGAAAGGCAATGGTGGAAATATGCCCTTCGCCGACGGCGCGAAGCGAAAGCAATATACGCACACTATCCGCCTGCAGGCCAGACTGGTCGGGATGGCGCACGACGCTAGGGTTCATTAGTGCCGCTGCGGCATAGCTATATTCATGACAGAAATAGGCACCAATCAGACGGCGGGTGTTGCGCGGGAGCGTTTGCCCATCCAATCCGAGTTTGGGCATGATTTCGGCAAAGCGATCGTCAAACACCCGTTCGATCTGCCAATGGCGGTCGGCAAACTCGCTAAGCACCACCGCCAGCTCGGCGCGCACGGTGTGCGTATCAAGCTCCAATATGTCCCGAGCGAGCTTCTGGACGCGTTCCAGATCGGGTCCCGATGCCTGCCATGCGAGGTGAAATGGCCGGACGACCACGCTTGCAGGATTGCCATGCAACCGCTGGTCAAGCTGGAACAGATGCACCATCGGCTCTGTTATTCCGGCAACGACAGCAAATCGCGGATCGCACAATTTGCAAGCTGGAACGATAGAAGCGATTCTGCCCCTTCATTCAGGTTCAATCCGCGAGGGTTGATTCCATCATGGCAACTGCCGCTTGCTCGGCAGGCAACGGCAATGCCCCTATCATTCGCACCGGCAAACCATTCAAAGGCACGCGCTGCGTGGGTCAGCCAGATGGGATCCCCGGTGGCGTCGAATGCAGCAGCGGCAGCGTCAATGGCGGCCCAGATTTCGACAGGCTGCTGGTCAAACGGCTTTGGTGGTTGATAGGCATGGCCGAAGCTTTCCGACCCGATAGGACGGAAGTGGCCGTCTGGCGCGATCTGGATGTCGAACAGCCAGCACAAAGTTTCCAGTCCGCTGTTCGTCCAGTCTGATCGGTTCGATCGCAACCCGGCCCGGATCATCGCTTCGCTCAACCGGCAATTGTCGTAGGCCAATACTGGCTCAAACCAGAGCCAGACGGGGCGACGGTGGACGTCAAGCAACGCCTGCAATCGCATTGCCCCGTCATTCAAAATTCGGTCGGCCAAGCCATGCCCCGTTTCGGTCGCGAGCAAATAATCCGCCCCTAGCATCGCGAAGGCTGTTGCGCGCGGCGATGTCAGCCCAAAGGCGGATTGCGCCGTCCGGTCAAACAATCCCCGCGCCCAACGCCGCATGCCCGCACTGTTGCCTTCCAGCGCAGTCGCACCCAATGCCCATATTGTCCGGTCGCAACTGTCATGTGATCCTGCGTTTTCAAGCCATTTTCGATCAAAACCCATGAAGTTCCGGAATTCACCGCTTTCCGGATTCCATGCACTTTCGACGAAAGCTGCAAATGTCGATGCCAGACGGCTGCGATCGGGCTCTGTTTCACACCCCCACCGGTTCATCAGCATCAGCGCGCGCGCATTATCATCAACGCAGTAACCGTGTGACCGGTCGGGGACGGTGAATATGCTGTGCTGGAGAATGCCGGTGCCGTCGCAGATACGAAGTAAGCCCTCGATGCCTACCGGTCCGTGTATGTGCCGCAAGTTGCGCCGGATTTTGACGCTTTCGATGACTCTGAGCGATTGGGCGGCGAAGCTGGACCATAGCATATCGCGCCCGCGCGCATAGGCCCGTTGCTGCAGTGCAAGCCGACGGTCGGGCTCGTCGAGCAAGGAAGCGACTTCGCGGGCGATGGCATCACTATCGTTAAATGGAACCAGGATGCCATGTTCGTCGCCCAGCAATTCCAAGGCGTGGGCAAAGGGCGTCGAGATCACGGCCTTTCCCAGTGCAACGGCATAAGAAAGGGTCCCCGACGTTGCCTGGGCAGCACCCGGGTAAGCAGTAACATAAATGTCGGCCGCTTCGATCAGATCGAGCAGTTCGTCGCTTTCCAGAAACGCGTCCCGCCAAAGAATATGATCGGCAACGCCAAGTGCCTTGGCTTGTGCTTGAAGGCGTTCGCGGTAGGCCTCACCCTCGCGCGCCAACAAGTTTGGGTGGGTCGCACCTACGATGCAATAGAGTGTCCCAGGTGTTTTCTCGACAATGGCAGGCAGGGCTTCAATTACCGTTTCGATGCCTTTGCCCGATGAAAGGAGACCGAATGTCATCATGACTTGCCGGTCATCAAAACCGAATTTGCGTTTGAATTCTTGCGTGCGGCCAAAGGGCCGATCAGGCACGCCGTGCGGAATGACAACGACCTGATCGGCATCTGCGCCGTAGACAGTGTGTAGCAACCGTCCTGCGCCTTCTGACATGACAATCAGCTTGGCTGCCCGTGCGACCAGCTCCTGGATCACCCGCAATTGATCCGCATCGGGTTCGGGCAACACTGTGTGGAGGGTGACGATTAAGGGCGCTGCGACCCGTTCGAGCAGTTCTAAAATCAGATCGCCCGCTGGTCCGCCAAAAAGGCCGAATTCATGCTGAAGCCAGACAATGTCGGCGCCGCTTCGATTGATTTTGGCGGCAGCTGCCACAAAACTGTTCAGGCTGTTTTCGGTAATCGTCGATGTAACCGCTGCGTCAAACTGAAACCGGGCACCCGCAGGCTTCATCGCGTAAATGTCGATAGCAATCGCGTTTGACGCAATACCAAGGGCGGAATGAATGTCCGCAGTGAAGGTCGCAATCCCGCACCGCCGCGGTGCAAATCCCCCAATCAACGCGATGCGCGTCGTGGCGATTGTGGGTGGGCTGAGTGTTGCGGCTATATATTCCTGCTCGCAAGGTTCGATAACTGTAACATTATACACCGCATGTCCTCCGGACGTTGGAAAGGGTGCGCTCAGGCCGGGGGAGGGGTATGGCCAGAGCGCGTGGACGCAGCGAAGCCGCGTCAACTTTTCGAACCTGCTGCCGCGACCATCATCGATAGCGAAATGGTCAGATTGTTATTCGCTCCGATGGCGACGGGCCGATGGTCGCTACCCAGACAGAACCTGTGAACGCCGACATTGTTCCGCTCGCAATGTCAGGCGCTCGAATTTTTTGCGGCTAACTCGGTCAGCGCAGTTTTCACTTTGCCCGCTTCGTCGGCAAGGCGCGCTTCCTTGCGTGTGCTCATCGGATCGGATGCGCTCATGCCCTCGGCTTCGGCATTCAGTCTTCCGTCCATTTCGGAATCCCATTCGGTGAGTAAGGACTGCTTTTGATCGTCGCTCAAGCCGGGGTCGGCAAGCAGGATCTCGGGCGTGTCAAAGTGCTTGCGTGGATTGGGTACGTCGTCACCTATCGCTTGGTCTGCCGCCAATGAACCTGATGTCTGGTTTTCCCGATGCACCAGCAAGGCCAGCCCAATCGTGGCGGCGACCGTCTGTTGTTCAAAGGGCTTGGTTATCAGATAGGTCGGCTCGGGACGCTCGCCGGTCAGCAAACGTTCGGGAAAGGCGGTAATGAAAATCACCGGCACGTCCATTACGTCCAATACATCGTTTACGGCCTCGATACCGCTCGAACCGTCGGCTAGACTGATATCAGCAAGGACCAGTTCAGGCGTGGTGATTGCTGCCATTGCAATCGCTTCGCTGCGTGTACGTGCAATGCCGGTGATTTCATGCCCCAGTTCTTCGGCGATCGATTTGATGTGCAGCGCGATGATCGATTCATCCTCGATGATCATCACCTTGGCCTGCAGGCTCTTGGCGAGCGACTCCCTGGATTCCCGTATTTCGCGTTCGACCAGCTCGATACTGCTATCCAAGATGGTGACTATTTCGTCCACGCCGAAGCCTTCAATCGCATGGAGCAACAATGACTCGCGGGCATGGACTGGCAGTCTGGCGACTAGGCTGTCGGCGTCAGCGATACCGCCCATGCCTTTCCAAAGCCGGTGAAAGATGCGGTACAATTCAACGCGCGGCGGTGCGGTTTCATCGAATTCCTCTGGTGCAAGCAGCAATGCTTCGAGTGTTTCCCGAACGGCGGCGTCGCCTAAAGTTTGCGAACCGGTCAAAGCGCGCGCATAACGGCGCAAATAAGGGAGCTGTGGCCCCAATGAATCTCTCAGAGACATGTCTACTCCTTGCAGGAACCATGGTAACCACGCAGGACAAAAGATGTTCCCGCGCGCGGAACCTTTTTTTGACTCGGCAGTTTTATTCACCAACGCAGGCATCCGGAGCGAGACAGCATGGCGAAATCCCGTTCCTCGAAAGGAACAATGATGACCATTGATGACAGTGCATTTGATCCCATCGCAGCTGCGCTGAAACAAATGCACGAGGCGGTCGCCAGCGAAGAACTGCCCGATGATTTCCTGCGCATTTTGGAAGAAATAGACGCCAAGATTGCAGCCGGTAAGTCTATGCAGTGACGGCGCAGTCTCCTGCAGATGTCGAAGCCGACGTCATCTTCCGTAACCTTCTGGTTGCGCTGATCCCTTCCTTGCGGTCTTTTTCCCGTGGCCTTTGCGGCGGCCGAGACATGGCAGATGATTTGGCGCAGGACGCGATGACCCGCGCCTGGGCCGCGCGTGCAAGCTTCACGCCGGGCTCAAATTTCCGCGCATGGATGTTCATGATTCTGCGCAACCAGTTTTACACGACCGTCCGTCGGAACAGCCGAATGGTCAGCTGGGACCCCGAAATTGCTGAACGCGTTCTGGTACAAGCGCCCAGCCAGCAGGACGCCATCCATGTTGCAGACGTAGCCAAGGCGCTGCAAAAGCTTCCGCCCGAGCAGCGCGAAATCCTGTTGCTGATTGGGGCCAATGGCGTTTCCTATATCGAAGCCGCAGAGATTGTCGGCTGCGCCGTGGGTACAGTCAAAAGCCGACTAGCCAGAGGACGTAAAGCCCTGGCTACGCTGCTTGATCTCGAAAATGGCGACGCCTTGTTTGATCGGGTGACATGACCTCCGGTCGCTGGATCGAGCTCCTGAGCAATCAGGCAAAGCAGATTGCAGCGGGGAATTGCGTGTTGGACAAATGCCTTTTCGATGGGGCACCGGCAGATATTGCTGCTCTGGGCGCGGAACTGGACAATATCGCTCGCGCCATGGTCGAGCGTGATCGGGTGCAAAAACTGCTGACGCACGAAGTGCATCATCGGGTCAAGAACAGCCTGCAGATCGTCACCAGCCTGCTGAACATGCAGGTTAAAAGCTTGCAGGATCCCGCTGCCAAGAAGGCGCTGGGGCAGACCCGTGCGCGCATGGCGGCGCTCGCGCTCATTCACCGGCTGATCTACGAATTAGGTGACGAAAGTGCAAAGGGGCACATCAATGCTGCAACCCTAATTGCCGAATTGTGCAAGCAATTGAAATCGTCCTCAACTGACCAACCGGGCGTCGCGCTAGACTGCGATGCCAGCGATCTGGAGATTCCGTTCGACGATGCGGTACCGTTGGCATTGCTCACGGTAGAGGCCGTTACCAATGCCTTTGGCCATGCCTTTCCGGAACAGCGACGCGGCAAAATTGTGGTGACGTTTGCTGTCGAAGAAAAAACGGCTCGGTTAAAGGTTGTCGACAATGGTGCTGGCTTCACCCCGGCTGAACGCAAAACTGCGTCAATGGGTGGACAACTGATGGTCGCGCTTGCGCACCAGCTGGGCGGCACATTGACTATCGACAGCTCGCTCGAGAACGGAACTCACGTCGTGTTGAACTATGCGTTGCGGCACTGAAAACCCGCCCTCCGATTTACGGAAGGCGGGTTTGATTTTCGATGATTACCAGTATCAGTAAGGACGTCGCATATCCTGCCTGATGTTCAACCGATCACTCAACCGATCGAGGCGCAGCTGGATTGATGCCTCGTTGCGAATGGAAAGATTGCCATCGCGATCGTGGCGCATCGCTCTTTCACTGGTGCGGATCATCCGCAGATCGCGCAATGAGCGTTGGGACAAGGCCGCGCTGATGCTTCGCTGTGCGGCGGCTGACCGGATATAATTGTCCAACCAGGCAATCTGGGCGCGGATGTCTTGCGGCATCTGCGCATAGTCTCCGCCAATCATGCCGGGGGAAGTGTTCACCCAGCGACCCCGGCTATCATAATAGCCTGAGGTTTGCCCTACATGCCAACGTCCATTGGTGTCGTAATAGCCAGGTGTAGGGTCCGCAATCCAGCGGCCATTGGCGTCCCGGCGGCCGGTTGGGGCTCCAGCTATCCAGCGACCCCGACTGTCATATTGGCCATTGGTAGCCCCAGCAACCCAGCGTCCGCGGCTGTCATAATAACCGCTGGCGGAACCGGCATGCCATTCGCCATTTGTATCATAATAGCCATTGGCTGATGCCGGGATCCAGCGCCCCTGCTGGTCATAGGCACCGCTGTTTGAAATGTCGCCGCTCTGCGCGACCCATCTGCCATTGCTATCATAATAGCCATTTGGTGCGCCATCGACCCAGACATTGTTGCGGTCATAATAGCCCGCGGCGCGTTCGCGATTGACGCTTTGCGCGTGCCACATGCCTTGATTGTCATAATAGCCATAGGAATTGGCACGACGGTTGTCATTGTCGTCATTACCGGCTTCGGTCGCGACCCACTGGCCACGCCCATTATAATATCCAGCCGCACGACCAGCCTGCCAGCGCCCTTGATTGTCGTAATAGCCGGGCTGAGCTTCGGTCACCCAATTGCCTGCATTGTCACGATAACCAGCTGCTGTTCCGGCGATCCAGCGACCGTTGCTGTCATAATGGCCAGTCGTGGCTGCGCTAACCCAGCGACCACGTTCGTCATAATAGCCGACCGCGGTTCCGGCTATCCAGACATCGTTTCGGTCATAATAGCCATTTGCGGACGCAGGCACCCAATGGTTCTGATCGCCATAAGCGCCATTTTCGGATGCTGAGCCGGTATTGCTGATCCAGCGATTGTCACGGTCATAATAACCTGCAGGCACGCCTCGAACCCAATCGCCTTCGCGATCGAAATATCCGGTTGCTCGTTGTGAATCGATGCCGGTCGAGTGCCAGCGATTGTCGCTGTCATAATAGCCATAGGCATGAGCACAATCGCCGTCGGGCTTGGCTAGCTGATTGCCTATGATCGCCCCGGCAACAGCGCCGATGACAGTGCCGACGGTTTTGTCGCCACGACCCGCAACTGTGTTGCCAGCGAGTCCGCCTACGCCGGCGCCGGCTACTGTGGCTATAACGCGAGTTGAACGCTGCCGTTCACAGCTTTGCTGTGCTGACGCGACGGATGGGGTGAGCGTCGCTATCGCGACACTCAGGAACAATATGGACTTACGCATGGGAAAACTCCTGAAACGTGCGCATGCACATTTCCTGATGCCTAAACAATGCAAGTGACGAAATGTTCCCTCAGCGCCGTTTTAAGGCCGCGCCAAAAGCTTCTGAATGGTTTTTGACAGTTCGCCAACCTTAACCGGTTTGTTGAGCTGCATACAATTTTGCGCGGCGACTTCGCGCATCGTCTCGGTCAAAATATCCCCCGTCAAAATGATCACCGGTAGCTCAGTATTTATCATCGTCCGCAATTTGGTGGCCAATTGGAGCCCGTTCATCCCCTTCGGCAGATTATAGTCCGCCAAAACGAGATCAGGCTGCATTTTGCCGCTTTCGACAAGCTTGAGCGATGCCTTACCATCCACAGCTGTCGCGGTGATATGGCCCTCGTCGGATAGCAATTGCTCCAGCAACAGCCTGACTTCTGGATCATCTTCGACGATGAGTATATTCGCGGTCCGGAACGTGTTGGCTTTTGAACTCGCGGTAGCCGGGGCTGGGCCGTCGACGAGTTCATTCAATGGCAATTTCACTTCAACGGCAAAGGCCGAACCTTTTCCGAGAACAGATCTGACCCGGACCGGGTGACCGAGCAACTTGCCCAACCGCTGCACAATCGACAATCCCAGACCCAGTCCCCGGCTACGCTCGCGCGCGGCATTGTCGACTTGGTGATATTCATCAAAAATCGCGTGGATCTGATCGGGGGCGATACCGATGCCTGCATCAAGTATCTCTATGCTGATGCCGTCGGCCAGCCGTCGGCACCCCATCAGTATCCTGCCCCGCTCGGTATATTTGAGGGCATTTGAAAGCAGATTTCGCAGCATCTGTTCCAGCAGCCGTCTGTCGGTCTGGACGACAACGCTGCACTGGACCACTCGCAGTTCGAGTTTCTTGGCCTTCGCATGATAACTAAACTCGTCGCGCAATTGATCGAGCAAATCGCTGATTGGAAAGCGCGATATTTGTGTCGTAATCGTTCCCGCCTCGATCTGATTGATATCGAGCAGCGTGTTGATCATCCCGGTCATCGCACCCAGCGTCTCATCTAGCCGCGCTACAAGCCGTTGTGGTTTTTCTCCC
The DNA here is from genome assembly GCF_003367235.1 of Sphingorhabdus pulchriflava. Taxonomy (GTDB): domain Bacteria; phylum Pseudomonadota; class Alphaproteobacteria; order Sphingomonadales; family Sphingomonadaceae; genus Sphingorhabdus_B; species Sphingorhabdus_B pulchriflava. Next base: position 290,898 of record NZ_QRGP01000001.1, read on the forward strand.
TCGACCGATTTTGCGAGCAGTCCCTGCAACAAAGATAATGTCTGCAGGGGTTGGCGGAGATCGTGGCTAGCGACCGCGAGGAACCGCGATTTGGCAACCGTCGCCCTTTCTGCTGCCTTCTTGGCTTCGTCGACAATTTTGGCAGCATGCCGACGTTCGGAAATATCAGTGAAAGTGATAACGACACCTTCCACACCATTGTCGGTGCGGTAAGGCATGATCCGCCTGACAAACCAGATATCACCACCCACTTGGATTTCGCGATCGATTGGGTCTAGCGACTCCAAGACCGTCCGGGCATCTTCGAGAAGCGCTGTGTCAGAGGCCAATGAATTAAGGTCGGACAACGGCCTGCCGATGTCTGATGCTATGATGCTGAATAAGGCCCGGGTCGCGGGTGTGAAAAAACGAATGTTGAACTGCATGTCGAGGAACAGCGTCGCAACATCGGTGCTATACAGCACGTTCTGCAGGTCGTTTGATGTCGTTCGCTGCCGTTCCAGCGACTCCTGCAACTGGCTGTTCAAGGCGGTCAGTTCTTCGTTGAGGGATTGGAGCTCTTCCTTGGAAGTCAGCAGTTCTTCGTTGGTCGACTGAAACTCTTCATTGACCGACAATGCCTCCTCATTGACGGCGTGCTGCTCTTCAACCGACATTTCCAGATTGTTGATGGCGACTTGCAGCTCGGATCGCGTGACCTGCAGTTCCTTTTCCAGTTCATTTATTCGTTCAGACTCGGTTGTGACGGGGGAGGGCGCGACTTTGCTGTTGCGCATCGGTGCGTCGAGGAAGCACACTAGGCGCAGTTCTTCGCCCTCATAATCGACTGACTGCACCTCGATGTTGAATGGTGCACTATCGATCTTGCCACCCGGCTTTACCACCGAAGGGGACGCCGGGTTCACTGCCAAAAGCGCGGTACGCAAATGCGCCCGCAGCGTCGGCGCAACCATCGCCAAAAGGTCATGCGTCGGATGCCCTGCTGCGATCTGCAAATAGCGCTCAACAGGCCCTACTGTGTAAAGACACTCCTGATTTCGGTTAATCAAAACCGCAGCCGGGGCATAGCGATCAAGCACCTGTTGCTCGCAAAACTCCGCCAGCGAAGCATGTCGCTTACCAACTGAGCGTTGACCAATTCCGGGCGGCAGACGAAGCAAATTGTCCGCATTCATATGAAAGCCGACTCCAGCCAGACCAGTTCGACCCAAATGCCGGTAAATCCGCTTGTCCTTGGACAGGATTTCAAAGCGACCTTCTACATTTGCAATGGTTTCCGCATTCCCAAGCAACAGGATACCGTCATTGCGTAACGCAAAATGCAAAATTGCAATGACCTTCGCCTGTGCTTCAGGGCCCAAATAAATCAGTAGATTGCGGCACGAAACCAGATCGAGACGCGAGAAGGGCGGGTCGGACAATATATCCTGTACGGAAAATACCACCGTCGATCGCAACTCTCGCGTCACGCGATAGCCTTGCCCGTCCGCAATGAAGAAGCGCGCAAGCCTTTCAGGGGAAACATCGGCGGCAATCGTGGCGGGATAGATTCCCTCGCGGGCGAATCCCACAGCGTCGGCATCAACATCCGAGGCGAAGACTTGCAGCTTTATCCGGCTATTGAGCGCCGTAAGGACTTCACGAAAAACTATTGCAAAAGAATAGGCTTCTTCACCGGTACTGCATCCGGCAACCCAAATCCGGAGCGGCTCGTTCGCCGGATGCTTGGCGATCAGATCAGGTAAGAACGTGGTGCCAAGTGTCTCAAACACCTTGGGATCGCGGAAAAAACTGGTGACATTGATGAGTAGATCCTTGGCGAGTAGATCCCTCTCTTCGTGATCCTGCTGCAGCCTCTCCAGATAGTCGGCCATTTTTTCCGGTGAAATACTGGCAAGCAGCATGCGGCGCTCGATCCGGCGTTGCAACGTGCCTGGCTTGTAGAGCCGGAAATCATGCGGCGTCGTTGCCCGTAAAAGTTCGATAATTGCCGTTTGCGCATCGCGCTGATCTGACTGTGCGGACGGGTTGGCTGTGCGCATAGAGAGCAGACTGCCAATGGCTGCCACCGTGGCGGTTGCATCGACACATCCGGTATCGATGGCGCATTCGGGCATGCCACCATATTCGGCTTCGCTGGGGTCCTGTGCATAAACGATGCCGCCTTTGTTCTTGATGGCAGAAATACCCTCGCTGCCATCTGCACCGGTGCCTGAAAGCACGACGGCCATCGCCCGCGGCCCATAGTTTTCCGCCAGCGACTTTAGGAGAAAGTCGAATGGCAGACGCGCACCATGCTTCGACGAAGGCCGCGTAATGTGCAGCACGCCTTTACGGACTGCCAGATAAGCGCTGGGCGGAATGATATAGATATGGTTTGGATCGACACGTAGCCCCTCAGTCGCTTGCTTGATCTGAAGGCTGGTATGAGTGCCCAGCAGGTCGACCAGCAAGCTCTCATGTTTGGGATCCAGATGCTGGACAAAGATAAATGCTTTGCCGGAGGTATCGGAAATAGCCTCCAGCAATCCAGAAAAAGCTTCAAGGCCTCCTGCAGACGCTCCGACCCCGACAACTGGAAATTCAACTGGGTATTGCATGTCCGGCATAGCTGCCTTGCCTTTGCGGCATTGCCCCCGGCGGAGGCGAGACCGCGGCCTTCCGATTTTGGAAGGATACAGACTTTTACATAGACCGCCCATTTTCGTCGAAAGTCAAACTAAGGTTGGAACCTTCACCTTTGGTCCGCGTTCTCTTCTCTCCATCTGGAGAAAAGCCATGCAAAAAACGCACAACAGCTTGTCCGAAGAAATCCGGACTCAATCTGTCGAATTGCTCAATCTACATCTCGCAGCAGCCATCGACCTGCATGCCCAATTGAAGCAGGCGCACTGGAATGTTCGTGGGCCAGGTTTCATCGCCATCCACGAGCTTTTCGATAAAGTATCGGCAGAGGTTGAGGATTTCTCTGACTTGATTGCAGAACGCGCCGGCGGCTTGGGCGGCACAGCAAATGGAACCATCCAGACTGCGGCTCAGAAATCATTTCTGATACCCTATCCGCTTGGTATAGCCGACGAACTGCAGCATCTGTTCGCCGTATCCGGCGCTCTGGCGGCATTTGGCGGCTCGGTGATCGATGCGATCGAAAAATCGGCTACTATCGGCGATGCTACAACGGCAGATTTGTTCACGGAGATTTCCCGCGGCGTCGATCAGCAGCTATGGTTTGTCGAATCGCACCTCGCACCCAAAAAGGTCGAGCTCTCCAGAGGCAAATAAATGAACCCGCTTCGTATCCTGATTGCTGAAGACGAAGCGGTAATCGCTGTGCTTTTGGCCGAGGTACTCACCGATTTGGGACATGATGTATGCGCTATCGCTTCGACTGCTGACGAGACGATCGCCGCAGCGCATCAGCATCAACCCGATCTGATGATTGTCGATCCCGGATTGAGGGATAGCAGCGGAGTCGATGCGGTTTTGCAGGCCACGGCCGAGCGCGCAGTTCCGCATATTTTCATGACAGGCGATTTGGCCCGGTTGAAATCGGAAAAGCCCGAAGCGATTATTATCCAAAAGCCATTTGACGAAGCGGATCTGATTGCAGCGATCGATCGGGTGATGGCGTAGTAGCTCGGCAATCGCCGTAATGCTGCTAAACCGCAGATGTTGAAAGGCCGGGCAATACCGATTTAAATTGCCCGGCCCTTCCTTGTTGCGCATTCAGGCGTCAAAGACACCCGTTAGTGCATTCAAGCGGTAGCTTTGGATTTCTTGGCTGGTTTGGCCGCAACCAAACTTTTGACTATCGGCGTGAGCAAGGTTGAAGCAACCCCGACACCAACCCCTATCAGAGCGGCGCCGGCCATTTTTTCGTTCGCGCTGATGTTTTCATATCCATCGATCGCTGCTTTTTTGAAATGCTTCAGGCTTTTTTTGGCTGATTTCTTGGTAATCATGGTGTGTTCCTTTCAGGTTCCGGGGGACGATTATCTGCAGCTGAGGCCATTTCGACCAATCGACCGGCCGATGAGTGCGCCACCGGTACCACCCAATATGGCACCGAGTGTCTTTGATCTGCTGGGGGCTATCGATCGACCGAGCAGCCCGCCGCCGATCGCACCGATGATCAGGCCTGTCGTTCCGTCATTGCGGCGGCAATAATAGCGCGAATTTGAACCACGATAGACGCGATCATTGTTGGTAAGCCGGCGCTGCTGGTAATAGCGACCATCCCGATAATAACGCTCGGCCTGATAGCCGCCATATTTCGGGTCGTAGCGGTTATAGTCATACCGTTTATAATCCTGCCATGCAGCACGGCGTTGCTGTTTGATTTTCTGGTTGGCTTTGACGCGACGGTTGTCGTGCCCTTCGAAGCGGCGGTTATCATGTCCTTCGAAACGTCGTTCGGACAATTCACCGTCGCGGCTTCGCTCGCTCGAACCTTGCCGGTCATTGGCAAGAAGCTGGCTGCTTGGCAGGGCGACTATACCCAGCACTGCAGCGATTAGAATATTGCGCATGTCGTTCTCCTTGTGGAGTGAGAACTTGCGGGGAGATGTTTTGTGCCCTTTGCGGCGGAAACTTTTCACCGGGACTATGTGATGTGCCGTCATTTCCGCAGATAGTTTGCAAGAGAAAGGCCCGCTGAACATCAGCGAGCCCTTTTATCGTCGGCGGATGTCTGGAACAAATGTCAGCGGATTGAACCACGACGTACAAGATTGACGATACCGAGCAGGACGATTGCTCCCAGCAACGAAACGCCTAATGATTTGAAATCCAGAGCGCCCGATGTAATTGGTGCGCCGCCAAGAAATGGTGTGATTATGTAGCCAGCCAGTGCCGCACCGATGACGCCAACAACGACGTTCAGGAACAACCCCTGTTGTCCATCGGTACGCATGATGATGCTGGCAAGCCAGCCAAGCACGCCTCCGACAATAAGCATGATGATGAGATTCATTTTCTGTCTCCTGATTGATAGTCAGGTGAAACTGTCGAGGCAGTATTATGTTCCGGATAAACTTTATCGGTTGTGAGATACTGCATCACAGATTGACGAGCGCCTTGGTTCTGTTTCGTCAAAGGAATGTGGACTGCAAAAGTCTCCGTGATGCTGTTGAACGACTGAAGCACTTTTCTCGGATTTCTCTTCTCAAATGTAGCTTCCCACAATAAGCATGGCATCATTCCCCAAATGCCTAAGGTTTGCAGCCGGACAAAATCGTGCATCAGTTTTGGGAACGGCATTTTGGCCCCAAGAGAGAAATCCCAAAAATGTGGAGATACTGTCTTCCAGCGCGGTCTCTAGGCACCAGTTCCCAAAATCATTCTCCGGCAAGTCACAGAAAATACGCGATTTAATCGCATATGTGAGATGGGCTCGGGCATCGGCGTGATTTTGGGAAAATGAATGGTGCTGCTGGCGAGGATTGAACTCGCGGCCTCTCCCTTACCAAGGGAGTGCTCTACCACTGAGCTACAGCAGCGCCGGAAGAGGCGGCCCTATGCTTAGCGACGCGGCGCTTGTCAAGCCGCTTGCGCGCAAAGCTTGGCTTTGGCATCGGGAAATCATGACAAAGCCCCAGACCCCATCGCGCGAGGAACGTCTTGCAGAGGCCTTGCGCACCAATTTGCGGCGACGCAAGGCGCAGGATAGCGATGCCCTCCGCGCGAAAAAGCGCGAATCTAACTGTCCGAAATCAAAGGACTGACTTTTCCACCAAGGGCGCTTCGCCCCATCATGGTCGCTGTGGTCAGCTTGGACGTGCCAGCACGCAACTGCCCCGGCGTTAGTCCGGTGAACTGCTTCACTTCGCGCGTCAAATGTGACTGGTCATAAAAGGCCAAGCCGAGATCGCTGTTATCTAGGCTGTCGCCGTGCGCAATCCGGTTTGCCGCGCGCAGCGCACGGTATTTACGCGACAGCTTTTTGGGTGGCATGCCATAATAGCGCTTGGTCATACGTTCGAGCTGCCGGGGCGATAAGCCCGATTCGGCTATCAGGACATCAACATCCGGGTCGCTGTCGTCCACCAGCCAGCGGTCGACCATCGCGGTGAATTCAAAGGGTGCGCCGTCCAGATTGCGGTAAATCTCGGCGGCAGCGGCCTCTCCGAGCGCAAATTGCGCAGCAGGTTCGGCCAGCGCAATCAACTCCTCTCGTAAATCCATAATCGTGTCGCCAAATATGCGGCGGGCGTCGAATGCCTTGTCGATCCAGTTTTCAGCTTCGGCACCCATCAATGCTGCCCATCCCGCCGGCAGCATGCCCCAGCCGAAAATGCTGACCGGCCCGGATGCGATTGCTTCGAACGGGCGTGTGGTGGGGCCGATGACCGTCACCGGATAGGTCGGATACTCATTGCCGTCGGCAAAGCGATAGGAACCTTGACCGTATAGCATGATGCGGAACTGGGCCCGATCTGCGCGTTCAACCTCGCGCAGCGCATGGCCGCTATAGTCGAAGCGATAGAGTGAAGACACCAGCTGTTGCAGCTGCTCCGTCGGCGCTTGGTATTGGACATTGATCATTTTGCGACCGGGGCTCCCTAAGGCCGCATGATAGGCGAATACCGAATAAAAAAAAGGCCTGCCGCAAGGGCAGGCCTATCTAGGTCAAGAACTCTTGTCTTTCGACGTTGAGCCCTTCGGGTCGCAAAGACGGTATGCACCAAGAGGATGACATTTTCTTGCATGGAATCGTCATGGCCGTAATTTACATTTGACATTTTCGGCCAAAAATTAATCTACGCGCACCGTTTTGGGACGTTATTACGATTGCACCGCGCCTAGCCCGCCTGTCATAGCGGAGGCATGCTCTATTCCTTGTTACGTCCGTTGATATTCCGAATCGATGCCGAATCGGCGCACCGATTGTCGATTGCCGCTCTAGGCGTGATGCCGTCGCTGTCTTGTTACGTTGACAAAGCGCTCGCGACCAAAGTGGCCGGATTGGATTTTCCCAATCCGATAGGGCTCGCGCCAGGATATGATAAAAATGCCGAAATTGGCGCGTCAGCCTTTGGTCTAGGCTTTGGGTTTGTGGAACTGGGCACGGTAACGCCAATGCCTCAGAATGGAAACGCAAAGCCACGCTTGTTCCGACTTGTCGAGGATCGCGCGGTCATCAATCGAATGGGCTTTAACAATGATGGCATGGAAAAGGTTGCCGAGCGTCTGTCCCGCATGGATATTTCCCGGCTCCCGGGCCGCATCGGCATAAATATCGGAGCGAACAAAGACAGCGCCGATCGCATATCCGACTATGTGGTCGCACTGCGTCGGCTGGGGCCGCTTGCCGACTATGTTACGGTCAACATCAGTTCCCCGAATACGCCGGGCTTGCGCGCGCTGCAGGACAAGGCGGCATTGGACGATTTGCTCAGCAAAGTGGTGGAGGCTGCCCCTCATGGAAAGCCGGTTTTCCTGAAGGTAGCTCCTGATCTAAAGCCTGCCGATGTGACCGACATTTGCCAGTCGGTTTCAAAATATGGCATCGCCGCGCTCATTGTCAGTAACACGACGATAAGCCGTCCGCCGCTTAAGTCGCGCTACCGAGATGAGAGCGGTGGGCTTTCTGGTGCGCCGCTGCGTGATTTGGCGCATCAGCGGTTGATCGACTTCCGCCGCGCGAGCGGGGGCAAAATCCCGCTTATCGGGGTAGGCGGGATTGCATCTGCAGAGGATGCTTATGTCCGAATCCGCGCAGGGGCTTCGCTGGTGCAGCTTTACAGCGCGCTGGTTTATGAAGGGCCGACCCTTGCCGACAAGATAAACCGCGGGCTTGCGCGATTGCTGAAGCGCGATGGATTTACCTCAGTCTCTGATGCTGTCGGTGTCGATGTTCCTGTGTGCTAGGTTCGTGCGGAACAATTCGGCCAAGTGACAATCGCATTGCGCCGCTGACGACTTTGGCTAGAGGTAGTTGGATGAAGAGAATTCTGTTGTCGCTTGCCGCCTTTGCTGCACTATCCGCTTCGCCTTCGTCCACTTTGGCCAAGGCGACCGATCCCAGCCCAGCAATCGCCACTTCTGCCGATCCGCGGGCCACTGCAGCCGGAGCTGAAATTCTGGCGAAAGGTGGCTCTGCGGCGGATGCTGCGATGGCGATGATGCTCGCCCTGACTGTCGTCGAACCGCAATCGAGCGGAATCGGTGGCGGCGGTTTCCTGGTGCATTATGACGCCAAATCCTCGACGATCAGCACGATTAATGGCCGCGAAACTGCGCCTGCTGCGGCGACTCCCCAACGCTTTACCGATGCCGATGGCAAACCGCTGCCTTTCTTGCAGGCATTTCCAGGCGGCAAGTCTGTGGGCGTTCCCGGCAACATCCGATTGATGGCAGAGGCGCACCGCAAATGGGGTAAGCTCAAATGGGCAGATATATTCAAGCCTGCGATCCGGCTTGCCGAGAAAGGCTTTGTCGTGAACCAGACGCTCGAATCGCGTCTGGCAATGATCGAGCGTTTGTGGCCGAAATTTGAGACGGCGAAGTCCATCTACTGGATTGATGGTAAACCTGCCAAGGCGGGTAAGACGCTGCGCAATCCCGAACTGGCAAAGACCCTGAAGCTGATTGCGAAAAAGGGCCCTGATGCATTTTACACCGGCGCGTTAGCCAACAGCATCGTCGATAGCGTCACCAAGAGTCCCGTCGCGCCGGGCGATATGACGCTCGCCGATCTTGCCGCCTACAAGGCAGTTGAGCAAAATGCCGTCTGCGCCCCGTATCGGGTGTATGTGGTGTGTGGTATGGCGCCACCCTCCTCGGGCGCGACCACAGTGGTGCAAATCCTCGGCTCGCTTGAGCGCTTCGACATGAAGGCTATGGGCAAGGATGACCCGAAGAGCTGGTATCTGATCGGGCAGGCGATGCAGCTCGCTTATGCAGACCGCGAAAAATATCTTGGCGACGCATCGTTCGTCCAGGTTCCGGTCGCTGGCCTGATCGACAAAGCCTATCTGGCTGAGCGTTCCGCGCTCATCGATCCAGCCAAGGCGCGTACTGATTATCCGGCGGGCAGCCCCCCTGGGGCGATGCCGCGCACGGCGGCCATTTCGGGCGAAGTCGCGGGAACGACCCACTTTTCCGCCGTCGACGGCAAAGGCAGCATTGCCAACATGACCTCAACCATCGAAGGACCGTTTGGCAGCCAGTTGATTGCAGGCGGCTTTTTCCTGAACAATGAACTGACCGACTTCACATTTGCGCCCGAAAAGGATGGCGCGCCGGTTGCCAATCGGGTCGAGGGCGGAAAGCGGCCTTTGTCATCAATGGCTCCGACTGTCGTTTTTGATCGCGACGGAAAGCCGGTGCTGGCGCTTGGCTCTGCAGGTGGCAAGCGCATCATCATGCACGTCACCAAAACGCTGATTGGCGTCATCGATTTCGGCCTTCCACTGAAAGATGCGATTGCGTTGCCCAATATCTATTTTGGCGGCGGATCTTTGTTGGTGGAGGAGAACACCGCTTTGGCCAACGCGCTCGATATGATTGCGTCTTATGGACAGCAGGTGCAGCCTGCTGATCTGGGATCGAAGGTCAATGGCGTCCAGCTTGTCGACGGTAAATGGACGGGTGCCGCAGATCCGCGCAGCGAAGGTACGGCGGTTGCGGTTGATGCCAAAGGAAAGCAAATATTGGTCGATGGCGACAAAGCGAAAGATGCAGCACCCGCCGCCAGCGTAGGCTGACCGAGTCTTGCCTAGTGCAATCGGCAGCGCTAGCGTTTGAAAGTCAAATGAGTCCGCAAACGGACCACCCCGGGAGAGTTTTTGGTGGCTGACAATTTCAACGATTTTGAGTCCGTTCCCAATCTGGTGAGCATGTTCCTGTCGCGCGCAGCATTGCGCGGCGACCGGCCGTTCCTTGGCTACAAGCATGGCGACGAATGGCGCACAATCAGCTGGGCTGAAACAGCGCGCCGCGTTGCAGGGCTTGCCAAAAGCCTAAAGGCGATGGGTCTGAAAAAAGGCGACCGGGTGATGCTGGTTTCCGAAAACCGGCCAGAATGGTGCATAGCCGACCTAGGCATCATGGCGGCCGGTTGCGTGACGGTGCCGACCTACATCACCAACACCGAACGTGATCACCAGCACATATTGGACAACAGCCAGTCACGCGCGGTGATTGTTTCGACCGCCAAGCTAGCCCAGCATCTGATGCCCGCCGTTGTCCGTTCTTCCGAATGTGAATTTGTGATCGGTATGGAGCCGTTGAAAGTCACCCAACGTGGCCAGCAAAAGCATCATGATTGGGCCGATCTGGTTCAGGGCACCGATGCCGATGTTGCGGTACTGACCGAAGAAATGGCGCATGTTGGCCGACGCGAACTCGCTTGCATCATCTATACCAGCGGCACCGGCGGCGCACCGCGTGGGGTAATGCTGCACCATGGTTCGATCATCTGCAATGTCGATGGCGCGGCACAAGTGCTGCGCGAGGATTTCGGCCTCGATAACGAACGCTTCCTTTCCTTCCTGCCGCTCAGCCACGCTTACGAACATTCTGGCGGGCAGTTTTTGCCCATCGGCGTTGGCGCGGAAATCTATTATGCCGAGGGTCTGGAAAAGCTCGCGAGTAATATCGAGGAAACCCAGCCGACGATCATGGTTGTGGTGCCGCGCCTGTTTGAGGTGCTGCGTGCGCGCATGATCAAGCAGGTCGAAAAGCAAGGCAAGGTGCCGAGCTATTTGCTCGATAAAGCGCTGACCATTGGTGAGCGTGATTATAGCGGCAAGAAACGCTTCCGCGATGCGCCGATGCGCGCGATCCTTTCACGCACGCTGAAACCCAAGATTCGTGCGCGTTTCGGCGGGCGGATGAAGGCGATGGTGTCGGGCGGCGCGCCGCTGAACCCTGATATCGGCGTGTTCTTCCAGTCATTGGGGATCACACTCTTGCAGGGTTATGGCCAGACCGAGAGCGGTCCGGTCGTGAGCTGCAATCGGCCCAAGACTGGGATCAAGATGGACACCGTCGGCGCACCGCTCAAAGGCGTAGAGGTAAAGATCGCCGACGACGGCGAAATTCTTGTACGCGGTGAGCTGGTGATGCTCGGCTATTGGAACAACGATGCTGAAACGGCACGTGTCATCAAGGACGGCTGGCTGCACACGGGCGATATTGGCCATTTCGATGAAAAGGGCCGGATCAAGATAACCGACCGCAAGAAAGATATCATCGTCAATGACAAGGGCGACAATGTCGCGCCGCAAAAGGTGGAAGGCATGCTGACGCTGCAGCCTGAGATATTGCAGGCGATGGTCTCAGGCGACAAGCGGCCTTATATTGTCGGCCTGATCGTACCCGATCCCGAATGGGCGCTCGATTGGGCGCGCGGGCAGGGAATGAAATATGATTTTGCCGAGCTGCAGGACAACCCCCAATTCCGTGCGGCAGTCCGGGCCGCGGTTGACCGGGTCAACAAGGATTTGTCGGTGACCGAAAAGGTCCGTCAGTTCGAATTTGCCGATGAACCCTTCACCATCGAAAATGGCGAAATGACACCGAGCATGAAGATCCGGCGCCATATGATCCGCGAGCGTTACAAGGATCGCGTCGACGGGATGTATAAGGGGTAGTCCTCAGACTTCCGGCAATGCCCAATCGATCGGCGGCAAGCCTTTGCTTTCCAGAAACGCGTTACACTTGGAAAAATGCCGACACCCCAGAAAGCCGTTATGCGCCGACAATGGTGAGGGATGTGCGGCCTTCAGCACCAAATGCTTTGTCGTGTCGACAAAGGCCGCCTTTTTCTGGGCATAGGCACCCCATAGCAGGAAGACGACGGGTTCCTCTCGCGCGTTGACCAGCCGGATGACCGCATCGGTAAAGCGTTCCCAGCCCTTGCCCTGATGTGCGGCGGCTTTCGCCATCTCAACGGTGAGGACGCTGTTGAGCAATAACACGCCTTGCTGTGCCCAATGTTCGAGGAAACCGTGGCGCGGTCGTTCGATACCCAGGTCCGACTGCAGTTCCTTGTAAATATTCACAAGGCTCGGTGGCGGCGGGACGCCAGGCTTAACGCTGAAGCACAGCCCATGCGCCTGACCCGGACCGTGATAGGGATCCTGCCCCAAGATCACCACCCGAACCTTATCCAATGGCGTCAGGTCCATTGCGCGGAACCATTCGGCACCCTTCGGAAAAATCCGTTTGCCCGCAGCTTTTTCGGCCACCAGGAAGGAACGCAACTGCGCCATATAGTCCGCTTCGAACTCCGGCCGAAGCGGTGCCTTCCAGCTTTCGTGCAGGGCTATATTGTCGCTCATTCGGCCGAAGCGTCTGCCTTCGCCAGCGCAGCCGTCCAGGCTTCGGTTTCCTTCTTGCTAGCGGGGCCGAGCAATTCCATCGCATGGCGCAGACGTTCGCGCAGGATGTCGCGGCCGAGATGGGTGATCGCGTCGAACAAAGGCACGCCTTGCGGCGCACCGAGGACGGCAAGGTAGAAGGCGCGGATCATATCTTTCAGTTTGATCTCGAGCGCAGCTGCCGTCTTGCGCAGCGCGGCATCGACGCCGTCCTTGTTCCATTCGATCATCGCGTCGAACTGCTGCAGCGCCAATGTATAAGCTGCACGCTGCTGGTCTGCGTCGATCTTCACGCCGTCGCGCAGCTTTTCAGCCGTCATGCCTTCGATCCGGTTCATGAAGAAGGGAGCAACGAGCGCGCCCAGATCGCCGAGCTTGACGATGCGGCTCTGCGCCATTTCGGCGATGGGCAGCAGATATTCGTCATTAAGTGCCCATTTACGCACTTCGCCGAGGAATTGTTCGGTCGTCAGTTCCTCACGCATATAGCGACCATTGAGCCAGTCGAGTTTCGACGTGTCGAACACCGGTCCGCCCAGCGAAATGTTTGCCACATCAAAGCCGTCGATCAGTTCCTGAAGCGAAGTCTTCTCATCCTCCTCGCTCGCGCTCTTGATGAACAGGCCGAGGAAGTTCTGCATCGCGGCGGGCAGATATCCGGCACGCTGGTAATAGAGGATGCTCGTCGGGTTTTTGCGCTTTGACAGCTTCGACCGGTCTGCGTTACGCAGCAACGGCAGGTGGGTGAGCACCGGCGGCTCCCAACCAAAATATTGATACAGTAACAGATGCTTGGGCGCGGAAGAAATCCACTCCTCGCCGCGCATCACATGGGTGATGCCCATCAGGTGATCGTCGACGACATTGGCGAGGTGGTAGGTCGGCAGGCCATCCGACTTCATCAGCACCTGCATGTCGACCACCGAATATTCGAACTCGATCGGCCCGCGTAGCGTATCCTGCACCACGCATACGCCTTCGTTCGGGACCATCATGCGCACGACATGGCTCATGCCCTTGGCATCGCGTTCGGCGCATTCGGCCTGGGTCAGCTTGGCGCAGCGACCATCATATTTGGGCGGCTGTTTCGCGGCCATTTGCTGCGCGCGCATGCTCGCCAGTTCATCGGGCGTGCAATAGCATTTGAAGGCGTGGCCATCATTGAGCAGGCGGTTGCAATGCTCGGTATAGATCGCGCTGCGTTCGGACTGGCGATAGGGGCCGTGCGGGCCGCCGACATCGGGGCCTTCATCCCAGCTCAAACCCAGCCAGCGCAGCGAATCGAGGATCTTCTCTTCGGACTCGCGCGTCGAGCGCACCTGATCGGTATCCTCGATACGCAGCAGGAATTGCCCGCCATGTTTTTTGGCAAAGCAGTAATTGATCAGCGCGATATAGGCAGTTCCGACATGCGGATCGCCGGTCGGTGAAGGGGCGACACGGGTGCGGACAGGCTTGGTCATTTCAGTCATGCGGCGGGCCTCTATCAAGCTGCAACCGTCTTGTCATCTTTGCGCTTCAACGGCACAACAAAACAAAGCTAAAGGACAATCAGATGCAAATTAGCCGCCGCAGTTTCAATTTCGGTCTCGGAAGCCTGGCCTTTGCGGGAATTGCCGAGCGGGCCTGCGCGCAGATCCCGCCCGCCGCGCGTAGCGAAGTGCCGGGCTATGGTGCCTTGGTCCGCGATCCGAACAATCTGATAGACTTGCCCAAGGGCTTTTCCTACCGCGTGATTTCGCGCTTCGGCAACATCATGGACGATGGCTATCTGGTGCCGAGCGCCGGGGACGGCATGGGTGCATTTGCAGCGGGGAAGGGCAAGGTCGCGCTGGTTCGCAACCATGAACTCAACATCCGCGATGCCCGTTTCGGGCCGTTCACCGGTAAGGTGGCAGATGATTTCGCCGCCTATGATCGCGGCAAGGATGGCATGCCGCTGCCGGGTGGAACCACGACCCTGATCTACGATCTGAAATCTCAAAAGGTCGAAAAGCAATGGCTCAGCCTGTCGGGCACGATCCGTAACTGCGCGGGCGGCATCACGCCCTGGGGCAGCTGGCTCACCTGTGAGGAAAACGTGACACGTGCAGGCGACACCGTAGGCAAGGATCATGGCTATATCTTCGAAGTGCCGTCCGGCCATATGGGGCTGGTCGCACCGGTGCCGCTGAAGGCGATGGGGCGCTTCAACCATGAGGCCGCCTGCGTCGATCCGCGCACCGGCATTGTCTATCTGACCGAAGATCGCGACGACAGTTTGCTCTATCGTTTCCTGCCCGATGCCAAAGGCGAGCTGGCCAAGGGCGGGCGGTTGGAAGCACTGGCACTGGACGGTGTCGCGGACAGCCGCAACTGGAGCGAAGCCGCCGTAATGCGTGGCAAGACCTACACACCGCGCTGGGTCGCTCTCGATAATCCGGAGGCGCCCGACGACGATCTGCGCAAACGCGGTGCCGCGAAGGGGGCGACCCTGTTCGCGCGCGGTGAGGGCATCTGGTGGGGCGAAGATGAGCTTTATTTCACCTGCACCGATGGCGGCGCGATCAAGCATGGTCAGATTTATCGCCTGCGTCCCGGAATAGGCAGCGCTTCCGACAGCCTCGATCTGTTCTACGAATCGACCGATGCCGCTGCCTATAATTATGGCGACAACCTTTGCGTAATGCCGACCGGTCACCTCATGGTCTGCGAAGACCAGTATACCGAAATCGTCGACAACCACCTCCGCGGCATCACCCCTGCCGGTAAGGCCTACACCTTTGCAAAGAGCCGGGTACAAACCGAATTTGCAGGCGCCTGTTTTTCGCCCGACGGATCGACCTTCTTTGTCAACCTGATGTGGCCGACAATGACGCTGGCCATTACGGGGCCGTGGGGGCGGGTGCGGGCCAGCTAGGCCCGCTTTAGCCCAGCTTTCGTTTTCCATGCTGTGCTGCCATCCTGTGCAGTCCAGCCAGGCGCGGGGAGCGTTCCTTCACCGTTTCGACAAAGCGCCATTCGCTGGTCGCTTGCGCCGGGGTCAGTTCGACGATCATGTACCCCCGACGGCTGCTGTCCATCCATTTGAGACCTTTGTTGCGTGCCATCACGCCTTTGGCCACTGTCGCTGGAGTGGCTCCGGTGAAATAGGACTCAAAGCCGGGTGAACTGACGCTCTGGCCGGCGAATTCAACGCCTGCCGACTTGCCGTCATGTTTCAAATCAAACGCCCACGCATTGTGGCTGTCGCCGGTTAGCACGACAAGGTCAGCCTTTGAATTTTGCGCGGCGGAAAGCGCACGTGCGCGTGCTGCGGGATAGCCATCCCAGGCGTCGAGATTGGCCGGTATTCCTCCCTTGGCAGCCATTGCGCCGCGACGGACGCGCGCCTTGGCGAAATCGGGCGCATCGGGGGCGAGCCAATCGACTGTGGCATCAGGCTGCAGGATCGTTCCCATGATCGTCTGTTGCGCCCAGATATTCCACTTCGCCTTGCTGTTTTGGAATCCGCTGCTCAGCCAGCTTTCCTGGACTTGCCCCAGCATCGTCCTATCGGTTGCTTGCCAATCGCCTTGGGTAAAGCCCTTGATCGCCGCCAGCGTCGCGGCCTGATCAGCGCCCTTGGGGATTTGCAACTCGGCAGGCTTGGACCGCGCACCGATGCGGCTCTCGGTCATGAAGATTTGGGCGAGATCGCCGATGCGATAGCCGGTCCAGCGTTCACCCATATCCAGATCGCGCACCGGCATCCATTCGCGATAGGCCTTCTCGGCGGCGGCCTTGCGTGTTTGCCAGTCGCCTTCATTCGCCTGATGGTTCTGTGCGCCATCGGCATAGGCATCATTGGCGAACTCGTGATCGTCCCACATGCACAGCATCGGCGCGCGGGCGTGGATCGCCTGCAGGTCGGGGTCGGCGCGATAGCTGGCATAACGCAGGCGATAGTCGGCGAGGCTGACAATCTCGTTTGCCGGTTCGATCAGGCGTCCGGCGACGGTGTCCTTGGCTGAAGGATAATCGCCGCGCTGATATTCATAGATATAATCGCCGAGGTGCAACGCTATGTCAAAGTCACCGACCTGTGCCGCATGGGCATAGGCATTGAACCAGCCGAACGGCATGTTCGAACAGGAAAAAACCGCCATCCGGTATCGATCAATCCCGCCTTCGGGCAAGGTGCGCGTTTGGCCGATGGGGGAGACGCTGCCATCGGGGGCGATGAAGCGGTAATAATAGGCTTTGCCAGGCTCCAATCCGCTCAGGATAGCCTTTGCGGTGTAATCGCGGCCCGGAACAGCCACTGTCTCCGCACCCGCTATGATTGAGCGGAAGTCAGGGGTTTCGCTAATCTCTGCCTTCAATTTAGTCTCCGTCAGATCGGAGACAAAGCGCGTCCAGAGCAACACCGAATTCTGCAAGGGTTCTCCGCTCGCTACGCCATGGCTGAAGCCTTTCGTCAGCGATGCCTGCATCGCCGCCAGCGCCCCCCCCGGAAGGCTGAGCGCGCCCAGCCCGTAAACACCGGTTTTCAGAAGCAGGCGGCGGTCGAAATGCGCAGTCATCGGTTATCCTAACAAGCCAAGAAACAGCAATGTCATCGCAAAAAGAGAAACTACGATGACAATGAACAGCAGCAACAGGCTGGCTCGCAGCATCGCGCTTCCACGCG